>WLDE01000082.1 GCA_009704985.1 Actinomycetota bacterium | reverse complement strand
TCGGTCCGCCTCACCGGCGAGCTCGCGGCGAGTCTGGACGCGATGGCAGCTGAGCGAGGGCTCACGCTGTCGCATCTCGTGCGTGAGCTGCTCGCCGAGGCCGTGGCCCAGCGCGCGACGGTGGCCAATCTCGACGGACGAGCACTGGCCGATCGCCTCGCGGTCGATGTCGCCGAAGTGCGCCGCCGACTCGCCGGCTGACCCGCCAGATCTGCCTGGTCGATGATCTGGTGGTCGCTTGCGGCGACCCCTTCCGCGAACAGCGCCACTGGGGCGACTGAGCACGTCGTCACCCGGCTCGAGCCCCGGCCGGAGGGCGCTGAGAGGCGGCGCGGGGCCGGGTGTACGGTCGCCCACATGGACATCGGACCCCAGGAACTGCTCATCCTCGCCATCGTGCTGCTGGTCGTCTTCGGCGGTTCGCAGATCCCGAAGCTGGCGAAGAACCTCGGCTCGGCACAGGCCGAGTTCAAGAAGGGCCTCGCCGAGGCGAGCGCCGCCTCGAAGCAGGCGACGGCTGCGACCCCCGCCGCTGCGACCACGACCACCGCGGCGACCGACGCGGATCAGCCCACGACCACGAGCTGACACGTCTCCGGCCCGAGTCGGGCCGTGACTGACGGCGACGGCGACCGGGGTCAGCTGATGCGCAGGCTCGGGCTGAAGATCTTCTTCGGCTTCATGTCGACCGCGATCGTGCGGGCGATCTGCTGGAAGCACTGCGCGGCCTCGCTGTCGGGGTCGGCGACGGTGATCGGCCGGCCATCGTCGCCGCCCTCGCGCAGCGCCGGCACGAGCGGCAGCTTGCCGAGCAGCGGCACGCCGAGCTCGTCCGCGAGCTCCTGGCCGCCACCCGCGCCGAAGATCTCGTAGCGCGTGCCCTCGTCACCGGTGAACCACGACATGTTCTCGATGACGCCCTTGACGGGCAGGTTCACCTTCGCGGCCATCGCGGCCGACAGCGCCGCGACCTTCTGTGCGGCGGGCTGCGGGGTGGTGACGACGTAGACCTCGCCACGCGGCAGGTACTGGCTGAGCGACAGCGCGATGTCGCCGGTACCGGGGGGCATGTCGACCAGCAGGAAGTCGGGCTCGTCCCAGAACACGTCCGTGAGGAACTGCTCGAGCGCCTTGTGGAGCATCGGGCCGCGCCAGATGATCGCCTGGCCCTCGGGCACGAAGTAGCCGATCGAGATGCAGCGCACGCCGTACGACTCCGGCGGGACCAGCATCTGGTCGATCACGACCGGGTCGCGATCGGCGCCGAGCATGCGCGGCACCGAGTAGCCGTAGATGTCCGCGTCGACGACACCCACCTGGTAGCCCTGCGACGCGAGTGCGACGGCGAGGTTCACCGTCACGCTGCTCTTGCCGACGCCGCCCTTGCCGGAGGAGATGAGCAGCGGGCGGGTCTTCGACCCGGGCTCGCTGAAGGGCACCTTGCGGCCCTCGGCGTGGCCGTGCGCCTGGCCCTGACCGGCGGTGGCGGCGGGGTTGCCGTGCAGCATCAGCCGCACCGCCTCGCGCTCCTGGTCGGTCATCACCGTGAAGTCGAGGCCGACCTCGACGACCCCGTCGAGCTGCAGCACGGCCTCGGTGACGCGGCGCTGGATCTCGTTGCGCAGCGGGCACCCCGCCACGGTGAGCGCCACCTGCACGCCGACGCGACCCCCGTCGATCTGGACGTGGCGCACCATGCCGAGATCGACGATCGAGCGGCGCAGCTCGGGATCCTCGACCGGCCGGAGGACGTCGATGATCTGGTCGGAGGTGGGCATGACGGCTCCTGGCGGCGGGGCGTGGGCGGCGGGTGGGTGGTGGCGGGACCGGTGCGGGAATTTGCACTATCCAGATAGGTAGAATACCGGCGTGCCCCGGAACTCGCCCACCGCAACCGCCGGTCCGGGACCCGGCGACGGCGCCTTCACCGCCACGGTGTCGGCGATCACCAACGCATTCGGTGATCCGACGCGGCGCGGCATCTACCTCTTCGCCCGGTCCGCCGAGCGGGGGGTCACCGCAGCACAGGTCGCGGCGGAGTTCGGCCTCCACCCGAACGTCGCCCGACACCACCTCGACCGGCTCGCCGCCGGCGGGTACCTCGAGGTCGCGGTCGAGCGGGCCGAGGGCTCGGGTGCCGGGCGGCCCTCCAAGCACTACCGGGCCGCCGCCGACGTCGCGCTCGCCGAGGTGCCGGTGCGCAGCGACGACCTCGTGCTCACGCTGCTCGGTCGTGCGCTCGCGCTGCTTCCGCGCGCCGAGGCCGAGGCGATGGCCGAGCAGGTGGGCCGCGAGTACGGCGCCACGATGGCCGCAGGTCTCACGGGCAACGATCTGCAGTCGGGTCAGCGGTCGCTGCGCTCGGCGCTGCAGGCGGTGGCCGACGCGCTCACCGCGCACGGCTTCGCCGCCCACACCGACCAGCGCAACAACCAGCTCCGCATCGTCAACAACCACTGCCCCTTCGGTGACGTCGCGATCGAGCACCCGGTGATCTGTGCGGTCGACCGGGGCATGGTGAAGGGGATGCTCGAGGCGCTGCACGGTGGCGAGCCCACCCTGTCGCTCGAGGCGTCGCTGCCCCAGGGCGACACGTTCTGCGCCACCGCGGTCTGAGCACTACGGTTCGCCACCGGGTCCCGACCGGGACCGTGTCGGAGGAGGGAACCGTGGTGTCGCAGCAGGTCCGTGGAGTCGTCGCCCGTGGCAAGGGTCAGCCGGTCTCGATCGAGACGATCGTCATCCCCGATCCGGGTCCCGGCGAGGCCGTGGTGAAGATCCAGGCCTGCGGGGTGTGCCACACCGACCTCCACTACCGCGAGGGCGGGATCAACGACGACTTCCCGTTCCTGCTCGGCCACGAGGCCGCCGGTGTGGTGGAGTCCGTCGGCGAGGGTGTCACCGGCGTGGCTCCCGGCGACTACGTGATCCTCAACTGGCGCGCCGTGTGCGGCAACTGCCGCAGCTGCCTGAAGGGCAAGCCGCAGTACTGCTTCTCCACGTTCAACGCGACGCAGAAGATGACCCTCACCGACGGCACCGTGCTGTCGCCGGCGCTCGGCATCGGCGCCTTCGCGGAGAAGACGCTCGTCGCCGCCGGCCAGTGCACGAAGGTCGACCCGGCCGCGCCGGCGACGGCCGCCGGTCTGCTCGGGTGCGGCGTGATGGCCGGCATCGGTGCGGCGATCAACACCGGTGGCGTCAGCCGCGGCGACTCGGTCGCGGTGTTCGGCTGCGGTGGCGTGGGCGACGCCGCCATCGCCGGGGCGCGCCTGGCCGGGGCGCAGACGATCGTGGCCGTCGACCTCGACGACCGCAAGCTGGCGTGGGCGAAGGAGTTCGGCGCCACCCACACGGTGAACGCCTCGACCACCGACCCGGTCGAGTTCATCAAGAGCGTCACCGGCGGCAACGGCGCCGACGTGTGCATCGAGGCCGTCGGCCACCCGGGCGTCTACCGCCAGGCGTTCGAGGCCCGCGACCTGGCCGGCACCGTCGTGCTCGTCGGCGTGCCGCGACCCGACATGACGATCGAGCTGCCGTTCATCGAGGTCTTCGGCCGCGGCGGGGCGCTCAAGTCGAGCTGGTACGGCGACTGCCTGCCCACGCGTGACTTCCCGATGCTGATCAACCTGTACCTGCAGGGCCGGCTCGACCTCGACCGCTTCGTCAGCGAGACCATCGGCCTCGACGACGTCGAGGAGGCGTTCCACAAGATGGAGCGCGGCGAGGTGCTCCGCAGCGTCGTCGTGCTCTGACCCGTTCCCCGCCGACCGGACTGCGACCCTACCGGCGCGAGTTCGGCCCGGCAGGGTCGTGATCGGGCGTCGTCAGGCCGAGCAGGTGTGCCCGGGCGGTGGCCTCCGTGCGGCCGCGGACCTCGAGCTTCCGGTAGATCGACGAGGTGTGGTGCATCACCGTCTTCGGACTCATGTGCAGCTCGCGGGAGATCTCCTTGTTGGTCATCCCGCGAGCCAGCAGGGTCACCACGGCGCACTCCCGCTCCGTGAGACCGGCCGGACCGGCCGGCTGCGACGACGCCCGCCGACGGCGCGACGGCGGGCTCGCCGTGGCGCCGATGGCCTCGGCCAGGGCGGCCATCTCGTGGAGCGCGTCGGGCCAGCTGAGCGCTGCCCCGGCGTCGCGGGCCGCGTCGAACGCCGCGTCACCCATGGCGCTCCGGGCGGCCTCGACGGCCCGGTCGTACATCTGGCGGCCGGCTACGTTGAGCCGGAACCGGCCCACCCCGAGGCGGCGACCGAGTGCACCGTGGATGCGGGCGGTCAGCTCCGGCGTTCGCGGCGCCACGATCGCCGCGAGCGACATCGCGGCGACGGTGCTGGGAGAGGTCGGCCGCACCCGCGTCGCGTCGCGCAGCATCCGCCCGAACTCCGCCGCCGCGTCGGGAACGCGACCCTGGACGAGCGCGAAGAACGCCCTGACCGGTCGGACCCACTCGGAGACCTCGGCGTCGTCCAGCGCGTCCGCGATCCGGAGCAGATCGTCGACGGCCGGGATCTCGACGCCGCTCGCCGCCATGTCGGCGTCGGTGAGCCGGCCCGTCCGGCGCAGCTCGGTGGAGGTGGCCAGCACCACCAGGCCGGCGCGCACCTCGGTACGCCGGTCGCCGTGGTGGCGAGCACCGGCGAGCGCCTGGACGCCGAGTTCGAACGCTCGGGGTAGACCGCCCTGCTGGTCGCGGGTGATGGCGGCGACGCTGAGGAAGCGGGGCAACCACGGATCGTCGGCGCGGAGACGCGCGAGCACCCTGTCCGCATGCGCCTCGGCGAGCACCAGGTCGCCGCTGAGCAGCTCGAGACGGACGAGGCGCAACTCGACCGCGAGCGACGCGGGGTCGTTGGGTGCGTCGTCGTGTTGGGCGAGCGCCTGCCGGACCTCGCGCACGACCTCTCGGACCCTGGCGACCTCGGTGCCCACGTCCGCGGCGAACACCGCCGCCCACGACAGGAACGTGGCCCGCGCGAGCGGCGGCACCGACGTCGTGGTGACCAACTCGCGGACGCGATCGAGCGTCTCCCGTCGCGTGGGGAACGATCCGCTGCGCGTCCAGACCCAGGCGAGCGCCGAGCCGATGTCGGCGGCGGCGTGCGCGTCGGCGTCGCCCATCACCCGGTCGAGCGCGGCGCGGAGCTCGTCCTCGGCGTCGGTGATCCGGCGCAGCCACACCATCGCATCGCGTTCATCGGCACGGGCCACGGCCTCGAGGGCGAGCCGGCGGTACCGCACGTTGTGGGCGTGTGCCGTGCGCTCGGCGTCGTCGGGGTCGCGCGACAGCCACAGGTGTGCCGCCTCGCGGATCGGCGCGGGTACCCGACAGCGGGTGTCGCGGCCTTCGTGAACCGGGTCGACGAGATGGTCGTCGACGAGTTGCGAGAACGCCTCGACGATGCTGGAGGCGGTGGGGGTCGACCGGCCGAGGTCGGCCAGCGAGCCGGGCTCGCCGCCACAGACGGCGGCCACGTCGTCGAGCCCCACCCAGCCCCGGAACACCGACATGCGCCGCAGCAGCCGGCGCGCGTCGTCGTCGAGACGCTCGTAGCTCCACACCAGCGCGTCGGGGAGGTCGCGGTGCCGACCCGGGCCGCGGTTGCCGCGCAGCAGGGTCGCCCCGGCACCGGGTCGCGTCAGCTCACCGCGCAGCAGTGCGGGGCCGAGGGTGGCCGATCGCGCCGCGGCCAGTTCGATCGACAGCGGGTGACCACCGAGCGTGCGGCAGATCGCCGCCACGTCGTCGGTGTTGCCCGGGTGGAGCGTGAACCGCGGATCGACGGTCGCGGCGACGGCGCGGAAGAGCTCGACGGCCGGCTCGTCGACGGCGGCCGCCGAGTCGTCCTCAGCGGGCACCGGGAGCGAGGCCAGTCGCCACACGTGCTCGCACGCCACGCCGACGGGCACCCGGCTGGTGGTGAGCACCACGAGTTGGTCGACCTCCACCAGCAGGCGGTCGATGGTGGCAGCGGTGTCGAGGTGCTCGACGTTGTCGAGCACGAGCAGCGTCGGATCGTGCGTCAGCGCCCGGACCAGATCGGCGCCGGGGTCGGCGCCCTCAGGGACGGTGAGCCCGGACGTCGAGGCCACGCGCGGCAGGATGTCGGCCGCCTGGTCGAGCGGTGCGAGCTCGACGAACACGACGCGTCGGAGATCGGTCTCGGCGACCCGGCGGGCCACCTCCACCGCGAGTCGGGTCTTGCCGATGCCGGCGAGCCCCGCGAGGGTGACCATCCGGGTGGTCGGTGCGGACAGCAGCGCCAGGACGCCGTCGAGGTCGTCGAGGCGACCGACCAGCTCGGTCCGTTGGAGCGGCAGGAGCGGACGCACGAACCGGGAGGCAGGAACACCGCTCACCCGATCACCTCCCGCACGGGCCGCCCCGACCGTCACGACCGTCATGCCCGGGACGGCGGCTCGCCCGGACGCGCGTACTGTAGTGGTGCGTCACGCTCGGGTGTCGGTGCCGGACGGGGCTGGTGGCACCTGGCCACCGACCGCGCCGGCGGCCGCTACTGACGGTACTGGGCGTACTCCACCACACGCGCCATCACGGCGTCGTCGGCCTTCTCCAGCGCACCGCAGTCGAAGGGCGGCTGCGGGTCGTACTCGATCATCAGCTGGGACGCCCGGGCCGCGGTCGCGTCGTGCAGCAGTTCGACCAGGCGCAGGGCCATGTCGATGCCGCTGGACACGCCGGCGGCGGTGATGATCCGCTGCGGCAGGTGCTCGACGACGCGGGTGCCGGTGGCCGTCGCTCCCAGGGGTTCGAGCATCGAGAGCACGCTCCAGTGCGTGGTCGCGGTGAGCCCCTGCAGCAGGCCGGCGGCGCCGAGCACGAGCGATCCGGTGCAGACCGACGTCGTGTAGCGCGACGTGGCGTGGGCCGTGCGGACCCACTCGAGCACCCGCTCGTCGGTCATCAGCGGCCGGGTTCCCACCCCACCGGGGAACACGACGATGTCGGGGTGGGGGAGCTCCTCGAACGTGGCGTCGCGGACGATGCCGAGGAACCCGTTCTCGCTGCGCACCTCCCCGCGCTCGTGGCCGATGAAGGTGATGTCGAGGTCGGGGATGCGCTGGAGCACCTCGTAGGGGCCGATGGCGTCGAGCGCGGTGAAGCGGGGGAAGAGCGGGATGGCGACCTGCACGGTGGGGTTCCTCTCGGTGGATGGTGGATGGTGGGCGGACGGGATGGGCGGACGGGACGGGCGGACGGACGGGACGGGCGGACGGACGGGATGGGCGGGTGGACCGGGTGGACCGGGCGGACCGGGCGGACCGGGTCGGTCAGGCCGCTCGGCGGAACCGGCGCCGGTAGTGGTCGGGCGCGACGCCGACGCGACGGACGAACGCCCGGCGCATGGTCTCGGCGGTGCCGAAGCCGCATCGGCGCGCGACGCGCGCCACGGTGTCGTCGGTGTCCTCGAGCAGCCGGCGGGCCGCGTCGACGCGGACCCGCTCGACGTACTGGCCGGGCGACTCGCCGACCTCGTCGAGGAACACGCGCGAGAAGTGCCGGGGGCTCATCGCGGCGCGGGTGGCGAGCGAGGCGATGCGGTGGTCGCCGTCGGGGGCGTCCTCGATCGCCTGCTGCACGGCACGCACCGACGAGCGCTCGGCCCGCGGCATCCACACCGGCGCGGCGAACTGCGACTGGCCGCCGGGACGCCGGAGGAACATCACCAGCCAGCGCGCCACGATCTGCGCGACCTCGGTGCCGAGGTCGTCCTCCACCATCGCGAGCGCCATGTCGATGCCGGCCGTCACGCCCGCCGAGGTCCACACGTCGTCGGTGCGGGTGTAGATCGGGTCGGGGTCGACGTGCAGTTGCGGGAACTCCTCGGCGAGCCGCGGTGCTCGTGCCCAGTGCGTGGTGACGTTCCGGCCGTCGAGCAGGCCCGCCTCGGCGGCCAGGAACGCGCCCGTGCACACGGTGCCGACGCGGCGGGCGCGCCCGCCGGCGCGGCGCACCCAGTCGACGAGCTCGGGGTCGTCGAGCGCCTCGTGCACACCGGACCCGCCGGCGACGAGGAGGGTGTCGATCGGCGAGGAGTGCGGGGGCAGCGGCTCGGAGCCGAACGAGAGGCCGCTCTCCGAACGCACCGGCGTGCCGTCGCGCGACACGAGGCGCACGTCGTAGGCCACGGGTGCATCGGGCCGGACCGAGGCGATCGCCTGTGCGGCGCCGCTGAACACCTCGTAGGGCCCGACTGCGTCGAGCGACTGCACCCCGGGGTAGACGACGATCACGACGGATCGCGTGGCACGGCTCATGGCCCGAGTGTGACCCGGGACGGGAATGGCGTCAACGACATGGCGCCCACGGATCCGGACACACCCCGGCACTACCTCGGTCGACGTCGAACGAGCCGGCCGTCCGTACACTCGCCGCATGGATCTCCGAATCGGCGTCACCCAGTCCCCGCGCGAGCTCAACGTCGAGCTGCCCGACGACACCGACCGCGACGCACTGCGGACGCAGGTGGAGGCGGCGCTGTCGGGCGCGGTCGACGTGCTGTGGGTGACCGACAAGAAGCAGCGGCTGGTGGCCGTGTCGGCGGCGAAGATCGCGTACGTCGAGATCGGCAACACCGAGGGCGAGCGCAAGATCGGCTTCGGCGGCTGACCTGACACCGCCACCGTCCGCCCCGTCAGGTCCGGCGCCGGTCGGGCCGCGCGCGGTCCTCGACCGACAGCTGCTGTTCGTCACCGGCAAGGGTGGGGTCGGCAAGACCACCGCTGCGGCGGCCCTGGCCGAGCTCGCCGCGAGCACGGGTCGGCGCACACTCGTGTGCGAGATGGACGCCAAGGGGGCGCTGGCCGCCGCCTTCGACGTGTCGTCACTGCGGTTCGAACCCACCCAGGTCGCGGACGGCCTCCACGCGATGGAGATGAACACCGAGGACGCGCTCCGCGAGTACCTGCGGCTGTTCGTGAAGATCCCGCTGGTCGGCCGGATCGGACCCCTGGCGCGCACGTTCGACTTCGTCGCCGACGCCGCGCCGGGTGTGAAGGAGATCCTCGCGGTCGGCAAGCTCTGCTACGAGGTGCGCGAGCGCCACTACGACCTGGTCGTGGTCGACGCCGAGGCGAGCGGACACATCGTCGCCCAGATCGCCGCGCCGCGGGCGATCCGCCAGCTCGTGCAGGTGGGTCTCGTGCGCGACCAGACGAACTGGATGCTCGACATCCTCGACGACGCCGAGCGCACGGGGCTGGTGGTCGTGACCACGCCGGAGGAGATGCCCGTCACCGAGACGCTCGAGCTCATCGACCGGGTGCGCTCGGAGACGGGCGTCGACATCGCCGCCGTCGTCGCCAACCGGGTGCTGCCGGCGCTGTTCTCCGAGCGCGAGCACGACGTCTTCGAGCGGATGCGCACCGGTGAGGCCCATCGGCTGCTCGTCGAGACCGCCGGCGCGGCGGTGGACACCGTGCTGTCCGCGGCCGAGCTGCTCGAGGCGCGCCGGCGCGTCGGTGCGGGGCACCTGGACCGGCTGCGCCGCGAGCTCGCACAGCGGGTCGGGCCGTCGGTGCCCCTCGTGATCGTGCCCGAGCTGTTCACGCGGGCGGTCGGACGCCGGGTCGTGACGCTCATGGCGCAGGCGATCCAGGACGAGTTGGTCTGACGTGCCGCGCCGCACCCGCCCCGCCGACCGGCCCGGCCTCGACGCGCTGCTGGCCTCGAAGGAGATGATCGTCGTCTGCGGCAGCGGCGGGACCGGCAAGACCACCGTCAGCGCAGCGCTCGGCGCGATGGCCGCGACCCGGCTGGGAGCGAGGGTGCTCGTGCTCACCGTCGACCCGGCCCGGCGCCTGGCCACCGCCCTCGGGCTCGGTGCCGACGCACTGCTCGACAGCGCCGGCGTGCCCGGCCGGGAGGTGCGGGTGGATCCGGCGTTGCTCGCCGCCGGCGACCCCGACGCCACGGGCACGAACGGTGCGGCGACCGGCGAGCTCTGGGTCGCGATGCTCGACACCAAGGCCGGCTGGGACGACCTCATCCGGCGACACGCGCCCGACGAGCAGCTCCGCGAGCAGGTGCTGGCGAACCCGCTGTACCAGAACATCACCGGCCGGTTCGTGCACAGTCACGACTACCTCGCGATGGAGAAACTGCACGAGGTGCACGCGTCAGGCCGCTTCGACCTGGTCGTGATCGACACGCCGCCGTCGCGCAACGCCCTCGACCTCCTCGACGCCCCCAGCCGGATGAAGGAGTTCTTCGGCAGCCGGCTGCTGCGGTGGCTCACGGTGCCCTACCGGTCGCGGCTGTTCACCGTGGCCTCCAAGCCCTTCTACCAGGTCGCCGATCGGGTGCTCGGCTCGCGCTTCCTGCAGGACATCGCCGAGTTCTTCGTGCTGTTCCAGACGATGGAGCACGGCTTCGTCGCCCGCGCCGAGGAGGTGGAGCAGCTCCTGGTCGACCCGCGCACGTCGTTCGTCGTGGTGTCCACCCTCGAGGCCGCACCCGCGTACGAGGCCGGGTACCTCGCCCGCGAGCTGCAGCGCCGCGGCATGAACCTCGGGGCGGTGCTGCTGAACCGCACGCTCTCACCGCGACTGCGGGCACCGGCGGCGGCCACCGCGGCTCGTGCCCTCCGCTCTGCCGTCGACGACCCGGCGTTCGTCGATCGGGTGGCAGCGGCGGCGGAGGTGTCGCCGTCCGACGTGCGTGCCGTGCTCGGCGAGGTCGGCGAGCGGTTCCGCGACGTCGCCGTGGTCGCGAGCCGCGAGGCGGAGCGGCGTGCCGAGCTCGAGTCGCTCGGCGCCCTCACGGTCGCCGCACCTGCGCTCGGCCGTGACGTGTCCGACGTGTCGTCCCTGCTCGAGCTCGGCCGCCACCTGCTCGACGCCCGCTGACCACGGGCCGAGTCACGGGAGCGAGTCACGGAAGCGCGTCACGGGCCGTGTCACGGTGGTGGGGGCGGAGCACGTCCGTCTGCCACACTCGTGGCTCTATGGCAACGCTCGTGGAGGTCGCTCGGCAGCGGACGTCGCTGTCCGGCGATCAGGTCGGACATCTCCAACAGCTCGTGGCGGAATGGGGGTTCCTGGCCGACCTGTCGTTCGCCGACCTGCTCCTCTACGTCCCGACGACGGACGGGCGCTGGGTGATCCTGGCCCAGGTCCGTCCCTCGACCGGCCGCACGATCTACCCGGCCGACTACGTCGGTGAGTACGCCCGCTTCGCCGGACCGGTGCTCGATCAGGTGATGGCCACCCGCGGCCTCTGCGAGGGCGACATCGAGGTCGAGAACGAGGTGGAACCCGCCCGGTTCCTCGGCATCCCCGTGCGCTTCCGCGGCGAGTGCATCGCCGTGCTCGGACGCGAGGCCGGCAGCCGCAACACGCGCATCCTCGGCGAGCTCGAGCGCACGTACATCGCGATCTTCGAGCGCTTCGCCGTGATGGTGGCCGAGGGTTCGTTCCCGTCGGAGGGGCCGCTCGAGGACTCCAGCGCCGCGCCGCGCATCGGTGACGGCACGATCCTGCTCGACGAGGACGCCCGGGTCCGCTACGCCTCACCGAACGCGATGAGCGTGTTCCACCGCGTGGGCATCAACGCGAACGCGGTCGGCATGCGGCTCGCCGAGATGGGCTTCAACGACAACTGCGCCCGGCGAGCGCTCGAGACCGGGCGACCCGTGATCGAGGAGTTCGAGCAGACCGCCGACGTCACCCTGCTCGCCCGGTGCCTGCCGATCATGGCCGGCGGCGAGGTGACCGGCGGGCTGCTGCTGATCCGTGACGTCACCGAGGTGCGCAAGAAGGACAAGCTGCTGCTGTCGAAGGACGCCACGATCCGCGAGGTCCACCACCGCGTCAAGAACAACCTGCAGACGATCTCGTCGCTGCTGCGGCTGCAGGCCCGGCGGCTGCAGTCGGCCGAGGCGAAGGCGGCGGTGAACGAATCCGTCCGCCGGATCCGCACCATCGCGGTCGTGCACGAGACCCTGTCGCGCGAGGCCGGCGACGACGTCGCGTTCGTCGACATCGTGCGTCCGCTGCTGCGTCTGTCGGAGGAGGGGCTGCAGTCGCAGGACCGGCCGATCCGCTTCACGGTGCAGGGCGACGGCGGTCGTCTGCCGACCACCGTCGCGACGCCGCTGTCGGTCGTGCTGATCGAGCTGCTGCAGAACGCGATCGACCACGGCTTCCCCGAGGGCAGCTCGGGCGGCGACGTGGTGGTGCAGCTCAGTCGCACCCCCGGCGTGCTGTCGATCACCGTGGTCAACGACGGCGTCGGGCTCGACCCGTCGTTCGAGCTCAACCGCGCCACCGGGCTCGGCCTGTCGATCGTGCGCACCCTCGTGACCACCGAGCTCGGCGGCACGATCGTGATGCGAGCCGGCACCGCGGCGGACTTCGCGGCCGTGGGCATCAGCGACGTCCGCGACGGCAACGGGACCGTGGTGCACCTCACGGTGCCGATCGGTAGCTGAGTGGGTCGCAGCCGAGTCGGTCGCAGCTCAGTCGGTCGCAGCTGAGTCGGTCGCAGCTGAGTCGGTCGACGGCCGGGCCGTCGACCCTCGGTCGGCGGTCGCTGGCGGTCGGCGCCCGCCGGCGTCAGGCCAGGAGGCGGTGCCGGGTGGTCTGCTGGCGCCGGATGGCGCGGCGCTGCTCCTCGTCGAGGCCGCCCCAGATGCCCGAGTCCTGGTTGGTCTCCAGCGCGTACTCGAGGCACTGGGTGCTCACCGGGCACTCGCCGCAGACCTCCTTCGCCCGAGCGATCTGCAGCAGGGCCTGACCGGTGGTCCCGACCGGGAAGAACAGGTCGGGGTCGGTGTCGCGGCAGATGGCCCGCGATCGCCAGCTGTAGTCGGCGTTGGCGAGGGCGAGGCTCGAGGCAAGGATGGTCACGATGTGTGCTCCCCGGATGGACCGTGCGTGAAGGCAGGTGATGGGGTGTGACGAACGGGTGCGATGCCGCAGGCGTGCTCCCGGTGAGCGCTCGTCGGGGGAATCCGAAGGGCGCGTCGGGTGTTCGTGCAAGAGTTCACGAAGTCGTCGTACACCGTTCAGAAACGCTAGGAAACATTGGTCGTGCGCACAAGGGCCCAACGCCTCTTGTGGCATCTGATGTAGGTGGGGGGTCATGCCTGGCAGCGATGGCGCACCCCGTGAGCAGAGGAGATGCAGATGGGCGATGCCATCGGGGTGACGGGAGCGGGGTCCGGGTCGGGTGATCCGGGGTCGGGTGATCCGGGGTCGGGTGATCCGGGGTCGGTCGCGGTGATCGCGCACCGCGGTGCGTCGGCCGCGGCACCGGAGAACACCCTCGCCGCGTTCGACCTGGCGCGCCGGATGGGCGCCGACGCGGTCGAGCTCGACGTCCGTCGCACCCGGGACGGGGTGCTCGTCGTGCACCACAATCCGGGCCTCGCGGACGGGCGCCTCATCCGCGACACCGATGCGGCGGACCTACCGGCCACGGTGCCGGACCTCGGAGCGGCGCTCGACGCGTGTGCGGGCATGTGGGTGAACGTCGAGATCAAGAACGACCCACGCGAACCCGACTTCGACCCCACCGACGCGATCGCCGAGCAGACCGCTGCGCTGCTGGTCACCCGGGACGAGCACCATCGGTGGCTCGTGTCCGCCTTCCGGCTCGAGACCGTCGACCGTTGCCGTGCCGCCGCTGCCGACGCGGGCGCGGCGATCCGCACCGCATGGCTCACCGCGGTGGTCCCCGACGACGTCGTCGACGTGCTCGTGTCCCGCGGACACGTGGCGCTGCACCCGTGGGTCCAGCTGCTGGGCCGCGACACCGTCGACGCCTGCCGCGAGGCGGGGCTCGACGTCAACGTGTGGACGTGTGACGACCCCGGGCGGATGGCCGAGCTCATCGAGTGGGGGGTGAGCGGGCTCTGCACCAACCTGCCGGACCTCGCGCTCTCGGTGCGGGCGGGCAGCGCTGCGACCGGCTGACGCCGGACCCGGCCCCACGGGGCGTCGCGCACGGCGGGTCGAGGGCCGATCACCCGGCAGCCGGTCGCACCAGTCGGACCGCGTCGGGCCGATGGCGGAACCGCAGCGCGCGGGTGTCGCCCAGGAAGTCGCCGTCCACCTGGTACGGGAACGGGCGGTCGTCGATCGCGGTCACCACCAGTTCGGTGAGGTCGGTGCGCACGTCGAGGTGGGCGCTCGGCCGCACGCCCCCGCCCCGGAGCGCGCCGGCGAGCGAACCGAGGATCGCGGTGGCGCGCATCGTGCGGAAGGTGACCGCCACGAGACCGCGGTCGAGGGTCGCGGCCGGTGAGAGGTCGAGTGGCCGGTTGCCCAGGTAGGTGTACGGGTTCGTGTTGAGCACCACGGTGAAGTAGCCGTCGGGCACCTCCCACGGCGTGCCGCCGGCGTCGACACCGCCGAGGGCGAAGTGCGGGCGTCGGCGGTCGTAGCCCACGGCCCACGTGCGCAGCGAGGCCGAGATGAACAGCGGGTGCCCGAGCCACCGCTTGAGCGAGGCGCGGCGCTCCACCGCGTCGACGACGGCGGCGTCGTAGCCGATGCCGGTGTGGAAGCAGAACGACCGGCCGTTCACCTCGCCCAACCCGATGGGGGTGATGTCGCCGGCGGCGATGCCCCCGGCGAGCTGCCGGGCGGCGCGCACGGGGTCGTTGGCCATGCCGATCGTCCGGGCGAACACGTTGGTCGACCCACCGGGCAGCACGCCGAGCGCCGTGTCCGTGCCGGCCACACCAGTGGCGACCTCGTTCAGGGTGCCGTCGCCGCCGAAGCCGATCACGACGTCGAGGCCACGACGCGCCGCGTCCTGGGCGAAGCGCGTGGCGTGGCCGCGGCGGTTCGTCTCGACGACCTCGACCTCGTTGCCCCGGCTCAGCTCGCGGTGGACGACCACGGTGTTGCGGGCCGTCACCGAGCTGGCGAACGCGTTGACCACGAGCAGGATCCGCAAGGCTCCGACGTTACTGCCGTCTCGTCGCCGGGCCCGCGCCCACCGCCGCGCGGGCGTGCGGCCGGGCCCGCGTCCCCGCCGCGGGGCGGGCGGTGAGCTGTGTCGGACGACCACCTTCCACGCGACCTCTCTGGTCACCGGGTTGGGTGCCGTGTGTACCGATGGGTAACAATGTCGTCCGTATGAACGTGATCGTGTGTGTCAAGCAGATCCCGGATCCCGCCACCCCAGGCGCGCTCGACCCGGGCACCAAGACCCTCAAGCGCGACGGGAAGCTCATCCTCGACGAGTCCGACAGCTACGGCGTCGAGATGGCGCTGCAGCTCGTCGACGCCGCCGGTGGTGGCGAGGTGAGCATCGTCTCGATGGCCCCCAACGGCGAGATGAGCGGCATGCGTACCGCGCTCGCGATGGGCGCCGCCAAGGGCGTGCTCGTCAGCGACCCGGCGCTGCAGGGCAGCGATGCCCTCACGACCGCCAAGGTGCTCGCGGCTGCGGTGAACAAGCTCGGCGGTGCCGATCTGGTGATCGCCGCGACCGAGTCGAGCGACGGCTACACGGGCACCGTGCCCGAGCAGATGGCCGAGGTCCTCGGCCTGCCGTCGGTCACGTTCGCGAAGAAGGTCGTGGTCGACGGCAGCTCGCTGAAGGTCGACCGCCAGACCGAGGAGGGCTACGACGAGGTCACCTGCCCGCTGCCGGCGCTCATCAGCGTCACGGCCGGCGTGGTCGAGCCCCGCTACCCGAGCTTCAAGGGCATCATGGCCGCGAAGTCGAAGCCGATCGACACCGTCACCGCCGGTGACCTCGGCGTGAGCCCGGCCGGCTGGGCCGGTGCGGGCCAGGAGATCGTCGCCGTCGCGCAGGCCGAGGCCCGCGCCGCCGGCGAGATCGTCGAGGACGACGGCGAGGGCTTCGCCAAGATCGTCGCCTACCTCGAGAACCTCAAGGTCATCTGAGTCGGCAGCCGGAACGGGACAAAGGAACGAACGACATGACGAACGTGTGGGTCTTCGCACAGGAAGCCGCCGGCGCCCCGACGTCGGGCACCCTCGAGCTGCTCACCAAGGCACGCTCGCTCGGGACCGTCACCGCCTTCGTGGCCGGTGACGCCTCGGCGATCGCCGGTGCGCTGGGCGAGTACGGCGCGACCAAGGTGTACGCCACGGGTGACCTCGCCGGCAAGCTGCCGGGCGTGGCCGTGGCCGCGGCGATGAGGTCGGTGATCGACGGCGGCGACAGCCCCGACGTGATCCTCTTCCCGCAGAACTACGCCGGCCGCGACGTGGTGTCGCGCCTGTCGGTCAAGCTCGACCGCACGGTGCTCACCAACAACATCGACATCGCCGTCGACGGCGGCTCGGTGAGCGTCACCACCCCGATCTTCGGTGGCAACACGCTGGTCACCACCAAGTTCGCTGGTGCCGCCCCGTACCTCGCCACCTTCCGCCCGAAGAGCTTCGCCGCGGAGCCGGCGGGCGGCGGTGCGCCCGAGGTCGTCGCCGCCCCGGTGCCCGAACTGGGCGCCACCGGCGGAGCCACCGTCACCGCGGTGCACGTCGAGGCGAGCACCGGCCCGAAGCTCGACGAGGCCAACGTGGTCGTGTCGGGTGGTCGCGGTCTGGGTGAGGCCGACAAGTTCCAGATGGTCGAGGACCTGGCCAAGCTGCTGAAGGGTGCGCCGGGCGCGTCGCGTGCGATCGTCGACGCCGGCTGGGTGCCCTACAGCTACCAGGTCGGCCAGACCGGCAAGGTCGTGAAGCCGGGCGTGTACATCGCCGCCGGCATCTCGGGCGCCACCCAGCACATGGTGGGCATGAAGGGCTCGAAGAACATCATCGCGATCAACAAGGACAAGGAAGCCCCGATCTTCGGCATCGCCGACCTCGGCATCGTGGGCGACGTGCACAAGGTGCTCCCGAAGCTGATCGAGGCCCTGCAGGGCCGCGGCTGACGCAGCGCACGCACGCATCGTTCGACCCACGGGGCGGCCGCGAGGCCGCCCCGTGGCGCGTCCCGGGTGCGGTGCGTGCCTGATGGGCGCGGCGTGCCTGATGGGCGCGGCCGGCGGTGCGCGTGGCGGCGGTCGGTACGCGGCTCAGTGCGCGTCGCGCGCGCTGATCGCCCAGGCGAGTCCGTCGATCGGATCCTCGATCGCGATCTGGAGCTCCCAGCCGAGATCGGGCTCGCCCGCGTCCCACCAGAACCAACCGAGGTCACCGGCGAGCTCACCGAGCTCGGCAGGGTCGATCGGCCACTCGGCGGACAGGTCGCCGATCGCCGCGAGTACCCACCAGGCGCCGAAGCGGCCGATCGCGCCACCGCGGCGCCGGCCGTGGGCGCCACCGCT
>WLDE01000081.1 GCA_009704985.1 Actinomycetota bacterium | reverse complement strand
CCGCGGCGTCCGCGCGGTCGGTGTCGGCCCGGGCGAGCCGGCCGACCTCGCGTCGCACCGGGGTGCGTTCGCGAGCCACTACGACTCGGGGCGGATCACCCGGCACCTCGACCGGCGGTTCGTCTGGGCCGAGCTCGCCCGACGGGCCATCGCCGAGTACCCCGTGATCGAGGCCGGCGGCGAGCCGTTCCACCGACCGGTCGGCGCGATCTACGCGGTCGACGACGCGACCGCCGCCGCCGAGCTCCGAGAGGTGGCGCACCGGCTCGCGCCGGCCGGCGTCCGCTGGCGGGAGACGGTCGGGAGCCCCGACGAGCGCATCGGCCTGCACCCGGACGCGACGGTGTTCGTCGAAGGGCCTCCGGCCGGCCACGTCGACCCGCGCCGGCTGGTGCGGGCGCAGCTCACCGCGGCGCGCTCACTCGGCGCGCAGGCGATCGACGCCGAGGTCGAGGGACTCGAGCGGTTCGAGCGGCGAGGACGCTCGTGGTCGCTCCGGCTCCGTGACGGAGGCGAGGTCGAGGCCGCGCGGGTGCTGATCGCCACCGGGCCGCACGCGGACGAGATCGCCGGAATGGCCCGCCACCCCACCGTCGAGGTGGTGGCCGAGACCGTCGTCGTCGCGGCGCTCGACACCGACGAGTGCCGTCGCCTCGACGGGCTGCCGTCCGTCATCGCCCCGACCGACCACCCCGTCTACGACGGCTGCTACCTCGTGCCGCCCACGCAGTACCCGGACGGCACGACGTGCATCAAGCTCGGCGCGGAACCTCGACGGACCCGCGTGCTCGCGACCGCCGCGGACCGACGCGCCTGGATGCGCGGCGACGACCACACGGCGGAGCTTCCCGGCCTGCTCGAGGTGCTGCACGCCCTCGTGCCCGGCCTGCGTCCTGCGCGAGCAGGGACCAAGCCGTGCCTGATCGCCACCACGCGCTCGGGACTGCCGGTGATCGACCACGTCGACGACGGCGTGGTCACCGTGGCCGGGTGCAACGGGTACGCGGCGAAGAGCTCGGACGCGCTCGGCGCGCTGGGGGTGTCGCTGGCGCTGGAGGGTCGCTGGACCGACGCGGTACTCGACGGCGAGTCGTTCCGGCTCGGCGCGGGGTGACCGCGCGGGGTGACCGCGCCGGGCCTCAGCCGGGCTCGGTCGCGGCGGCGCCGAACTCGTCGCGGAACTGGTACGACGAGTGCAGGTCGACCGGGATCTCGGGGTCGCCGGTCAGGCGCGACGGCATCGGCTGCATGATCCGGCGGCGCTCGGGCGTGACCCGGGCCAGCAGCGCGTCGGAGACGGTGTAGCCGAACCGGGTGCGTGCCCACGGCGGCCCGTAGCGCAGGATCACGATGCGGCGGTCGCCGTCGTTCGTGCGGGTGCAGGCGCCGTGCATGCAGGCGTCGACGAACACCACGGCATCGCCGGCCTGGGTGTGCACCTCGATCGCGTGCGGCAGCGCGTCCATGCGGTCGCCGCGGGCGTAGTCGCCGGCGAGCGGGTGCATGAAGTTCGACTTGTGGCTGCCGGGGACGATCATCGTGGCGCCGTCGCCAGGGCCGACGTCGCGCAACGACACGAGCACGTTCACCTGGCCGCAGCGGAACCGGCCGTTGCGGTAGGCGTACTGCGTGCGGATCGAGGCGTCGTGACCGCCGGAGTGCACCGGGTGGTGACCGCCCGAACCGCGGCTGGTGGCGATGTGCTCGTCGATCATCACGCCCTGCACGTACGTGCCCTCCTCGCCGGCCCAGTGGGCGACGTGGCGGATCCACGACGGGTGGTCGATCAGCACGTCGAAGGCGGGGTCACCGCAGTCGAGGACGTTGTGGAGCTCGAAGCCCGTGTCCTTCGTGTAGTCGCGGCGCTGGGCGTTGCCGTACCACTCACCGTTCGCGAGCTCGGGGAAGCGGTCGTACGCGTCGTTGAGCGCGGCGACCTCGTCGGGGCTCAGCGCACCGCGGATCACGACGAAGCCGCGGAGGTCGAACTCGTAGTCGTCCATCGCGGTCGGACCGAGCGGCCGGGCACTCGCGGCCGCGGCGGATCCGGGGGCGGCGCCGGCAGTGGAGCCGGGAGTGGAGCCGGGAGTGGAGCCGGAAGTGGAGCCGGGAGTGGAACGGGTGGTGACGGTGGTGTCGAGGGTCATGCGGACTCCCGTGGTGGTTCGGATCAGGACGCGGACCGGAGGTGCAGCAGCACACCGGATTCGGGGGCGACGACCGGCAGCTGCACGCCGTGCGCGGCGAGCTGTCGGCCGGTGAGCGGCGGCACCTCCAGCGGTGGGCGGCGGAGCCCGAGCGGGATCTCGTCGACCAGGTACACGCGGTCGGGCTCGAGCCCGGGCAGTCGCAGCGCGGGCGGAAGCAGGCCGATGCCCGTGCACAGCTGCGCGTACGACACCAGCGCCTCGCTCCGGTCGGCGGCGTACACGCCGTGGGCGAGGGCGACGGGCTCGGTGCCGCTGACGACGGGATCGAAGCGCACCACGTCACCGCCGTGCAGCAGCGGCCGGAAGCGCCGGTGCACCTCGATGACGTGGGCCAGGGCGGCCCGTTCGTCGTCGTCGAGCTCGAGCAGGTTCCACTCGACGCCCAGGTGGCCGAACAGCGCCGTGAGGCCCCGGAACGCGAGCGACTGGACGCGACCCGTGGTGTGCGACCGCGTGGGTCCGACGTGCGCGCCCATCACCTCCGGCGGGACGAGCAGCGACGCACCGCGCTGGATCAGCTGCCGCTCCAGCGGGTCGTTGCAGTCGCTGGTCCACACCCGCTCGGCGCGGCGCAGCACGTCGAGGTCGATGCGCCCGCCGCCGCTCGAGCAGCTCTCGAACTCCACCGTCGGGTGGCGGCGCCGGAGCTCGTCGAGCAGCACGCGGAACGCACGGGTCTGGGCGTGGGTGCCCGCCGCGCCGTCCGCACCGCTCGCCTGCACGTGGGCACGGTTCATGTCCCACTTCACGTAGCGGATGTCGTACGACGACAGCAGGGCGTCGAGCTGTCCGAGCACGTGGGCGGACGCTTCGGGCCGGGCGAGGTCGAGCACGAGCTGGTGCCGGCCGAGGACCGGGTCGTAGCCGTCGGTGACGAGCGCCCAGTCGGGGTGCGCCCGGTACAGGTCGCTGTCGGGGTTCACCATCTCCGGCTCGACCCAGATGCCGAACTCCATGCCGAGCGACGTGACGTGGTCGACGAGCGGTCCGAGCCCGTCGGGGTACACCTCGGGCGAGACGGTCCAGTCGCCGAGGCCCGCACGATCGTGACGGCGCGCACCGAACCAGCCGTCGTCGAGCACGAACCGCTCGATGCCGATCGCCGCCGCCTGCGTGGCGAGCGCGAACAGCTTGTCGTGGTCGTGGTCGAAGTACGACGCCTCCCACGTGTTCAGCAGCACGGGCCGCGGGGTCGTGGGGTGCGCCGGCAGCGAGCGAGCGTGGCGGTGGAACCGCCGGGTCGCCTCGGTGAGGCCCGCCGGCGACCAGGTGCCGAGCACCGTCGGCGTGCGGTACGACTCACCCGGTTCGAGCGACACCTCACCGGGGTGGAGCAGCTCGCCGAGGTGCAGGCAGCGTCGCCCGTCGGGCACGACCTCGGCGGCGATCACGTGGTTGCCGCTCCAGGCGAGATGGACGCCCCACACCTCGCCGCTCCACTCGCCGAACCCCGGCGTGCCGGCGAACAGCAGCGGTGGCCGCTCGTGCGACGTGCGGCCGAGGCGGTTCTCCATCGACCAGACGCCGGTGGTCCACGCGTGGCGGTCGAGGTGGAACTCGCGGGTCCAGCGTCCGTAGAGCGTGAGCAGCTCGGTGGCGTGCGACGGCACCGGCAGGCACACCCGCAGGCCGTCGAGCAGGTACCGGTCGGACGACGCGTTGCGCAGCGTGCAGCTGACGGCGAGCACCTCGCCGAGCTCGACCTCGGTGGTGAGCTCGAGCTCGGCGACCGGGTCGACGGCGTGGACGACGACCCGCGTGGCCGAGAGCTCGGCCGGCCGGGACGGGTCGGGCCGGAAACGTGGCGCCCAGTGGGTGCCCCGGCGACGGTGGCCCTCGATGCCGGGACGGGCGTCGAGGCCGCTGCCGTGCTCGGGCACGAGGGTGATCGGCGCCACCACGTCGAGCCCCCCGCTGGTGGCGGGACGTCGCAACGCCGCGGCAACGGTGTCGAGGTCCAGCGCGTCGCCCTCTGGGCCGGGCGCCGAGAGCGGCGCACCCCAGTGGAGGACGGCGGGGACCCCGGTGGACAGGTCGAGCACCACGTCCACGGGGCTGGGAACACCGGGAACACCGGGAACCCCGGGGTTCCCGGCGGCCTGGCGCGGGGCCGGCGTGGACCGCAGACGATGGAGCGTCACGGCCTCACACCCTAGCGACCCGGGACATCAGCGCACTTTGCCATTGACAAGAGATGAAAGCCAGATGAAGAATTTCGAAAGTGACGGAAAGCGCTGCGCTCGAGCTGCAGGACGACCTCTTTGGCGCCCTGCCGGACAACCTCCCCGCCGAGGTGCGCCAGCAGCTCACGCACCAGCTCCTGGAACGCAAGGGATTCGTGCGGGTGCGCGAGCTGTCCGAGCGCTTCGGCGTGAGCACGGTCACCGCCCGCAACGACCTCCAGGTGCTCGAGGAGCGCCGGCTCGTGCACCGCGTCCACGGTGGCGCGATGCCGGCGAACGCCGCCCGCGGCGAGCGCCCGTTCGAGGAGGTCGCCAGCCACCACGCCGACCAGAAGGCGCTCATCGCCCGCACCGCGGCCACGCTGGTGTCCAACGGCGAGGCGATCCTCATCGACGTCGGCACCACCGCTGCGGCGCTCGCCCGCGAGCTCATCGCCCGCACCGACCTCACCGACCTCACCGTCATCACCAACGGCATCAAGATCGCCCTCGACCTCGAGGCGGCCTACCCCCGGTTCTCGATCGTCGTCACCGGCGGTACCCTGCGCCCGAAGCAGCACTCCCTGGTCGACCCGCTCGCCGCACCGATGTTGCAGTCGCTCACCGTCGACACCGTGTTCATCGGGTGCAACGGCATCCACCCCGACACCGGCGTCAGCAACATCAACCTGCCCGAGGCCGCCATCAAGCGCACCATGATCCAGGCGGCCAACCGCTGCGTCGTCCTGGCCGACAGCACCAAGCTGGGCGTCCGAGCCCTCGCCCAGGTGTGCACCATCGACGAGATCGACGTCGTCGTCACCGACCGTGGCGCCGACGAACAGCACGTGGCATCGCTCCGCTCACAGGGGGTCGACGTCATCGTCTGCTGAGGCACCCACCGCACGGCGGGTGCCACCGGCACACACACCACACACCCCGCACCCAGGACCGACCTGGACCGAGCGACCGCAGCCGAGGGGGCGCGACGCCGGAGGGGACCATCGTTCCGACCGACCGCAGCCGAGGGGGCGCGACGGCGGGGCACCGATCGTCCGGGCATCCGCCCGGCCGGACCGGCTCGCACCAGCGGGCGGGGGAGACAGGGTTGCATCCGCAACCACAACCACTCAAGGAGCACACTGTGCACACACGCAGATGGGCAGGCGCGCTGGTCGCGCTGACGCTGGTCGCGGCCGCGTGCGGTGACGACGAAGAGACGTCCACCGCAACGGACGCTCCGGCACCGGAGACCACCGCCGCCGGCGGCACCGACACCACCGCCGCGAGCGGCGGCGAGACCGACGGCGAGGGCGTCACGATCCGCTGGCGTACCCGCCCGGACAACGACGCCGAGGCCGCCGTCTACGCCTCGATCGGCGATCAGATCGACGAGGCCAACGGCGACGCGTTCTCGCTGTCGTACGAGCCGGGCAACAACGAGGGCTCGCCCTACCAGGACCAGCTCGTCACCGAGATCGGCAACGGCACGGCCCCTGACGTGTTCTGGATCCCGGGCACCGACATCGCCCGCTTCCAGAGCGAGGGTCTGATCCTCGACCTCGGCCCGCTGGCCTCGGCCGAGGGCTTCGACCTGTCGGAGTTCTACCCCGAGCCGATGTACCACCTCACCTACGACCCGGCGGCCGGCGCCCCCGGTGACGTCCTGTGGGGTCTGCCCCGCGACGTGTCGACGTTCGCGCTGTACCTGAACAACGACCTCATCGCCGAGGCCGGCGCCGAGGACCCGCGTGCCCTCGCCGCTGCCGGTGAGTGGAACTGGGAGACCTTCGCCGAGGTCGCCGGTGCCGTGTCGGCACTCGGTGGCGAGAACAAGGGCTTCGCGATGAGCTCGTGGTGGGCCAACTACGGCCTGTTCATGAACGCCGCCGGTGGTGGCTTCTTCAACGAGGACCGCACCGCGTGCGCCCTCGACACCCCGGAGTCGATCGCCGGTCTCGAGCAGATCAAGGCGATCTACGACGGTGGCCTGGCCATCCCGTTCGGTGAGGACGGCGAGGCCCCGTGGAAGGCCGGCACCGTCGGCATGTTCGTGAACGGCCGCTGGGCGACCCCCGGCGCCCGCGCGGACGCCAACTTCAACTGGGACGTCGTCGAGCTGCCCACCGGCCCCGGTGGCACGCAGGGCAACTGGCTGTTCTGGGGTGCCTACGTGGTGAACGCCAACACGGAGCACCCGGAGGAGGCGTGGGAGCTCGTCAAGGCTCTCACCACCGCCGAGACCCAGGCCCAGATCAGCGAGCTCGGCGCCAACATCCCGAGCCGCAAGAGCGACGCCGCCATCGAGGCGTTCCTCGGCTTCACCCCGCCGGAGAACAACCAGGCGTTCATCAACGGCCTCGCCGACTCGCCCACCGCCGAGGGTCCGCTGTGGACCGGTAGCTGGCCGAAGTACGACGAGATCATGAACGGTGCCGTCACCGCCGTGATCAACGGCGAGCGCACGATCGAGGACTTCCAGGAGAAGATCTGCAGCGAGACTGCAGAAGCCTTCAACAGCTGATCCAACAGCTGATCCAACAGCTGATTCATCGGCTGGTCCTCGAGCGCATCGCCGCTCACAGCAGTACCTCGTCGATCGGATGACGGGTCGGGCCGGCAACGGCCCGGCCCGCCCGGTCGGCACGTGAACCGTCATCGGGGCCGGGGCTCGCCACGAGCCCTCGGCCCCGATCCGGTTCTGCACCTGTCACACTGGAGTCGAAACGGGGGGAAGCGTGGGGTTGCGAGACCGAGGTCCGCGCCAGCCGCGCCTGGAGGTCGCCGCGGGCGTCCGACTTGTCGCTGCCTGGCACGTGATCGGCATCGTCGCCGGGGTGGTGAGCATGCTGCTCGCCAGCCGGACGGGGGACGACGAGCTGCCGGTCGCGATCAAGTTGTTCATGCAGGTGTTCAGCATCGTCGTGACGGTGGCGCACCTCGTGGCCGCCTACGGCGTGTTCCGCGGCATCCGCCGGGCCCGCACGGTGTCGCTGATCACCAACTACCTGCTCTTCGTCGTCGCCGCCGCCGCGCTGCTGCACCAGCTCGGTGCGTTCACCGCGATCGGCAAGTTCGGGACCGGCCTCAACAAGGCCTTCCTGCCCTTCCTCGTGATCGTCGTCGGCCTGCTGTGGGTCCTCGTCGCCGGCCAGCTGCGGGCGAAGAACCCGCTCGCCCCCGGACCCAACGGGCTGCGCAAGGCCGGGTGGGGCCTCGCCGCACTCGCCGGCGTGTGGTTCGTGATCGCCTCCGATCCGTCCGGGATGCTGTCGACGATCGCCGACCGCATCACCCAGCCGGTCACGATCGGCACCCTCCTCGTCGCCGTCGGCGCCGCGCTCGCCACCCGCTTCATGTGGCAGCGGCGGGTCGCCGTGCACTTCGGCACCACCGCGGCCGAGGAGCAGACCCTCAGCGGTCTCGCCTTCCTCTCGCCGAACCTCATCGGCTTCATGTTCTTCTTCGCCGGCCCGCTGCTGTTCTCGCTCGTCGTGAGCTTCTTCGAGTGGAAGACCACCGGCACCGGCCGCTCGTTCGTCGGCATCGACAACTACGTCCGGGCGCTGTCGCTGGACGTCTCCAGCGCCGACGCGGCCAACGCCGGCAACGAGGTGCTCAAGCCCGGCTATCAGGTGCTGATGCACATGGACTGGTTCGGGCAGAACTGGGTCCTCGGCGCACGCGACGTCGAGTTCTGGCTGTCGCTGCGCAACATCACGATCTTCCTCGTGCTCGCCGTGCCGGCATCGGTGCTGCCGGCGCTCGTGCTGTCGAGCATCCTCGCCTCGCGCCTGCCCGGCATGAGGGTGTTCCGGGCGATCTACTTCGTGCCCTCGGTGGCCGGCGTGATCGGCGTCGCGATCATCTGGGGGCAGCTGTTCCAGTCGACGGTCGGCTGGATCAACTACCTCATCCTGCGCACCGGTGAGATCCTGCCCTTCGTCGACCCTCCGGCCGAAGGACACCCGTGGTTGTCGAGCAACTCCACCGCGCTGCTGTCGATGGTGGTGGTGTTCGCCTGGATGAACTTCGGGTTCAACACGGTGCTCTACCTGGCCGGCCACCAGAGCATCCCGAAGGAGCTCTACGAGGCGGCCGACATCGACGGCGCGAACGTGTGGCAGGTGTTCCGCAAGATCACGGTGCCGCAGCTGCGCAACACCACGTTCTACGTGCTGATCACGACGTCGATCCTGGCGCTGCAACTGTTCGACATCGTCTGGATCCTGTCGACGCCCGAACCCGGCGGCCCGAACAACGCGACCACCACGCCGGTGCTCGCGCTGTACGAGGAGGCGTTCCAGGGCAACGACCAGGGCTACGCGTCGGCGCTCGCCTGGGTGCTGTTCCTGATCATCTTCGGGTTCACGTTCGCCCAGTTCCGTCAGCAGAAGGACGGCGCCACGTCAGGAGGGGTGTCGTGAGCGGAGCGAACGACACGTCAGAAGGAGGGGTGTCGTGAGCGGAGCGAACGACACGTCAGAAGGAGGGGTGTCGTGAGCCGAGCGAGCCGAGCGAGCCGAGTGAGCCGAGTGAACGACACGATGCAGGGGGGCGTGTCGTGAGCGTGAAGCGCAAGGGCCCGAAGGCCACGGCGATCCGGGTCCTCACCTACGTCGTGCTCGTGGCGGTCGCCGCGATCGTGATCTTCCCGTTCGTGGTGGCCGTGTCCACCTCGTTCAAGCGGCCGACGGACATCTTCACCTACCCGCCCTCGCTGGTGCCGAAGCAGGACGTCACGGTGCCGGCCGATCAGGTGGGCACCGACGGCGACCCGGTGCCGGTGTTCACCTTCCCGGGCCGCGACGACCGTCCCGGCGAGTGGGCGCTCGTCGATGCCGACGCTCCGCTCGCGGAGTTCCGTCCGCTCGACGACCTCGAGCGGATCATCGTGCTCGACGCCGCGGCCGGCGAGAGGACCGGCGCCACGATCACCATCGACGGCGAGGAGGAGGACGTCTTCCTGGTCGACGACGGCGGCACCCAGGTGGAGGCCTACCGGTCGCGGCTCACGTCGGGCGGCCTCTTCGTGTCGGTCGACGACCCCGACACCAGCGTGCTCGACCTCGTCAACTTCGCGACCCCGTCGAAGGAGTTCGGCCCGCGCTTCGAGAACTTCAGCGAGGTGCTCGCCGAGCGCGACCCCGAGACCAACGGCAAGGGCGTCGGCCGGTCGCTCACCAACACGGTGCTCGTCACCATCCTGGTGGTGCTCGGCCAGATCATCACGTCGATCCTCGGCGGCTACGCGTTCGCACGCGTGCAGTTCCGCGGCCGCTCGACCGTGTTCCTGATGTACCTCGGGTCGGTGATGATCCCGTTCGTCGTGCTGATCATCCCGCTGTTCCAGCTGATGCTCCAGCTGAACTGGCGCGACAACCTCGTCGCCCTGATCATCCCGTTCACGTTCACGGCCTACGGCACGTTCCTCATGCGCCAGTTCTTCCTCGGCATCCCCGCCGAGATCGAGGAGGCCGCCCTCCTCGACGGCGCCAGCAGGTCGACGATCCTGTGGAAGGTGATGGTGCCGCTGGCCCGGCCGGCGATCGCCACCCTCGCCACGTTCGGCTTCCTCTACGCGTGGAACTCGTTCTTCTGGCCGCTCGTGATCATCAACTCGGGCAACCCCGACAACGCGGTGCTGTCGCTCACGCTCAGCACCCTCGGAGGCCGGTCGAGCACGGACACCAACCTGGTGTTCGCCGGCGCCATCCTCGCGATGACGCCCCCGATCCTCGTCTTCCTCTTCGCACAGCGCTACTTCGTCGAGAACTCCGCGTCGAGCGGACTCAAGTGATCCCAGGAGCCCGGTCATGGCTGCAGTGACGTTCACGAACATCACCAAGAGGTACAAGGACGGCCCGAAGGCCGTCGACGACCTCAACCTCCAGATCGCCGACGGCGAGTTCATGGTGCTCGTCGGCCCCTCCGGGTGCGGCAAGTCCACCGCGCTGCGGATGATCGCCGGCCTGGAGGAGATCTCCGACGGCACGCTCGCCATCGGCGAACGCGTCGTCAACGACGTGCCGCCGGGCGACCGCGACATCGCGATGGTCTTCCAGAACTACGCGCTCTACCCGCACATGACGGTGCGGCAGAACATCGGGTTCGCGCTCGAGGTCGCCAAGGTGAAGAAGGACGAGATCAACCGGCGTGTCGATGATGCCGCCGAGATGCTCGGCCTCACCGAGTACCTCGACCGGCTGCCGAAGGCCCTGTCGGGTGGTCAGCGCCAGCGCGTGGCCATGGGCCGTGCGATCGTGCGATCGCCGCAGGTGTTCCTGATGGACGAGCCGCTGTCGAACCTCGACGCCAAGCTCCGCGTGCAGATGCGCTCGGACATCATCCAGCTGCAGGCGCGGCTCGGCACCACGATGGTGTACGTCACCCACGACCAGGTCGAGGCGATGACGATGGGCCACCGCGTGGCCGTGATGCGCAAGGGCGTGCTGCAGCAGGTGGCCCCGCCCCAGGAGCTGTACCTCCGCCCGGCGAACCTGTTCGTGGCGGCGTTCATCGGCAGTCCGGCGATGAACCTCGTCACCGCGGACGTGACGGTGGAGGGCGACGACGTGTTCTGCTCGTTCGGCGGCCACCGGCTGCGGATCTCGCCGAAGGCGCTCGACCGCTACCCGGGTCTCCGGGGGCGCCACGGCACGAAGGTGATCCTCGGCATCCGTCCCGAGCACTTCGCGATGGAGGAGGACCTCGAGCTGCCGGCCGACCAGGTGCTCACGTTCCGGTGCGAGCTCGCCGAGGCCATGGGTGCCGAGGTGCACATCCACGCCGTGATCGACGTCGCGCCGCCCACGGTGGACGGCGCGCCGACCACCGCCGAGGACGATCCCGAGGCGCTCGTGACGGGCACCAAGGTGATCGCACGAGTCGACGGCATCCACACCGTCGCGATGGGCCAGGACGTCCGCCTGGCCGTGAAGACCCACCTCACCCACTTCTTCGACCCCACGTCCGGCGAGCCGCTGCGCTGACGTCTCCCCCACCCATGGCCACCCCCCTCGAACCTCCATCCACCGCGCCCGAGGCCACCGCGCCCGAGGCCACCGCGCCCGAGGCCACCGCGCCCGAGGCCACCGCGTCCGCACCGACGGTCACCGCACCGGCCCAGGACACCCCGCTCACGGGTGAGCGCCCGGCCGACCGCCGGGTCGATCCGTACCTCGGCACGGTCGTCCACGTCGTCGGCACCCGCCAGGCGCGCCCGAACCTGCCGTCGACGGGATGCCCGTTCTGCCCCGGCGGGCTCGAGGCCCCCGAGCCGTACGACGTGCGCTGGTTCAAGAACCGGTGGCCGGCGATGCACCCCGACCGCTGCGAGGTCGTGCTGTACACGAGCCAGCACGACGCCACGTTCTGGTCGCTCGGGGTGGCGGGCGCCCGCAAGGTGATCGACCTGTGGGCCGAGCGGTTCGCCGAGCTGGGCGGACGTGATGACGTCGACCATGTGCTCATCTTCGAGAACCGGGGCCCCGAGGTCGGCGCCACCATCGCCCACCCCCACGGGCAGATCTACGCCTACGACCACGTGCCCGATCGGCCGGGCCGGTTGCTCGCGAACGGATGGCGGCCCGAGGCGGATCCCGACGAGCGGTTCGTGGTCGACCACGGCGGCTGGACCGCCTGGGTGCCCGTCGCGTCGACGTTCCCGATGGCGCTCACGATCGCCCCTCGCGAGCAGCTGCCCGACATCGTCTCGCTCGACGACACCGCCCGCGACGAGCTGGCCGCGATGCTCGTCGACGTGCTCGAGCGGCTCGACCGGTACTACGGCGTACCGCTGCCGTACATGATGTGGCTCAACCAGCGCCCCACCGACGGCGGCGACTGGCCGACCGCGTGGTTCCACATCGAGCTCGTCTCGCCGTGGCGCCGCGAGAGCACGGCGCGGTTCATCGCCGCGGCCGAGGTGGCCTGCAACGAGTACTTCAACCCGGTGATCCCCGAGGTCGTGGCCGAGCGCCTGCGCGAGCTCGGCCCGGCACGCCCCTGACGGCCTCGACGACGTCTGCGAGGGACCTCGTGACCGGAGCGGTCAGCCCTCCGGCGTCTGCAGCGGGGCGAACTGCGGAGGCCGCTTCTGCAGGAAGCTGGCGACACCCTCACGGAAGTCGCCGCGACGCAACGACGCCTTCATCAGTTCGATCGCGTCGTCGGTGGCCTCCACGAGGCCACGGGTCTGGTCGGCGTACACCTGCTGCTTCATCACGGCCATCGACGTCGGCGACGCGTGCACGGCGAGGTCGGCGGCGTACTCGAGGGTGCGGTCGAGCAGGTGCTCGGGTGCGACGACCTCGCTGACGAGCCCCATCGCCGCGGCCTCCTCGGCCAGGAACACGCGACCCGAGAACAGCACGTCCATCGCCCGTGACGTCCCGATCAGCCGCGGCAGCACCCACGACATGCCGTACTCGGCGATCAGGCCGCGACGCGAGAACGCGGTCGTGAACTTGGCACCCGCGGCGGCGAAGCGGATGTCGCACATCAGCGCCTGCACCATGCCGATACCCGCGCACGCGCCGTTGATCGCGGCGATCACCGGCTTCGGGACCGTGGTGGTGTGGTGCTGCGGCCGGCCGCCCGCGGCGCTCTCCGCGCCGCCTTCACCCGCGCTGGCACCGATGCCCTGCAACGTGTCCATGTCCGCACCTGCGCAGAACCCCTTGCCGGCGCCCGTCACCACGATCACCTTCACCGCCGGGTCGGCGGCGGCCTGGTCGAGCAGTTCGAAGTAGCGAGCGGCCAGCGGGCCGTTCCAGGCGTTGAGCCGCTCGGGCCGGTTGAGCGTCAGCAGGGCGATGCCCGGCTCACGCAGCTCGTACAGGACCGGGTCAGGGTTCGTCGCGTCGCTCATCGGCCGGAACGTAGTCGTGCGACTCGTCACCGTCCGAGGCGGACTCCGTCACCGCACCGTCGGCGACCGGGTCGGTCGCCGCATCCTCGTCGGTGGATTCGTCGGTGGATTCGTCGGTGGATTCGTCGGTGGATTCGTCGGTGGATTCGTCGGTGGACCCCTCGGGTCCGCCGGCGACCGGGTCGGTCACCGCATCGGCATCGACGACCGTCGGCGCCGGCTCGACCGCACCGTGACGGCGGATGCTCACCACGAGGTAGAGCGCCGCCAGCACGGCCACGACGAGCGCGACCCACTGGTTCCAGCGCAGCCCGGCCAGCTCGTCGGCCTGGTCGATGCGCAGACCCTCCACCCAGAACCTGCCGATGCCGTAACCCAGCACGTACACGCCCATCAGCAGCGGCGGACGCAGACGGAACCGGCGATCGATCCAGAGCAGCACCCCGCAGAGCGCGAGGTTCCACAGCGACTCGTACAGGAAGGTGGGGTGGAACGTCGTCCCCGGGGCGTAGCCGAGCGGGATGTTGTCCTCGCTGATCTCGAGCGCCCACGGCAGGTCGGTCGGCCGGCCGAACAGCTCCTGGTTGAACCAGTTCCCCCATCGACCGATCGACTGTGCGAGGGCGATCGCGGGAGCGGCACACGTGGCCATGATCCGCGGATCGACGCCACGGCGGCGCGTCGCCCACCAGCCGACGGCGATGCCTGCCGCCAGGCCACCCGGGATGCCGAGCCCACCCTTCCAGATCTGCAGCGCCCGGAGGGGGTCGTCCTGGAAGTCGCTCCAGTCGGTCGCGACGTGGTACAGCCGGGCGCCGACGACGCCGGCGATCACGGCCCACACCGCCATGCTGCTCACGTCCTCGCGGGTGCCGTCACCGCGGGCCTCGAGCCGGCGACCGGTGAGCCACACGGCCGCGACGACGCCGAGCGCGATCATCAGCCCGTAGGCGTGGATCGAGAGCGGGCCGAGCTCGAGCACCCCGCTCGACGGGCTCGGGATGCTCGTCGGGAACGAGGTGCTCACGCCGTGACCCGGCGGGCGAACTCGACCGACCGCTCCTCGATGAGGCCCTTGTCGTGGTCCTGCGTGGCGACGTGGTAGCTGCGCTCGAGCGTGATCCGCTCGACCGGACCGCCGTACGACTCGGCCAGGAAGTCACCCTGGGCGGGTTCCACGACGTGATCCTGCGGTGACGAGCACAGCAGCAGCGGCACGGTGATCGACGGGATCGCCGCGGCCAGCGGGGTGAGCCCGTCGATCATGAGCGACAGCAGCGGCCGCAGCGGCGTGGCGTCGTACGCGACCTCGGTGACGTCGGGATCGGCGATGTCGCTGCCGATCGCGGGCAGGGTGTCGGTGCCCGCCGCCACCATGCCCCGGATCGCCTCGATCATCTCGTCGGGCTGGGGTCGGGTGGCCGGGTTGACGCACACGATGCCGGCGATCTCGGGATGGTCGGCGGCGAGGCGGAGCGTGAGCGACCCGCCCATGCTGAGCCCGGCGACGACCACCTGGTCGGTCCGCCCGCGCAACTGCTGATAGGCCGCCTCGGCCGCTGCCGACCAGTCGGCCCACGACGTGGTCATCATGTCGTCGACGGTGGTGCCGTGGCCGGGCAGTCGCGGCAGCTCGACGTGGAAGCCCGCAGCGGCGAAGGCGTCGGCGAGCCCGCGCATCGAGGTGGGAGCTCCGGTGAACCCGTGGATCACGAGGGCACCGGGCGCGCCGGGCGCGGCGACATGGGACCACGGCTCACAGCCGGGCAGGACGGGTGGGGTCGCGTCGGACATGCCCGGAAGTATGGCCGTCCGGACGAGGGTCCGCATCGGCAGGCCGCAGTGGCGCACCCGCCCGCGCCCGCAGTCGACGGCGCCGGCGCCAGTGACGGTGACGGAGCCGGCGCCGGCGACGGCGAGATCAGACGTACGGGTCCGCGTCGCCCAGCGGCTCGTCCCACCACTCCTGGGGCACGCCGCGCGTCTCCCAGTCGGGGAAGGGGTGGATGCAGTTCACGGGACAGGCGGGCAGGCACTTGTCGCAGCCGCTGCACAGCTCGGGGATGATGACGACGTCGGGGCCGTGGTTGAAGATCGCACCGAAGTGCGGGGGGCAGTGGCGCAGGCACGCGTCGCAGTTGATGCACTCGAGCATCTCGATCCGCAACGGGAGGTTCTTCCACTTCGGGTTGCGGGTGCGTGTGCGGATGCGCTCGTCGCGTGTGGCCCCCATCGGACCCAGTGTAGGCACGCACCACCGGCGCCTTGACCCGGCGGTCAAGAGGGTGATCCACTGGTGACCGTGAGCCAGTCGACCGGCGCCGCGGAACGCCGCACGCACACCGAGCAGGGCATCGAGCGCAAGCAGCAGTTGCTCGACGCGGCGGCGACGCTGTTCTCCACCAAGGGGTACGCGAACACCCGCATCGCCGACATCTGCGCTGCGGCCGGTGTCGCCAAGGGACTCGTCTACTGGTACTTCCCCACCAAGGAGGAGCTCTTCGCCGAGCTGGTCCGCTCGATGCGGCTGCAGCTGCGCCGGGCACAGGCGGCGGCGATGGACCCCGAGTCGGATCCGCTCACCCGCATCCGCCAGGGCACCGAGGCGAGCGTGGTGTTCATGGCCGAGCACCGGGCCTACTTCGCGTTGCTCGACGTCGAACGGGCCCACGACGCCGGCCCCGAGCTCGACGCGGTGCTGCGCGAGGGCAGCGACGTGTACGCGAACGACGTGATCCGCCTGGTCCGCGACGCGCAGTCGCAGGGGCTGGTGCCCGACGGCGACCCGCGGCTCTACGCGGTGGGTGTGCTCGGGGTGGTCTCGTCGTTCAGCCACGCGCTGCGCAACGGATCGCTCGACGTCGACGTCGAGGAACTCGCCGGCTTCGTGGGCGACTGGGTGGTGCGGGCGCTCTCCGGGGCCGTCACCGGCGGCCAGGCCCGGCCGCGTCGCACGCGCTGAGTCGTCTCGCCGCGTCAGGACGCGAGCGACCGCAGCTGCGAGGACAGCTCCGGGTGCATGTGGCTCGCCACGGCGACGAACGCGTCGACGATGCGCGGCTCGAACTGCGCCCCGCGGGCACCGACGATGTACTGGATCGCCTCGAGCGGGGACCAGGCGTGCTTGTACGTGCGGTGGCTGGTGAGCGCGTCGTAGACGTCGGCGACGGTGACGATGCGACCGCTGATCGGGATGCCCTCACCGGCGAGCCCCGACGGGTACCCGGTGCCGTCCCACCGCTCGTGATGGGTGAGCGCGACCTCGGCGGCCAGCTGGATGAGCGGTGACGAGCTGCCCGACAGGATCTCGGCGCCGATCGTGGTGTGCGTCTTCATGACGTCGAACTCGTCGGGCGTGAGCGGACCCGGCTTGAGCAGGATCGAGTCGGGGACCGCGACCTTGCCGATGTCGTGGAGGCGACCGGCGAGGCGCAGCTGGGTGACGAACTCCTCGTGCTGACCGAGCTCGGCGGCGATCGCGGCGGAGAGGTCGCCGACGCGCACGGTGTGCTCGCCGGTGTCGGTGTCGCGGAACTCGGCGAGCACGGCGAGTCGCTGGAACGCCTCGAGCTGGTACTCCTCGAGATCGAAGGTGCGACCGCGCACCAGGGCCTCGAGCTCACCCGTGCGGAGCCGCAGGATCTCGGCCTGCTGGCGGGCGGCCTCGGTGTCGTGCGCGATCTGGAGCGTCTTGATCCGGAGATCGGTGCCCTCGCTGAACAGCGCCTCGTGGGTGCGGAACCGCTCCTCCTGGTGGGCGAGCGCCTCCTCGAACCGTCCGAGCCGCTTGCAGATCGAGGCGAGCTCGGTGTACGCGGACAGCAGTCGAGGAAGTGCGTTCGACTCCTTCGCAATGGCGAGCGCTCGCTCGTAGTGCGTGACCGCCCGTTCGAGGTCACCGCGAACGACCGAGGCCTTGCCGCGTGCGACGGCGAGCGTGTAGCTGGTCTGGGATCGATCGATGTCGGTGATCTTGTCGAGGAGGATCTGCTCGGCCTCGTCGATGCAGCCGTCGGCCTCGCCGAGCATCCGCAACTCGCAGTACGACGAGGCGAGCAGCGCGAGGAGGTCGGGGGCGTACTCCGGGGCGTGCTCGCGAGCGATGTCGAGCGCCTCGCTCGCGAGGCTGATCGCGAGGAGGTGTTCGTTGCGGCCGGCCCGGACCTCGGCCATGTTGTGGAGGATCGTGACGTGGT
>WLDE01000080.1 GCA_009704985.1 Actinomycetota bacterium | reverse complement strand
TCGGCCGTGACCTCCAGACCATCGCGGTAGGTGGTGCCGACGCGCTGCACCAGCAGCAGGCCGAGCACGGTGGCGAGCAGGCTCAGCAGGGTGACGGACAGCAGCAGGTGCTGCACCACCCGATGACGGTCCGCGGCATCGCGACCGGCGGTGGGGGCGTCATCGTTCGGCGTTGCCGGCATGGAGCGCGACTGTAGGCGCCGCTCCTGCCGCGCCGTCGCCCGAGGTGCGCGTGGGGCCGGCAGCGAGGGCAGGCACGCTCGGCGAGATGCCGAGCACCTCCTCGGCCTCGGCGGGCGGCATCGGACGCCCGAACAGGTAGCCCTGGGCCCGGGTGCAGCCCCGCGAGCGCACGAACTCGAGCTGCTCGTGCGTCTCGACTCCCTCGGCCACCACCTCCACACCGAGCACGCGACCGAAGTTCACCATCGCGTCGATGGCGGTGGAGTCGAAGCCGTGCTGACCGGCACCGGCCACGAAGCTGCGATCCACCTTGATCGCGTCGACCTGCAACTGGCGCAGGTACGCCATCGACGAGAAACCGGTACCGAAGTCGTCGACGGCCACGGTGACGCCTGAGGCGCGCACCGTCTCGAGGACCCGACGTGCGGTGTCGAAGTCGGCGAGCAGCTGTGTCTCGGTGAGTTCGAGTTCGAGCATCCGCGGATCGGCACCACTCGCCGTGATCGCCTCCGCCAGGTCGCCGACGAGGTCGCCGTCGACGAGGTGTCGGCTCGACAGGTTCACCGAGATCCGCAGCGAGCAGTCCGGATCGGCACGCCGCCACGCAGCGAGCCGCCCGCACGCCTCCGACAGCATGAGACGTGTGAGCTCGATGATGAGCGACGAGTTCTCGGCCACCGCGACGAACTCCGTCGGTGACACGTTCCCGTACCCCGGCCGGCACCAGCGGGCGAGCGCCTCGGCGCCGATCGGACGCAACGTGGCGAGGTCGACGATCGGCTGCAGGTGCATCACGAGCTCACCGCGAGCGATCGCGTCGCGCATCGCCAGCGCCATCTCCGCGCGCTCCTCCACCCGGGCCTGGAGCGCCTCGTCGTACACCTCCACCCGGCCGCGACCGTGGTGCTTGGCGTGGTACACCGCGGCGTCGGCGCGGTGGAGGACGTCGAGCGGCGCGTCGCCCGGGGCGATCGCCGACACCCCGACGCTGGCGGAGATCGCGAACAGCGACCCGTCGATCTCGAAGGGCTGCTCGACGTGCTCGATGAGCCGGCGACCGAGCGCGACGGCCCCGACCTCGCCGAACAGGTCGGCGACGACCACGAACTCGTCACCGCCGAGTCGGCCCACCAACGCGCCCGAACGTACTGCCGACCGGAGCCGGCGACCGACCTCGGCGAGGACCTGGTCGCCGACGGCGTGGCCGCGGGTGTCGTTCACGGTCTTGAAGCCGTCGACGTCGATGAACAGCACCATCGTCGCCGTGGTGGGCGGCACCCCGGCGATCAGCGGGTCGGCAGCCGCGGCCGTGATCTCGTCGGTGCGTTGGTGGAGCCGCTCGAGGACCGCGAAGCGGTTCGCCAGCCCGGTCAGCACGTCGTGGCGCGCCTGGTGGGCGAGGCGGCGCTCGAACTCCTTGCGCTCGGTGATGTCCTCGCCGATGACGGTGCGGAGGCGGTGGCCGCCCGCGTCGACGACGGTCTGGTCCACGTCGAGCCACACCCGGGTGCCGTCCGGCCGCACGATCTCGTGCTCGCCCACGAGCGACGCGACCGACCCCGTGAGCCGGCGGCCGACCTGGGCCTCCTCGGGGCGGCCGAGCGCACGCTGGGCGGCGGCGTTCGCGCTCACCACCCGGCCCTGCTCGTCGATCGTCCAGATGGCGACCGCCGCGTGCGACACGATCGCGGAGGCCCGCTGCTCGCTCTCGTGCAGGCGCGTGGTCACCTGCGCGAGCCGAGCGACCGACCGGCGGATCGACTCGCCGAGCCGGCCCGGCGATGTCTGGCGGAGCACGGGGTCGTGCAGGCGGCCGCTCGCGAGCGCGGCGGCCTGCCGGTCGACGGCGAGCAACGTCTCGTGCATCGCGTTGACGGTGTGCGTGAGGTGGCGGAGGTCGCGTGGGCCGCGTTCGGGAAGCGGCGGCAGGTCGAGGTCGCCGCGGGCGAGCCGGGTGGCGTGGCGACCGAGGCGCAGCAGGGGCCGCAGGAGCGACTGCGCGACCACCGCAACGGCCACGATCACCACGAGCAGCACGAGGGCGAGCCCGACCATGAACTCCCGCACCGACTGCTCGGCGGCGACCGACTGGTCCTCCACCTCGGCGGCGACCTCCGCGTAGTAGCCGTCTGCCCATCGGGCGAGCGCCCGCAGGTAGTCGATCTCGTCGAGCACGTGTGCGGAGAAGGTGGTCGCGAGCTCGACCACGAACGTCTCGAGGTCGACGAAGCCCGTGGGGATGTCGTCGCGCGGGTCAGGGACGCCCGCGACGACGCCGACGAGCCCGCGCGCCTGGTCGGGTGGGAGGAGCTCGGCGAACTGCGCGGCGGCCTGGCGGTGCGCGGCCAGGGCCGACGTCACCGCGTCGAGGTGGTCGCCCGATCGCGTGACGGTGGCCAGCACCGACTCGGCTGCGTCGCCGGCGGTGGTGAGGGTCCACCGCAGGGCCCGGATCTCGGCGCGGAACCGGATGAGGTCCGCCGGCACGTTGCGCACGTCGAGGTCGTCCTGCACGACGTCGACGGCTTCCTCCAACGCGGCGGACAGGTCGGCGAAGACCCGGTCGGCGAACTCGGTGTCACCGGCACGTGTCTCGGTCTGCCGCCGGAGGTCGGTCAGGCGCCGCTCCACGTCGCGGAGCACGTCGCCGAGCAGCCGCGGCCCGGGTAGGCGCACGCCCTGGTGCCGGGCGATCACCGCGTCGAGCACCTCGTCGAGAAGCTCCGCGTTCGAGCGGTAGACCTGGTCGTAGTCGACCCCGGTGAGCTGGGAGACCGTGGCGCGGTCGATGCCGAACGAGTCGATCGTGGCGAGGCCGACGTGCGCCAGGTACTCGATGTAGGCCGGCGCGAGCACCGCCGTGACGTCGCGCTCGAGCGCCGTGAGCTCCACCAGCGACGTCGCAGCACAGGCGATCCGCTGCTCGTCGCGGAGCTCCGTCCAGCCGACGCGCCCCACCGCCAGCAGCGGGACGAGGGCGATGGCGAGCAGGCGCGCGACGAGGGATCCTCCCCAGCTACGCCTGGGCGCGTCGGTCGACACCGCCGTGCCTCTCCCATCGAGCATGTCCACTCATCGGCACCCCCACCTGAGGGGTTGAGCGGGAAACGGGAAGGCACCTCGCTCCCGGCGGCGGCGAGCGCAGCGGTCGCTGACGACACGATGGCGAGATGGCGAGATGGCGAGATGGGTAACGTCGATCCCCGACCCCCGGAGTCCCTGATGCCGACCTCGATCCACGACCTCTCCACCCCGGCCGTCGTGATCGACGCGGACGCGCTCGACGCCAACCTCCGCACGATGGCCGATCTGCACCCGGGTGCAGCCCTGCGCCCGCACGTGAAGGCCCACAAGTGCACCGCCCTCGCTGCCGCCCAGCGGGCGGTCGGGCACCGCGGCTTCACCTGTGCCACTCCGCGCGAGGTACTGGGAATGGCGGCCGCCGGGCTCGGGGACGACCTGCTGCTGGCGAACGAGACCGTCGACCGCACTCGATTGGCGGCGATGGCGGCCCTGCACCGGGACGGCCGGGCCCGGATCACGGTCGCCGTCGACTCGGAGGCCACCGTGGACGCCGCGGCGCGGGCCGGCATCGCCGAGGTGCTCGTCGACGTCGACATCGGTCTGCCGCGCTGCGGCATCGCGGCGCAGGAGGCGGGTGCGCTCGCCGACCGCGCACGCCGTCAGGGGCTGGTGGTGCGCGGGGTGATGGGCTACGAGGGGCACCTCATGGCGATGGACGACCCCGACGAACAGGCCCACCGGGTGGCCGAGGCCGTCGAGCGGCTGCTCGCCGCGCACGCCGACGTCGGCGGCGACGTGGTCAGCTCGGGTGGGACGGGCACCCACCACCTGCACCGCACCCGTGTCGCCGACCCCGGCACCCCGCACGTCACCGAGGTGCAGGCCGGCAGCTACGCGCTGATGGACTCGCACTATGCGGCGCACGGGCACGGCGAGCGCTTCGCCCCGGCGTGCCACGTGATCGGCACGGTGGTGTCCGTCGGCCGGCGCCACGCCGTCGCCGACGTCGGCCTCAAGGCGATGGGCATGGATCACGGCAACCCCACCACGGCCGCCGGCGCCGTGTGGTTCCTGAGCGACGAGCACCTCACCTTCGCACCGTCGACCCCGGTGTCGGTGGGTGATCGCATCGCGGTCGTGCCGGCGCACATCGACCCGACGATGGCGATGCACGAGGTGGCGTGGGTCGTGCGCGGCGACGAGGTGGTCGACCGGTGGCCGATCGACCTGCGCGGATGGTGACCCCCGACGTCACCGACGTCACCGACGCCGCCGACGCCGCGACGACCGGGGCGACGACCGGGGCGACCACCGCCGCGACCACCGGGGCGATCCGTGGCGACAGCCCGGGACGTGCCGCCCGGCGACGCCACCTGCGGCGGGTCGGCGGGGCCGTGGTGTGGTGGTGGACGGCCGTGGTCGGTCTCGTGGCGATCAGCCAGGCCGTCGGGTTCACCTGGATCCCGCTGCTGTTCGTGCTGCAGGCGCTCACGCCCTACCTGTTCGCGCCGTCGTTGCCGATCGCCGCGGTCGCCGCGTGGCGACGCCACACGCGCCTCGCCGCGGTACACGCCGGCATCGTGGTGGCCCTCGCCGTGCTCGCCGTACCACTGGTGGTGCAGGGCGACCGGGGCTCGACCGGACCCGACCCGGTACGGCTCCGGGTGGCCCACGCCAACACCTACTACCGCACCGTCGAGCCCGACGCGGCCGCACGCACGGTGCTCGCGTTCGACGCCGACGTCCTCGCCGTCACGGAGTACTCCTGGCAGTTCGGCGCCGCGTTCGAACGCGCGGGCGGCGACGAGCGGTACCCGTACGCGGAGCGCCGCTCGCCCGGCGATCGCAACGGGATCGCGCTGTTCAGCCGCTACCCGATCGTGGAGGCCGAGATCACGCCCGTGCACCGGTCGATGCTGGTGGACGCGACGGTGTCGGTGGACGGCACGCCGGTCCGCGTCGTCGTCGCCCACCCGCTCCCAGGCATGGACCGCGAGTCGCTCGCGGCGTGGTCGGCCGACCTCGCGGCGATCGACGAGCGGGTCGACCCCGACCCGCGCACCGTGCTGCTCGGCGACTTCAACGCGAGCTGGTGGCACCCGCTCTTCCGCGACCTGCTCGACGAGGGATGGGTCGACGCCCACGAGTCGGTCGGCCGAGCCACGTCGATGTCGTGGCCGAACGACCTGCCGGGCCCGGCGTTCGTCCGCATCGACCACGCCCTGCTCGGCACCGGCGTGGTGGCCGACGCGGTGCGCGACGTCGACGTGCCGGGCAGCGACCACCGAGCGTTCGTGCTCGAGCTGGCGGTCGAGCGGTCGGGGACGAGCGGCTGAGCGACCGGGCTCAGCGGCGGCGGAGCGCCTCGGCCAGGGCGGCGAACGCCCGACCGCGATGGGAGACCGCGTTCTTCTCGACGTCGGTCATCTGGCTGAAGGTGCGCCCGCCGGGATGGTCGCCGCCGGGATGGTCGCCGTCGGGATGGTCGCCGCCGGGATGGTCGCCGTCGGGGACGAACAACGGGTCGTAGCCCCAGCCGCGTCCGTCGCGCTCCGCGTCGGCGATCCGCCCGCGGCACACGCCGCGCACCAGCACCTCCTCGCCGTCGGGCCACACCACGAGCGCGACGGTCACGAACTCCGCGCCACGGTCGGCCACCCCGTCGAGTACGCGCAGCAGCTTCTCGCGGTTCTCGGCGTAGGTGGCCTCGGGCCCGGCGAAGTAGGCGGTCTCCGCCCCCGGCTCGCCGTCGAGCGCGTCGACGAACAGCCCGGTGTCGTCGGCGACGGCGGGCAGCCCGGTGGCCGCGCAGATCGCACGGGCCTTCAACCGGGCGTTGCCCTCGAGCGTGCCGGCGTCCTCGACGACGTCGGGGACGTGGTCGGGACGAGGGACCAGCTCGACGAGGTCGCCGAGCACCGCGGCGATCTCCTCGACCTTGTGCGGGTTCGCGGTGGCGCAGACCAGCCGCAGCGGCGACGTGGCCACGTGATCAGCGACCGAGCGCCCGCGGCGCCGGTGGGTCGGCGAGGAGCTGGGCCTGGTAGCCCATGATGTCGGCGATGCCGTCGGCCGCGAGCTCGAGCAGGGCGTCGAGCTCGCCCCGGCTGAACGCCACGCCCTCCGCAGTGCCCTGCACCTCGACGAAGCTCGGTTCGGCGCCCTCTCGTCCGAGCATCACGACGTTCATGTCGACCTCGGCCGTGGAGTCCTCGACGTACGGCAGGTCGAGCACCGGGACGCCCCCGACGATGCCGACGCTGATCGCGGCGCACGCCGAGTGCAGTGGGTGACGGGTGATCGCCCGCTGCTGCACGAGCCGCGAGAGCGCGTCGTGCAGGGCGAGGTAGCCACCGCAGATGCTCGCGGTGCGAGTACCGCCGTCGGCCTGGAGGACGTCGCAGTCGACGATCACCTGGCGCTCCCCGAGGAGCGACATGTCGCACGCGGCGCGCAGCGAGCGACCGATGAGACGCTGGATCTCCACCGTGCGACCGCTCTGCTTGCCCTTGGCCGCCTCGCGGTCGATGCGCTCGGGCGAGGCGCCGGGCAGCATCGAGTACTCCGCCGTCACCCAGCCCTTGCCGGTGCCCTTCATCCAGCGCGGCACGCTCTCGTCGATGGATGCGGTGCAGAGCACCCGGGTGCGACCGAACGACACCAGGACGCTGCCGGCGGCCATCTCGGTGTAGTCGCGCTCGAAGGTGATCGGGCGCAGCTGGTTCGCGGCGCGGCCGTCGGGTCGGGTCATGGGGTGCTCCTGGTGGGCGGGTGGACGTGGGCCGTCGGGTCGGGGAACGCGACGGGCAGGACGGTGCTGAGCTCGGGGCCGAGCAGGCGACGACCGAGCGCGCCGAACCACTCGACGTCCCCGGACGACACGAACGTGTGCGTACCGGACCGGTCGCCGCCGCGGGCCAGGCCCTCTTCGTCGAGCAGGCGGCGCAGCGCGAACGCGGTCTCGTCGGCGGACGACACGAGCACCACGTCCGAGCCCATCACGTCGCCGATCACTCGGGCGAGGTACGGGTAGTGGGTGCAACCGAGCAGGAGGGCGTCGACCTTCGCCTCGCGGACGGGCGCGAGGAGCCGTTCGGCGAGCACGGTGATCTCGTCGCCCGACACCACGCCACGCTCGACGAACTCCACGAAGCCGGGGCAGGCGGCGCAGGTGAGCTCGATCGACGGCGCCCCCGCAGCGGGATCGGCGATCGTGCCGGCAGCGGCGAGCTCGTCGACCGCGGCCACGACGGCACGCTGGTACGAGCCCGAGCCGATGGTGCCCACGGTGCCGATCACGCCGACATGACCCGAGCGCGTGGCCTGCACCAACGACCGAGCACCGGGTCCGATGACGCCGATCACGGGCACGGGGAGCTCGCGGGCGAGATCGACGGCGGAGGCGGCGGTGTTGCAGGCCACGACGACCACCTTCACGTCGTGCTGGTCGATCAGGTAGCGAGCGATCTGGCGCGCGTACTCGGCGACGTCGGCCTGCGGCTTCGAGCCGTACGGGTAGCGCCCGGTGTCGCCGACGTACACCACGTCCTCGGCGGGCAGCAGGTCGATCACGGCCCGTGCGACGGTGAGCCCACCGAACCCGCTGTCGAACATGCCGATCGGACGCCCGTCCATCCGGGCGAGGCTAGCGGCGCGGCGCCGGACGGGACCGTGCACGCGTGCGGGCAGCAGCGGGCGCGAAGCGTCGCCGTCGCCTCCTGGGCGTCCGCACGATGCGGGCCGGCCGCGGTGAGGCGGCCCGGCAGCGCATCGGGCGCGAGACGACCGCCCCCGAGGCCGAGCAGGTCAGCGAGTGACCACGAACGCGAGCAGGTAGCCGATCGAGTTCGTCGCCGTGTGAGCGAGGATCGTCGACAGCACGCTGCGTGATCGCACACGGATCCAGCACCACCAGCACCCGGCGATCGTGGTGCCGACGACGGCGAACAGCACGGCCACCGCGGTGCCCGCCACCGACGTGCCGAACACGTCGCCCGCCACCGCATTCGAGTCGTTGAGGTTCCACGCCGGCAGCACGTGCCACAGACCGAAGAGCACCGACGCGGCCAGGCAGCCCCGCAGGACCCCCCACCGCAGCGCGAGCAGCGCCGGCAGCACCCCGCGGAACGCGACCTCCTCCAGCAGCACGGTGCCGAACGGCACGCGCACCAACGCCTGGAACAACGCGGCGCCGAGGTCGTCGTCGACGCGACGATCCTCGTACAGCTGACGGAACACCGGCATCGCCAGCGCCACGAGCATCACGACCAGCGTGGCACCGAACAGCACCCCGCCGAACGCAGCACCACGTCGCCACTCGCCGAGGCCCAGTTCGGCGTCGGTGACGACGCGGCGGGCGACCACGACGAGCACCGCGGCGACCGCGAGGTTCCAGGGGATGTACCACGCTTCGGGCAGCACGCGGTTCGCCACGACGTTGGAGACGGCGAGCAGCACCACCACCGAGGCCACGGTCGCGGTCCAGGCCCGTCCGACGCGCGTACCATCGGCCACGTGGTCGAGGGTACCGCCGAGGTCCCGGGTGCCGGCGCCGCCCCCGCCGACGCATCTGCCGGACGCAACACGTACGTCGACTTCCTGCGCGCCGTCAGCCTGATCGTCGTGGTGCTGTGGCACTGGGCGTTCACGATCGTGATCTGGGAGGACGACGGCCCGCACGCGACGAATCCGATCGGCTTCACCACCGGGTTGTGGCTCGCCACGTGGCTGCTGCAGGTGATGCCGCTGTTCTTCTACATCGGCGGCTACGCCCACCTCACCTCGTGGACGCGGGCGCAGGCCCGCGGTGTGTCGATCTGGTCGTTCACCGGCCGGCGGCTCCGGCAGCTCGCCGTCCCCGCGCTCTCGCTGTTCGCGGTGTGGCTCGTGCTCGGTTCGGTGCTCGGCGCCGTGTTCGACCTCACCTGGGTCGGCCGGGCCGTGTTCCTGGTGGTGAGTCCGCTGTGGTTCATCGCGATCTACCTGGTGCTCGTCGCGCTCCTGCCGATCGCGATCCGGCTGCACCAGCGGTTCGACTCGATCGTGATCGTGTTCCTGGCGGGCGCGGCACTCGCCGTCGACATCGCCCGGTTCCGCTACGACCTCGAGTGGCTGGGCATGGCCAACATGCTCTTCGTCTGGGGGCTGTGCCACCAGCTCGGGTTCTTCTACGACCGGATCGTCGCGCTGCACCGGCGCATCGACTGGACGCTGCTGTGGGCGGGCCTGTTCGGCCTCGCCGGCCTCGTGTTCAGCGGCCTCTACCCCGGCTCGATGGTGGGCGTGCCGGGTGAGCGGTCGAACATGGCCCCACCGTCGATCTGCATCGTCGCGCTCGTCGCGTTCCAGGCCGGGGTGGTCGAGATCATCCGACCGGCGATGCAGCGCCGCCTGGCCCGTGCTCGGTGGCAGCGGGCGAACGAGCTCGTCAACCGGTTCTCGATGCCGCTCTTCCTGTTCCACACGACCGGCATGGCGCTGCACCGTGCCGTGCGCTACGCGATCGCCGGCGAACGCAACGAGCCGACCTCGCCCGACCTGTGGTGGTGGCTGTCACGTCCGTTCGCGATCGTGGGCCCGCTGCTGTTCACCCTGCCCGTGATCTACCTGTTCGGCCGCCAGTGGGTGCGCGGCGAGCGCAGTGACCGGGGTGACCGGGGTCAGGGCGCCAGGCCGATGAGACGGCCGCTGACCGCCAGGCGGTAGCGCACCGAACCCGGCGGGTGGCACGCGACGAGCGTGACCGTGATCGGCCCCGCCTGGTCGACCACGCGCAGCAGCTCGGGGACCCGCGGCACGATGACGTCCTGGCGGGTGACGAGGTAGCGGTAGTCGCGACCGTCGGCGCCACGCACCACGAAGGTGGAGCCGATCTTCAGCCGGTCGAGCGTGCGGAACTCGCCACCGTGGCTGGTGCGGTGTGCGAAGTACACGTTGTGGTCGGTGACGCCGAGGTCGCCCGAGCCCATCCACAGACCGGCGAGGCCGCTGTCGACCACCACGTCGATGTTCGGGTGCGTGCCGATCTCGGTGTCGATGCCGGCGCCGGGCGCCAGGATCCGGCGAGCGTCCACCGAACGCGGGAGCTCGCGACGCTCGGGCGGCAACGATCCGACGACGGGCGTGCCGAGGTACCAGCCGGCGACATCGGCGACGAGGTGGCTCCCGGACTGGGTGAACACGGCGGCACCGCGGTCGCTCGTGCGGACGATCGCGTGGTTCGCGACGATCTGGTCGAGCGCGGAGACGTTGAGGTTCGACGAGCCCGGTCGCGGCAGCCCGGCGGGGTGCACCGTCACGAACCCGAAGTACCACGGCTCGGTCACCGTGACGTTCAGCACGACCGCAGCGGTCGTGGTCGGGTTCGGCGTGCCGGTCGCGAACTCGATCGTGGTGCCACCCCAGGGCGCCAGCCGCTGCTGGTCGCGGGTGTCGAGCACGCGCTGCGGGCTCACCGGCACGAACATGCCGTCGGTCGACACCGGGGCGGTGGCCCCGGTGAACCAGCCGGCGACGTCGATCACGAGGTGGCCGCCCGACTGGGAGAACACGTCGATCGCCCGGGCGCCGGGCGTGAGGGCGACGATGGCCTGGGCCGAGCGGGTCTGCCCGGGGGTGTCGATGTTCATCGAGCTCGCGAGCGGCCGGGTGGTGGCGGTCGGGAACGCCGTCCAGAAGCCCACCTGCGCCTCGGTGGCCACCAGGTTCACCACCACCGCCGACGCGTCGACCGGGACTCCGACGCCCGACAGGTCGACCGTCCGCGTCTCGCCCGGGCCCAGCGGCACGGCCAGGTCGCGGGTGTCGAGTGCACGCACCGCGCCGCCGGCGACCGTCTCGAGCCGGCCGGCCGCCACCGCGCCGCTGCGCGGTACGTAGGCGCCGACGACGTCGACCACGAGGTGCATCGCCGCGCTCGTCGCCAGATCGATCTCGCCGCTGCTCCCGAGTCGAACGGTGGCGAGGTTGGAGATCACCCGGCCCGGCACGTCGACGTTCAGCGACGACGCGGTGGGGACGGCACCACCCGCCGGGAACGCCGCCACCCAGCCGGCACCGGCCGTGTCGACCGCGGTGATGTTCACCACGGCGGCCACCGCGTCGGCCGGCACCCCGGCGCGGCCCGCCACCTGCACGCGCACCAGCCGCTCGTCGAGGCGCGTGTACCCCGCCACCCCGTCGGGCCGGGTGTCGGCGAGCCGGGCCGGCGCGAGCGACACGAACGAGGTGAGCCCGGTCGCCGGCGCCGCAGCAACGCTGCCGGCGGCAAACGGTCCGGGCAGCGACGGCACCACGATCGGGGCCACGATCGGGGCCACGAGGGCCAGGACGCAGGTCAGCAGCAGCGCCACGACGGGCGCAGGAGGGCGGCGAACGGTGTCGACGTGCACCTTGCCTGTATCGGCAGCCGGGCGTGTCGACTTGATCAGTCGATCGTGTCGATCGGGTCAAGGCGACCGCGACGGGTGGGATCCGCCGGGATCCGGCGGGCACCGGTCAGAAGTAGATGATCTGTTCGGCCTTGAGCTCGGCTTCGTCGAGGTCGTCGGTGTAGGCGCCGGTGGACAGGTACTTCCATCCGCCATCGCACACGATGAACACGATCGTGCCTTCGTCGATCTCGCTCGCGACCTTGGCCGCGCCGGCGAGCGCCGCGCCGCTGGAGATGCCGGCGAACACGCCGCACTCGTTGACGAGCCGGCGGGTCCACTCCAGCGACTCGCGGGGGCGCACGACGCGCTTGCGGTCGAGCACCTCCATGCCCTGCCACATCTCGAACACGGGCGGGATGTAGCCGTCCTCGAGGTTGCGCAGGCCCTCCACCCGCTCGCCGAGCGGCGGCTCGACGGCGACGATCTTGACGTCGGGCTTGTGCTGCTTGAGGTAGGTGCCGGTGCCCATCAGCGTGCCGCTGGTGCCCAGGCCGGCCACGAAGTGGGTGATCTCGGGCACGTCGCGCAGGATCTCGGGACCGGTGCCCTCGAAGTGGGCGCTCGGGTTGGCGTCGTTGCCGTACTGGTAGAGGAAGCACCACTCGGGGTGCTCGGCGGCCATTTCCTGGGCGCGGCGCACGGCGCCGTTGCTGCCCTCCTCGCCCGGGGTGAGGATCAGCTCGGCGCCGAACACCTCGAGCATCTGGCGGCGCTCGATCGACACGCTGGTCGGCATGAGGATCTTGATCGGGTAGCCCTTGATCCGAGCGATCGCGGCGAGGGCGATGCCGGTGTTGCCCGAGGACGGCTCGATGATCGTCTGGCCGGGCTGGAGGCGCCCGTCCTTCTCGGCCTGCTCGATCATGTTCTTCGCGATGCGGTCCTTCACCGACCCGAAGGGGTTCTGGCTCTCGAGCTTGGCGATGATCCGGACGTTGGGGTTGGGCGACAGGTTGCTGACGTCCACCATCGGTGTGTTGCCGATGAGGTCGAGCACGCTCTGGGCGGGAACCATGCCGTCTCCTCCTGTTCGCTCCGGGCCCGGGTCCGGTGACCTCGGGGTGTCCGCTCGTGCAACACCCTGAATGCCGATCGGATTCCTCGGAAATCGTAGCTCAGCCGACGGCGATCGGCTCCTCGGAGATCGCCCCGTCGACGATGCGGTAGCTGCGGCTCTCCGGCGCGCCCCGCTTCAGGCTCACGATCACGTAGTGCCAGTTCGGGTCGGGTGCCTGCGCCACGTCGGTCGGGCTGGGATACGGCTCGCTGTGGGTGTGGCTGTGCACCACACCGATCACCTCGAGCCCGGCGTCCTCGGCGGCACGCTCGGCACGCAGGTGCTCGCGCGGGTCGATCGAGTACACCCGGGCCGACGCCGCGGCGTTGGTGCAGGGCACGAACTCGGCGACGGTGCTGCCCCGCCCGACCAGCAACCCGCAGGCCTCGAGCGGGTAGCCGTCGTAGACGTGGCCGATCATGCGGGCATAGGCGTCGGCGGGGAACGCGAGCGGCGCGCGTGGGCTGGTCACGGCGGCGAGCGTACCGAGCACACGGGCGGCGGAGTAGCGTCGCCCGGCTGTGCTGCTCGCCACCGTCCTCGCGCTCACGGCCGCGGTGCTGCACGCCGGTTGGAACCTGGCGGTCAAGCAGGGGGGCGACCGGTTCCTCGCGCTGTGGGGCCAGTTCACACTGGCCGGCGCCGTCGGACTCGTCGTGGTGCTGGCCGTCGGCGGGTTCCCGGCCGAGGGCTGGGTGTGGGCATTCGTGTCGGGCGCGGTGCACGTGCCGTACTGCTGGTTCCTCGCCCGCGCCTACGACCACGGCGACTTCTCGCTCGTCTACCCCATGGCCCGGGGCGGCGGGGCGCTGCTGGCCGCGATCGGCGGCATCGTGCTGCTCGACGACCACCTGAGCCCGCTCTCGGTCGCGGCGATCGTGCTGGTGGCCGTCGGCCTGTTCCTGCTCGCCGGCCGTGCCCGCGGACCCGAGGTGGGCGCCGCACTCGTCGTCGCGGCCACGATCGGCGCGTACTCGGTGTCCGACGCACACGGCATCCGCAGCACCGGCAACGAGCTGTACGTCCTGGCGACCTTCGTCGGCACCGGCACGATGACCACGCTGTTCGGGCTGGCGACCGGCCGCGCCGGCGCGATGCGCGTGGCGATGACGGCGAACTGGCGTCGCTACCTCGCCCTCGGCCTCGCGGCGATGGTGACCTACGGGCTCGTGCAGCTCGCGTTCCAGCGGGCACCGGTCGGGTACGTGACGGCGCTGCGCGAATCCAGCGTGCTCATCGCCGCGTTCGTGGGCACCCGCCTGCTCGGCGAGGCGGCCGGCACCCGCCGCGTGGTGGCCGCCGGCGTCGTGGTGGCCGGCCTGATCACGCTGGTGGTGGCCCGGTAGCCTGGGCAGCCCCATGGCAGCCAAGGACCGCACCGCGACGAAGGGCCGCGACACCCGCTCGGGCAACCGGGTGATCGCGTCCAACCGGCGCGCCCGGCACGACTACGCGATCGAGGACACGATCGAGTGCGGCATCGTGCTGCAGGGCAGCGAGGTGAAGGCCTGCCGCGAGGGCGCGGTCCGCCTGGCCGACGCGTTCGCCCGCGTGATCCGCGGGCAGGTGTGGCTCGACGGGGTGCACATCCCGCAGTACCAGTTCGCCCACGGCATCGGCGCCCACGACCCCGACCGGGCCCGCAAGCTCATGCTGCACCGCCGCCAGATCGACGACCTCGAGCAGCTGGTCGCCCAGCAGCACGTGTCGCTCGTGCCGCTGTCGCTCTACTTCAAGGACGGCCGGGTGAAGGTCGAGCTCGGCGTCGGCAAGGGCCGCAAGCGCACCGACAAACGCCAGGCCATCGCCGAGCGCGACACCATGCGCGAGCTGCAGCGCGAGCTCGGCCGGCGGGCCAAGGGCGCGCTGCGCTGAGCGCGTAGTGTCCGCCGGGTGAGCGCACCGCCCGCACCCGAGCGACACGAGGTGGTCTGGACGCCCGACCCCTCGGTCGCCTCACGCACCCGGCTCGCCGAGTTCGCCTCCTCCGCCGGGTTCGCCGGCCGGCCGTACCCCGACCTGCTCGCCTGGTCGCTCGCCGACCCCGATGCGTTCTGGCGGTCGTTCGCCGACTGGATCGGGGTGCGCTGGCACGACCGACCCACTGCCGGGCTCGCGGACGCGTCGATGCCCGGCGCCGTGTGGTTCCCGGGCGGCACGCTGAACCACGCCGAGCACGCCCTCGCGTTCGAGGGCACCGAGCCGGCGGTCGTGTCGCGGTCGCAGACACGCGCGACGGTGGTGCTCACCCGTGACGAGCTGCGCGACGCCGTGGCACGCTGCCGCGCCGGCCTGGTGCGCCTCGGCGTGGGTCGCGGCGACCGCGTGGCGGCGTTCCTGCCGAACGTGCACGAGACGATCGTGGCGTTCCTGGCCACCGCGAGCCTCGGTGCCGTGTGGAGCTCGTGCGCCCCGGAGTTCGGTGCCCGGGCCGTGATCGACCGCTGGTCGCAGCTCGACCCGGTGGTGCTGCTCGCGGTCGACGGCTACCGCTACGGCACGAAGGACGTGGATCGTCGCACCGAGCTCGCCGAGATCGTCGCTGCGCTGCCGTCGCTCCGCCACGTGGTGACGGTGCCCTACCTCCGCGACGAACCGCCGACGCTCGGCGTCCCGGTGACCACGTGGGACGACTGCTGCGCAGTGGCCGGGCCGCTGGCGTTCGAGGCCGTGCCGTTCGAGCACCCGCTGTACGTGCTGTTCTCGTCGGGCACCACCGGCCTGCCGAAGCCGATCGTGCACGGCCACGGCGGCATCACGCTGGAGCACCTGAAGGTGCTCTCCCTGCACCACGACCTCCGCCCCGGCGATCGGTTCATGTGGTTCACCACCACCGGTTGGATGATGTGGAACTACTTGGTCTCGGGCCTCCTCGTCGGCGCCACCGTGCTGTTGTTCGACGGCGACCCCGGCTGGCCCGATCTCGGTGCGCTCTGGCAGCTCGCCGCCGACGAGGAGCTCGGCGTGTTCGGCGTGAGCGCCCCGTTCGTGATGGCGTGCCGCAAGGCCGGGGTCGTCCCGCCGCCGCTCCCCCACCTCCGCCAGGTGGGATCCACCGGTGCACCGCTGCCGGCCGACGGCTTCCGCTGGATCCGCGACCACGTCGGCGCCCACGTGCAGCCGTGCTCGGTGAGCGGCGGCACCGACGTGTGCACCGCGTTCGTCGGTGGCGTGCCCACACTGCCGGTGCGCGCCGGCGAGATCACCGCCCGCATGCTCGGCTGCGACGTGCGCGCCGTGGACCCCGACGGGAACGACTGCCCGCCGGGCACCACCGGCGAGCTCGTGCTGGCCACCCCGCTGCCGTCGATGCCGGTGGGCCTGTGGGGCGATCCCACGGGCGAGCGCTACCGGGCCACGTACTTCGAGACGTTCCCCGGCCGATGGCACCACGGTGACTGGATCACGTTCCACCCGGACGGCGCGTGCGAGATCACCGGCCGATCCGACGCCACGCTCAACCGCGGCGGCGTGCGCCTCGGCACCAGCGACTTCTACGGCGTGGTCGAGGCGATGCCGGAGGTCGCCGACAGCGTGGTGGTGCACCTCGAGGACCCCGACGGCGGACCGGGCACCCTGGTGCTGCTCGTCGCCTGCGCGCCGGGCGCCGAGCTCGACGACGACCTGCGACGCCGCATCACCGGCACGCTGCGCACCGAGCTGTCACCGCGGCACGTGCCCGACGTGATCGACCGGATCCGCGCCGTGCCGCGCACCCTGTCGGGCAAGAAGCTCGAGGTGCCGATCAAGCGGCTGCTGCTCGGCGAGCCACCCGAGCGCGTCGCGAGCCGCGGGTCGCTGGCCGACCCCACCGCTCTCGACGACGTGGTGGCCTGGGCCCACCGGCACCGCGCCACGTCCGACCGATCCCCCGGAGGCCACCCCGCATGACCACCTCGCAGACGCCGACGCCGCGCCGAGCAGCACGGCACGCCGTCGCACAGGACCTTCCGGCGCTGGAGACGGCGCTCGCGATCGCGTTCGCCGACGATCCGATGATCCTGTGGGTCACCGGCCTCGAGGACCGCGAACGCCGGATCGAGGCCACCGCGCCGGGCTTCTTCCGGCCCTCGCTGGCCGCCGCCCTGCAGCGTGGTCACGCGTACACCGTGGACGGGGCGAGCGGCGCCGCACTGTGGTCGCCACCCGACGTGCGCATGTTCCGTGAGGACGAGGGGGCCGCCTTCGCCACCGCGATGATGGAGCACGTCGGGCCGTCGTCGATGGAGCGACTCATGGCGATCGGCGAACTCGTCGGCAGCCACCACCCGAGCGACGTCCCGCACTTCTACCTGTTCATCCTCGGCGCCGCCGAGCAGGGTCGGGGTGTGGGTGCCACCGTGATCGCGCCGGTGCTCGCCCGCTGCGACGCCGACGGACTTCCCGCGTACCTCGAGTCGTCGAGCTCGAGGAACCTGTCGTTCTACGAGCGCCACGGCTTCCGGGTGCTGTGGGAGGACCGCCCCGCACCGGATGGACCGGTGTTCCGCGGCATGTGGCGCGACCCGGTGGTCGACGGCGCTCGCTGAACCGACCGCGCCTTCGGCGGTGTCCGGATCTTCGGTTGTCAAGGTGCCTGCGGTGCGGGGTTCCCGGCCGTCGTGGTCGACGGGTGCGCACCTGGGTCGGGCCGGCACCGGTGAGCCGTCGGGCTCGGCCGGTGCGGGCTGGGTGGACAGGGGGTGCCCCGGGGAACGCCGTGGGGGCTGGTCAGGCCCACTGCCCGGCGGGCGGGCCGGTGGTCATGATGACGTGACCGTTCCGGC
>WLDE01000079.1 GCA_009704985.1 Actinomycetota bacterium | reverse complement strand
GGACACCGACGCCCAGGTCTCCGCGGTGGGCAGGCGGTCGAACACCACCGGGTCGTCGGCCGGGTCGGTGCCGATCGCGTGGAACCGGACGTGGCGGGGGTACTGGTCGCCCTCGGGGTAGCGGGTGTACCCGAAGCCGCTGCCGTCCGGGGTCCACGCCACGGAGCAGGCCCGCGTGTGCGGGATCCGGAGCTCGCCCAGCTCGCCGGTCGCGACGTCGAGGAGGTGCAGGGTGCTGTCCTCCGTGCCGCCCTCGCTCAGGCCGATCGCGACGAGCGACCCGTCGGTGTTCGGCTCGTACCAGTCGATCGCGACCGCCGCATCCGCGGCGCGTGCTGCCGGGTCGAGCAGCACCCGCGCCGGTTGCGTGGGATCGACCGCGGAGCGCGCGACGAGGGCGAACTGGTCGGCGCCCGCCGCCCGCTCGAGGACGAAGAGGCGGTCGCGGCGGGCCACGCACGACAGTGCGGTGGACAGGCCCACGAGCGCGGAGAGGCGCTCGTGCCAGCGGTCCCGGTGGGGACGGGCATCGAGCGCCTGTCGGGTGTGTTCGTTCTGCTGCCGGACCCAGTGGGTCGTCTCGTCGGAGTCGCCGTTCTCGAGCCACCGATACGGGTCGGCGATCTCGACGCCGTGGAGTGCGTCGACGACGTCCTCCCGCCGGGAGGGCGGTGGACCGGCCGGCTGCGGTGCAGCCACGTCAGGGAGGTGTCAGCCCCGACCCATGTTGGGGCGCTTGCCGTGGTTCGCCTTCGAGCGGCGCAGGCGCGCCTTGCGCTTCTTGGTCTTCTTCGACATAGGGCTTCGATCCTAACGGCCGCGGATCGGTTCACCACCAGCCCGCACGGGCGGGCCGCCCGGACCGTGGAACGTCGTGGAAATCGGGACGTCCGGCCCCTTTTCCCCGACGCACGGGTCGGGCAGGATGGCCCGCACGGGGCACCACAGCCACCGACCACGGGGTCGGCGACGGACGAAGGGACAGCGAATGCTCATCTACGTGGTGGAACGCGTGTACGACGACCCACGGCACCCCAGGTCGGTGATGTCGGTCTGGTCGAGCCTCGATCGGGCCCGGGCGTGGGCCGAACGCCAGCGGCACGTCGCTCCGGGCACGCACCTGGCCATCCGCGCGACGACCGTCGAGGTGTCCGCCGCCGCCAGCTGACGTCCCTCGACCCAGGCGGCTCAGGCGGCTCAGGCGGCTCAGGCGACCCAGGCGAGCAGCTCGTCGGCGGTCTTCGTGTTGACGATCCGCTCGATCGGCACCGCACCGTCGGCCGCCACCCGGCACCCGTGCGGCAGCCACTCGAGCTGTCCGGTGGCGTGGGCGTCGCTGTCGATCGTGAACCAGCACCCGTGCTCGATCGCGATCGCCAGCAGCTCCGGCGGCGGGTCGAGGCGCTCCACCCGACTGTTGATCTCGACGGCCGTGCCGAACGCGGCGCAGGCGGCGAACACGTAGTCCGGGTCGAACTGCGACGGCGGACGCTTGTCGATCAGACGACCGGTGCAGTGTCCGAGGATGTCGACGTGGGGCGACGCCACCGCCCGCACCATCCGCTCGGTCATCTGGCGCCGCTCCATCTTCAGCTTCGAGTGCACGCTCGCCACCACCACGTCGAGCCGCTCGAGCAGGTCGTCGTCGAGGTCGAGCGTGCCGTCCTCGAGGATGTCGACCTCCATGCCGGTCAGGATCCGGAACGGCGCCACCTGCGCGCGCAGCACCTCGATGTCGTCGAGCTGCGCCTCCAGCCGCTCGCGGTTCAGCCCGTGGGCGACGGTGAGGCGGGGCGAGTGGTCCGTGAGCACGAGGTACTCGTGGCCGAGCCCGATCGCGGTACGCACCATCGCCTCGATCGTCGCTCCCCCGTCGCTCCACCGGCTGTGCAGGTGGCAGTCGCCGCGCAGGGCGTCGAGGTACACCTGCGCCTCGGGCGTCACCTCCACCTGCGTCTCGGCCTCCAGCTTCGCCAGGTACGGCGGCATCTCGTGGGTGAAGGTCTCGGTGATGAGTCGGGCGGTCGCGTCACCGATGCCCGGCAGCTCCTTCAGCGTGCCCGCCTTCGCCCGCCGCTCGATCTCCTCCGCCGGGGTGGCGAGCACGGTGTCGCGGGCGGTGAGGTACGCCCGCACCTTGAAGCCGGTGGCGTGCGCCCGGTCGAGGCAGTGCACCACGCGCTCGAACGCCTCCACCGGGGTCATGCGGTCGACGTTACCCGCACGCGGACCGGGCGGACCGGCCCCCGGTAGCCTGCACCCTTCGCTATGGAACGCTTCGGCCTGGTCGGTCTCCCCAACGCGGGCAAGAGCTCGCTGTACAACGCCCTCACCGGTGGCGGCGCGCTCGCCGCGCCGTACGCCTTCGCCACGAAGGACCCGAACATCGGCGTGGCCAAGGTGCCCGACGACCGGCTCGACCGCCTGGCGGAGATGTCGAAGTCGCGCAACGTCGTCCACGCCTCGGTCCAGGTGGTGGACATCGGCGGTCTCGTCGAGGGCGCGAGCAAGGGCGAGGGCCTCGGGAACAAGTTCCTCGCCAACATCCGCGAGGTCGACGCGATCGTGCTCGTGCTGCGCGCCTTCGTCGACGACGACGTCACCGGTCCGAGCGACCCGCTCGACCACCTCCGCGTCGTCGAGATCGAGCTCGCGCTCGCGGATCTCGAGACGGTGGAGAAGCGGCTCAACCAGGCCACCCGCCAGTCGAAGCTCGACAAGGGCCTCGGCGACGAGATCGCCGTGCTGCAGAAGGCCTACGACGCGCTCAGCGAGGGCAAGCCGCTGTACCGGGCCGGCCTCAAGCCCGACGAGCGGGAGATGCTCGCCCCCCACTTCCTGCTCACCAGCCGCCGCGTCCTCGTGGTCACCAACGTCGGCGAGGACGACATCGACCGCATCCCCGAGATCGAGGAGCGGGTCCGCAAGGAGATGACCTCCGCCGGCGACAACGTCGAGGTGATCGGCATGTGCGTGCAGCTCGAGGCCGAGGCCGCCACGATCACCGACCCGGCCGAGCGCGCCGAGATGCTCGAGGGCTTCGGGCTCGGCGAGGGTGCCCTGTTCCGGATGGTGCGCAGCGCGTATCACCTGCTCGGTCTGCGCACGTACTTCACGACCGGCGAGAAGGAGAGTCGGGCGTGGACGTTCTACGCCGGCTCCAGCGCCCCCGAGTGCGCCGGCCGCATCCACAGCGACTTCCAGCGCGGCTTCATCAAGGCCGAGGTCATCCACTGGGACGAGCTGCTCGAGATCGGCAGCTGGACCAAGGCCAAGGACGTCGGCAAGATCCGGATCGAGGGCAAGGACTACCACCCCGTCGACGGCGACGTCATGGAGTTCCGCTTCAACGTCTGACCGTTCAGACCTCACGTTCTGCTCAGCGATGCGCGCGAGCTGAGCGCCATCAGGTCTCCGAGCGGGCCTCCGCCGCGGCAAGCAGCTGCCGGGCCCAGCGGACGCAACTCGCAGCGTCGGCTGCGCTGACGTCGACGCTCTCGTACCCCGCCTGGGTCTTGCGGTCGAGCGCCCGCTCGAGCGCCGTTGCGAGGCTGGTGTCGACTTGGCGAAGCAGATCGACGGCCGACATGTGGTTGCCGTCGCTGGACCGCTCGCCGAGCGCGTGGCAGGTGATCACGTCCGCAGCTGCAATCGCTGCGTGGATCGCGCACGTAGCGACGACGTCAGGCGCGTCGAGCAGTTCCGCCGCTTCGAGGAACTGCCGTGCGTCGATGAGTCGCTGGCGCGCCTGATGCACATCACACGGCTTCCGGCTGCCCTTGGCCCGGCTCATCGTTGGCGCTCGAGCAGCGAAGCTGCGTCACCGGCCAGGGCGATCCCGTCCAACCGGACCTGGTCGACGAGCGGGTTCTCGGCCCGAACGAGCTTGCGCCACGACGAAGGCGAGTGCTCCACGAGCTGCAGGTCGTTGCCGGTCCACGAGCGAACGTCGGCCTGGAGACGCGACAGACGCTCGTGCAGAGCGTTCGCCTGGAGCTCGTCGGCGACGATCAGGAGATCGACATCCGAATCACCGTCAGCATCGCCGCGAGCCACGGACCCGAACAGCCATGCGCCGTGGAGTTCGGGCCACGAGGACAACCGCTCGCGCAGTCGCCGGATCAGCTCACCACGCAGACCAGCCAGAGCCAGCACCGGCCCGGCGGCCAGGTGGTCCCGGTTCAGCACGACCATCGACGACCGACCGGCGATCGTCTCACTCACCAGTCCAGCCCGGATGAGTTCCTCGATGACGGCGCTGGCGTTGCCGGGAGCAACGCCCGCAGCTGCAGCGAGTCGCCGCCGAGTCACAGGCTGCTCGAGGCGAGCCAACGCTTGGAGCAACGCACCGCGGACGGCAGGCGCGATGTCGAGCACAGGCGAGCCCAGATCCATGCCGCCATCCTAGTCCGATGACGATCCGAAATCAGATCATATGATCTACTTCTAGATCACACGGGCACGTTCGCTTCTTCTCCGAGCGTCTGACCTGCAGCGTCGGAGGTCAGAGACGACGAAGGGACTGCGCTCCGAAGTTCCGCTTCAACGTCTGATCGGCGCTGCGCCCGGGCGGGCGCAGCGGCGGCTCGTCAGCCGAGGACGACGGGGACCTCTCGCGGGCCGCGGACCTGGCCGCCGGCCCACGTCACCGTGCCGCCCTCCTCGAGCGAGAACTCGGGGATGCGGGTGATGAACTCCTCGATCGCCACGCGCAGCTCCATGCGGGCGAGGTTGCTGCCCGCACAGCGGTGGATGCCGGCGCCGAACGCGACGTGGCGGTTCACCTGACGGTCGAGGATCACCTTGTCGGCATCGGGGAACGCCTTCGGGTCGCGGTTGGCCGCGGGGAAGTTCATCAGGATCCGGTCGCCGGCCTTCATCGGGCAGCCCTGGAACTCGACGTCGTGGCTCAGACGGCGCGCCATCGTGACCGGAGCGTACGCGCGGAGGAACTCCTCGACCGCGGTCGACATCAGCTCGGGTTCGTTCACCAGGCGCCGGCGGTCGTCCGGGTGGGTGGCGAGGTGCCACATCGCCGAGCCGATCGACGACCAGGTGGTGTCGATGCCGGCGATCAGCAGCAGCGCGCACATGCCCATCACGACGGGCCGCTCGATCGGCCGGCCGTCGTGCTCGCTCTGCAGCAGCTCGCTGATGAAGTCGTCCGTGGGGTTCGCGACCCGCTCGTCGAGCGCTCCGGTCAGGTACGTCAGGATGCCGGTGATGCCACGCATGCGGCGCTCGGCGTCGTGTGCGAACTCGAGCACGTCGCGCACCCACTCGGTGAACACCGGCGCCATCGACTCGGGCACGCCGAGGATGTGGCCGATCACCCGCACGGGGATCTGCTGCGCATAGCCGGCGGCCACGTCGCCGCGCCCGTCGGCGAGGAACTGGTCGACGAGGGTGCGACACAGATCGCGGGTGAACACCTCGTACTCGTCGACGCGTGCCGGGCTCATCGTCGGCAGGATGAGCCGGCGGGTCCAGGTGTGCAGCGGCGGGTCGGCACTGATCGGCGGCACGCCCTGGGCGAGCAGCGGCGGCGGGCCGCCCGGCGCGCCCTGTTCGCCCGGCCCCTGCCCCTGCGGCGGCGGCACCACCGAGATGCCGTTGCCCGAGGGGAAGTTCTCGATGTCGCGTGCGATGGCCGTGACGTCCTCGTAGGTGGTGGGCAGCCACGACCCGCCCCACCGTTCCGTGTGGGCGATGGGGCACCGCTCGCGGAGCTCGTCCCAGATCCCGTACGGGTCGGTGATGTACGCCTCGTCGAAGATGTCGTAGTCGGTGGCCCAGTCCGTGACCGGGGGCCTCCCCGTCTGCACGTCGGTCATGTCACACAGGATGCCAGAAGGTGGGGCGTTCTGGCGAGGGCGCAGCGGTCACACCGTGAACAGCCCGTACACGGTCCCCAGCAGGGTGTCGGCGTCGCCGCCCTGGGTCGTGTTGATCGCCACCACGAGGTCGTGCTCCTGGCTCACGAGGACGATCTGGCCGAACAGACCGCGGGCCTCGAAGGCGCCCTCGCGGAACATCCACCACTGGGCGCCGTACTGCTCGTTCGTGGGCGACGGTTCGTGGCTGTAGTCCACCCACCCCTCGGGCAGGATCCGCTCGCCGTCCCAGATGCCGTCGTTCAGGTAGAGCAACCCGAACCGGGCGAAGTCGCGAGTGGTGGCGTCGGCCCCGAACCCGCCGAACCACCGGCCGCTGCGATCGCGGATGAACTCCATGGTCGTGATGCCGAGCGGGTCGAGCAGACGCTCCTGCACGTACCGGTCGAACTCCTCGATGCCACCGAGCGTCTCGATCGCGATGCCGACGAGGATGGCGGTCGTGCCCGTCGAGTAGTCGAACAGCGTGCCGGGGTCGGCCTCGAGCCCTGCCGACGCCGGCACCTCCCACGCGACCTCGGCGGCGAGCATCTGACGCACCTGCGAGCCCTCCTCGTAGTTCTCCGCCCACTCCAGGCCGCTCGCCATGTGCAGCAGGTGCTCGAGGGTGATCGCGTTGCGGGGGTCGGCCGGGTCGGCCCACTGCTCCACGGGCGCCCGCTCGTCGACGTCGAGGAGTCCGTCGCCGACGAGCAGACCGATGACGGCCGAGGTGGCGCTCTTCGCGACCGAGAACGAGTCCATCACGGTGTCGGGACCGTCGAGCGGGTGGTAGCGCTCGTAGGTGATCTCGCCGCCCTGCACGATCACGATCGACTGCACCCGACTCGCCGCGTCCGGCGCACCGAAGGCGGCGTCGACGGCCGCGTCGAGCGCGGCGCGGTCGACGTCCGCGGGGAGGTCCGCGGTCGCCCAGTCGTCGCCGGGGTACACCCCGCCGCTCGGCGCGGCGATCGTCGTGGTGGGCGCGACCGTCGTCGTGGGGGCAGCCGTGGTGGGAGCGGCCGTGGTGGGGGCCGCGGTCGTGGGAGCCGCCGTCGACGGCACCACCTCGGGCGCGGTCGACGGAGCGAGCGTCGCGACCGCACCCCCACCACCCGAACTCGGCTCGTCGTCGCTGCACGCGACCAGGGACGCCAGCGAGCCGAGCGCGACGACGGAGACGAGGGTGCGGGACAGCAGCGAGCGGCGCATCCGACCACGCTGCCACACCGACCCGCCGTCGGGCGGCGCGGGACCGGGCCGCCACCGCCCGCGGTACGTTCTCGACCATGGCGCTCTCCCCGATCTTCCGGCTCGCCGACGACCACGTCGCCGAACTGGCCGCACTCGACCCCATCGCCGCGACCGGACTCGGCGTGCCCGGTCACGACCACCGGCTCACCGACTACTCGCCGGACGGCCACCGGGCCCGCGCCGACCTCGCCCGCCGCACCCGGGACGCCGTGCGCACCGCGCCGCGGACCGACGACCACGACCGGCTCGCCGCGGACGTGATCGACGACCTGCTCGACACCGAACTCGAGGCGTTCGACGCCGGTGAGTGGACGTACGCGCTGCGCACGCTCGCCTCACCGGTGAGCGGCATCCGATCCGTGTTCGACCTCATGCCGCGGCAGGGCACCGAGGCCTGGGACGCGATCGCGTCGCGTCTCCACGCCGTGCCGGCCGCGCTCGACGGCGTCCGGGCCACCTTCGACCACGGGCTCGCCACCGGTCACGTCGCGGCTCGCCGTCAGGCGCTCGCCACGGCGGCGCAGTGCACCACGTGGGCCGAGACCCGCTGGTTCGACACGCTGACCGGCGAGGCACGCCGTGCCGACGGCCTCCCCGCCGCGCTGGTGGAGCGCGTGGCGGCCGGCGCCGACGAGGCCATCGCCGCGTACGACGCCTTCGCCCGGTACCTCCGGGACGACTACGCCCCGCAGGCCACCGAGACCGACGCGTGCGGCCCGACCCGGTACGCCGTGAACACACGGACGATGCTCGGCGCTCGCCTCGACCCGGGTGAGATGTACGACTGGGCGTGGACCGACTTCCACGAGCTGCGCAGCGACATGCGCCGCACGTGCGAGCAGATCCTGCCGGGTGCCGGGTTCGGCGAGGTCCGCGACCTGCTCGACACCGATCCGGCCCGGGCGCTCCACAGCCCCGAGGCGTACCAGGCGTGGCTGCAGGAGGTGACCGACACCGCGATCGAGCGGAGCCTCGCGCTGTTCGACGTGCCCGAGCCCATGCGGCGCTGCGAGGCGCGCATCCCACCGGCGGGGTCGGCCGCCGCGCCGTACTACACGCCTCCGTCGGAGGACTTCAGTCGCCCGGCGCGCACCTGGTACCCGTTGCTCGGCCGGTCGAGCTTCCCGATGTGGGGCGACGTCACCACCTGCTTCCACGAGTCGGTGCCGGGGCACCACCTCCAGATCGGCTACACGCTCACTCGCGCCTCGACGCTGTCGCGGATCCAGCGGACCAGCTTCGTGTCCGGTCACGGCGAGGGATGGGCGCTGTACGCCGAACGGCTCGCCGACGAACTCGGCTGGTTCGAGAACCCCGACCAGCGACTCGGCTTCCTCGCCGGGCAGATGCTCCGCACCGTTCGCGTGATCGTCGACATCGGGATGCACCTCGGCATCCGCATCCCCGAGGGCACCACGCTCACCGACGGCACGCCGTTCCACGGTGGCGAGGAGTGGACACCGGCGCTCGCCTACGAGTTCGCGGTGAGCGAGACCGGCCAGGGCGAGACCTTCCTCGCCAGCGAGATCGACCGCTACCTCGGTTGGCCCGCACAGGCCATCAGCTACAAGATCGGCGAGCGCGAGTGGCTCGCCGCACGCGACGACGCACGCCGCCGGCTCGGCGCCGCGTTCGACCTGCGCGCCTTCCACACGGACGCGCTCGGCCTCGGCCCGCTCGGCCTCGCCCAGCTCCGCAGCGAACTGCAGCACCACGCGGTCTGACGACCGCTCGCGTACGCTCGCCGTTCGCATGTCGACACGGCGCATCCCCCTCCTCGCCTCGGCCATGGCGTTGGGGGCCGGAGCGGTGTGGAGCTTCGGGGCGATCACCGCCCGGCTGGCCGACGGCGCCGACGCCTTCCAGTACCTGATCTGGCGGTCGGTCGGCATCATCGTCGTGGTCGAGCTGATCGCCCGCGCGCAGCGGCGACCGGTGCAGGTGGTGCGCGCCGTGCGGTCGGGCCGGCTCATGGTGATCGGCAGCGTGATGATCTTCGTCGCGTCGATCGGGTTCGTGTACGCGGTGAAGACCACCACCGCGGCGAACGCCGCGTTCTTCGGGTCGACGACCCCGATCTTCGGTGCGCTGCTCGCCCGGCTGGTGCTGAAGGAACGCCTCGACCGGGTGACGATCGGCACGATCGCGATCGCGTTCACCGGCCTGTTCGTGATGGTGGCGGGCGACCTCTCCGGCGGGAACATGGTGGGCAATGCGAGCGCCGTCGTGTCGGCCATGGGCTTCGCCGGCTACGCCGTGTGCGTGCGACTCGACCCCGGCCGCGACTGGTCGCCGGCGCTGCCGGGTTACGGCGTGCTGATGATCGTGGTGTGCGGCGCCGTCACCCTCGGGGCGGGCAAGACCCTCGTGCCGCCCGCGCCGGACGTCGCGTGGGCACTGCTGCACGGCGGCGTGATCATCGTGCTCGGCACCTTCCTGTTCAACGTCGGATCGCGCCGCGTGCCGGCCGCGGCGATGACGGTGTTCGCGCAGACCGAGATGGTGCTCGTCCCGGTGTGGGCGTTCCTGGTGCTCGACGAGGTGCCGAAGACCACCACGCTCATCGGCGGCACGATCATCGTCACTGCGATCGTCGGCAAGGCGCTGATCGACGCCCGCGCCAGACGGCCCACCGACGTCCCGCTGGGCGTCCCCGAGCCGCTCTGACCCGACGGCGCGAGGCGCATCGGCGGCGCCGGTACGCATCTCGCACCATCGAGTACGATTTCCGCACATGACGACCGATCTGTCGGCGCAGGCCGCGCGCCACCTCTGGATGCACTTCACCCGCCTCGGCGGCTTCGGCGAGCACGAGGTGCCGGTCATCGTCCGCGGCGAGGGCTGCTCGGTGTGGGACCAGCACGGCAACCGCTACCTCGACGCGCTCTCCGGGCTGTTCACCGTGCAGGTCGGCCACGGCCGGCCCGAGCTCGGCGACGCCGCGAAGCGACAGGCCGACCAGCTCGCCTACTTCCCCACCTGGGGCTTCGCCCACGAACCGGCGATCACGCTCGCGAGCCGGCTCGCCGCCCACGCCCCCGGCGACCTCGAGCGCGTCTTCCTCACGCCGAGCGGCGGCGACGCGGTGGAGACCGCGATCAAGCTCGCGCGCCAGTACTGGAAGCTGCGCGGCCAGCCGAGCCGCACCAAGGTGATCTCCCGCTACCTCGCCTACCACGGCACCACCATCGGCGCGCTGAGCCTCACCGGCGTTCCTGCGATCAAGACCCCGTTCGAGCCGCTGATGCCCGGCGCGATCAAGGTGCAGACGCCGTACCGCTACCGCTGCCACGACTGCGGCCACCTCGACGCCTGCACGCTGCGGTGCGCCGACGATCTCGAACTGCGACTGCAGATGGAGGGACCCGACACCGTGGCGGCTGTGTTCATGGAGCCGCTGCAGAACACCGGCGGGGCCTTCGCGCCACCGGAGGGCTACTGGCAGCGCGTGCGCGAGATCTGCGACCGCTACGACGTGCTGCTCGTGAGCGACGAGGTGATCTGCGCGTTCGGCCGCCTGGGGCACATGTTCGGCTCGCTGCGCTACGGCTACCAGCCCGACATGATCACCTTCGCCAAGGGCGTCACGTCCGGGTACGCACCGCTCGGTGGCGTCATGGTGAGCGACCGGATCGCCGAGCCGTTCCTGCAGGACACCACCACGTTCCTCCAGGGCCAGACCTTCGGCGCCCACCCGGTGTCGTGCGCGGTGGCCAACGCGAACCTCGACATCTTCGAGGACGAGGACCTGTGCGCCCACGTCCGCGCCAACGAGCACGAGTTCGCCGAGGTGCTGCGGTCGCTGCGCGACATCCCGCTCGTCGGCGACGTGCGCGGCGAGGGCTACTTCCACGCGATCGAGCTCGTCCCCGACCAGGCGTCGAAGGGCACCTTCAGCGATGCCGAGTCCGAGTGGCTGCTGCGCGGGTACCTGTCGCCGCGCCTGTACGAGGCCGGGCTCATCTGCCGCGCCGACGACCGGGGTGAGCCCGTCATCACCCTGAGCCCACCGCTCATCGCCGGGCCGCGCGAGTTCGAGTTCATCGGTGACACGCTGCGCCGCGTGCTCACCGACGCCTCCGACGCGTTCACGGCGCGCGGCCGCACGCCGTGAGCAGCCGGCCCGCCCGGTCACCGCGTCGCGAGCGCGTCGGCATGGACGACGTCGACCGGGCGATCGTGGAGGTCCTCCAGCGCGACGGCCGCACGCCGTTCACCACGATCGCCGCACAGCTCGGGCTGAGCGAGGGAGCGATCCGCAAGCGGGTGCAGCGCCTGATCGACGCCGGGGCGATGCAGATCGTCGCCGTCACCGACCCGGTGTCGCTCGGCGACCGTCGGGTGGCGCTGCTCGGCGTGCGCATCGACGGCCGCACCGACGCGGTGGCCATGTCGATCGGCGAGCTGCCGGAGGTGGAGTACCTCGTCGCCACCGCGGGCCGCTACGACCTCGTGTTCGAGGTGATCGTCGACGACGAGCAGCACCTGCTCACCCTGCTGTCCGACCTCCGCGAGCGCGACGACGTCGTGGAGGTGGAGGCGTTCCCGGTGCTCGGCCTCTACAAGCAGACCTTCGCCTGGGGCACCTGAGCCGGATCACCCGGGCGGGCGGCGACCCGTGACCTCGGGCAGGGCGAGCTCGACCGCGCGCCCCAGGCGCAGCACCACGTCCTCCCGCCAGCGATGACCGACGATCTGCAGGCCGATCGGCACGCCGGCCGCCGACGCGTCGGTGTGCACGCCGCACGGCACGCTGAGCGCGGGACACGGCGCCACGAGGTTGAACACCCCCGTCATGTCGTTGGTGTGGAAGCGCCCGTCGTCGGGGTGCTGCACGCTCACCTGGTCGGCCTTCGCCGCGGGCACGGGAGGCGTGGCCATCGTCGGGCACAGCAGCGCGTCGCGGCCGGCGAGCACGCCCGACACCCGGCGCCACACGTCGGTGCGGGCGAGCTCGAGGCGCTTGTACTCGGTGGCCGACATCCGGTTGCCGAGCTCGATCAGCGACACCACGTCCGGGTCCATCCGGTCCGCCCACTCCTCGAGCAGGTTGCCGAAGTACGCGGACATGAACACGCCCCACAGCTGCAACCACACCCACTCGTCGGCGGCATCCAGCCCGGGGTCGACCTCCTCGACGACGGCACCGGCCGCCTCGAGCGCGGCGGCCGCCGACCGGACGGCGTCGGCGATCTCGGCGTGCACCCACCAGCTGCCGAGGTCGACGCTGAGCCCCACGCGCATGCCGCGCACGTCGGACGGCGTCGGGCCGTCGAGGTCGAGCGGCGTGGTGACCGACTGGATGTCGCGGTCGTCGGGGCCCTGGGTGCAGCGCAGGAACAGCCGTGCGTCGTCCACGCTGCGCGCCAGCGGACCGTGGTGGCTGATCGAGTCGAACAGCCCGGGCAGCACGTCCATCGGGATGCGACCGATGCCGGGCTTCAGGCCCACCACGCCGCACCAGGCGGCCGGGATCCGCACCGAACCACCCATGTCGCTGCCCTCGGCGAGCGCGACGCACCCGGTGGCCACCGCCACGGCGCTGCCGCCCGACGACCCACCGGGCGCGAGCGACGGGTTCCATGGGTTGCGGGTGGCGCCCCACAGCGGCGAGTCGGTCACGAGCGTGTGGGCGAACTCCGGGCTCGTGGTGGCACCGACCACGATCGCCCCGGCCCGTCGCAGGGCCGCGGTCACGTGGGCGTCGTGGCCGGCCACGACGTGCTCGTGGGTGCGCGACCCGAGGGTGAACGCCCGGCCGGTGACCTGGGTGGTCTCCTTCACCGCGACCGGCACCCCGTGGAGCGGACCGAGCGATCCGCCCCGGGCGAGCGCCTCCGTCGCCGCGCGGGCCTCCTCGCGCGCCTGGTCGGCCCACACGTGGGCGAAGCAGTTGAGGCGAGGCTGCACGTCGGCGATCCGCTCGAGCGCGACGTCCACCAGCTCGGCGGGCGACACCTCACCGGCCGCGACGACGGCGGCCTGGTCGGCGGCGGACAGGAACCGGAGATCACGATCGGTCGGCACCTCCCGGACGGTACCCGCGACGACGGACCGCGGACAGCCGGACCCGGTGCGACGAGGGCGGGAGGGAGGCGGCGGGGGGACGGTGCCGGACCACACGCGACTCGTAGGCTGTGGCCGTGGGCTGGATCGTGAGCGACGGCACCGTGCTGGCATCGGCCGACGTCGCCGCCGACCGGGCCTCCCGGAAGCAGGGTCTGCTCGGCCGCGACGGCTTCGAGGGTGCGCTCGTCGTGGAGCGGTGCCGCTGGATCCACACGATCGGCATGCGCTTCCCGCTCGACGTCGCCTACCTCGCCGAGGACGGCACGGTCATCAAGACCGTGCGCATGGAACGCCACCGCGTCGGGGCACCGGTGTTCCGCGCCCGTTCGGTCATCGAGGCCGAGGCCGGTGCCTTCGCGCGCTGGGGCCTCCACGTGGGCATCGTGATCGAGCTCCGTCCGTGACCGCCCGCGCGAGCGTCGGCGGCACGCTCGTCCTCGTCGCCACCCCGATCGGGAACCTCGGCGACCTCCCGCCACGCGCGGTGGAGGTGCTGCGCGGCGTCGCGCTCGTCTGCTGCGAGGACACGCGACGCACCGGCAAGCTGCTCCACCACGCCGGGGTGAGCGCACGGATGGCGGTCGCGAACGAGCACACCGAGGCGGCTCGCGTCGCCGAGGTGGTCGAGTTGCTCGGTGCCGGCCACGACGTCGCGCTCGTCACCGATGCGGGCACGCCGGGCATCTCCGATCCGGGCGAGCGACTCGTGCGCGCCGTGGTCGACGCCGGGTTCGCCGTGTCGGCGGTGCCGGGGCCGGCGGCGCTGGTGATGGCGTTGGTGGTCAGCGGTCTGGACACGACCCGGTTCGTGTTCGAGGGGTTCCTGCCCCGTTCGGGCGGGGAGCGCACGTCGCGGCTCGCCGAGGTCGCCGCCGAGCGGCGCACGGTGGTGCTGTACGAGGCGCCGCACCGGGTGGTGCGCACCGTCGCCGACCTGCGCGACACCTGCGGCCCCGACCGGCGCGTCGCCCTCGCGCGGGAGCTGACCAAGCTCCACGAGGAGGTGTGGCGGGGCACGCTCGACGAGGCCGCCGCGCACCTCGACGCGACCGAACCACGCGGCGAGTACGTGATCGTGCTCGCGGGCGCAGCGAGGGTGGTGGCGACCACCGACGACGACGCCATCCGGGCGGCGTTGCGGGACGAGCTGGAAGCCGGCGCCACGCGACGCGACGCGGTCGCTACGGTGACGGCGGAGCTCGGCGTCGCACGGCGCCGGGTCTACGACCTGGCCACGGCGCTCCCGCGGCCGACCACCGGCCCCGACAGGCCCGACAGGCCCGACAGCCCCGGCAGCCCCGGCAGCCCCGACAGCCCCGACAGCCCCGACATGGACGACCACGGACGATGAGCGAGTACTTCGAGATCGCGAGCGCCGGCCCGAGCGCGGCCTTCTTCGACCTCGACCGCACCCTGATCAGCGGTTCGAGCACGTGGGTGTTCGGCATCGCCGCCTGGAAGGCCGGCCTGATCGCGAAACGCCAGTTCACCCGCGACGCGCTGGCGGCGATCAGCTTCCGCCTGTCGGGCGCCAGCGACGAGACCTCGCACGGCGTGCGCGACCGCATCCTCGGTGCGGTCGAGGGCGTGCGGCTCGACGACCTGGTCGGGCTCAACACCGACATCGTGCCCAAGCTCATGGAGCGGGTGCGCCCCGAGGCGCGCCAGCTCGTCGACATGCACCGGCACGCCGGGCGTGCCACGTACATCGTCTCGGCGTCCCCGGTGGAGCTCGTCAACCCGCTCGCGGCGGCGATGGGAATGACCGGTGGCATCGGCACCGTCAGCGAGATCGTCGACGGCGTGTACACCGGCCGGCTCGCCGGCCCGTTCTGCTACGGACCCGGCAAGGTCGACGCGATCCACGAGCTGGCCCGGTGGGAGGGGCTCGACCTCGCGCAGTGCTACGCCTACAGCGACTCGGCGAGCGACCTGCCGATGCTCGAGGCCGTCGGCCACCCGGTCGCGGTGAACCCCGACAGCCGGCTCGAGCGCCTGGCGCTGCGCCGGGGCTGGCCGATCGTGATCTTCAGCCGGCGCACCAAGGCCGTCGTGCGCCGCACGTCGCAGGGCGTCGGCGCCACGTCGCTCGCGATCGGGTCGTTCGTGGCGGGGATGAAGTACGCCGCTCAGCGCGGCAGCAGGGCCAGCTGACGGCTGAGCGCGACCAGCGTCCCGTCCGAGTCCCACAGCTGGCCGTCCTCCTCGAACATCCCGCCGTGGACGAACCGCGTGCGGAACACGCAGCGCAGCGGTCCCGGTGCCGGCCGCGCCCGCACGTGCACGGTGAGTTCCACCGTCGGCACCCAGCCGGCGGGGACCGGCAGGCCGAACACCGCCGGCGGCAGCACGTCGGCCACGAGCAGCAGCGAGAGCGTGTCGAACGGACGGCCGTCGACGAAGCTGCACCACCCGGCCATCTCGCCGACCCCGGCTCGCTCGTCGCGCAGCCAGCCGGTGTGATCGGGGTGCAGCCGGATGTCGATCCGGTCGACCATCGGCACCGGCACGTTCCCCTGGCCGCGCTCACGCCGCACGCACTGGTCGGGCGGAGGCAGGTCGGGTGGGGCGCCGTGCACGACGACGACGTCGTCGATGCCCCGAACTGCCGCGGCGTCGGAGCCGGCACCGGGGACGGCCCCGAGGTCGCCGAAGGCGCCGAGCACCTGGATGACCGGCCGGCCCGCGGACACGAGGCGACCGGTCACCGTCGTGAACCGCTTGCCGGCCTTCACCACCTCGCCCTCGACGGCGGCGGGACCGGGCCGGCCGGGCGACAGGTAGTGCGCGGTGACGGTGATCGGGTCGGGCCGACCGGCCACCCGGCGCATGCCCGACGCGGCGAGCGCCATCAGGTAGCCGCCGTTCGCGTTGCCGCCGATGTCCCATCCGTCGCGGATCTCCGTCGATCCGTCGTCGGCCACCTGCGTTGCGTCATCGAACTCACCCATCCGCCCAGTGTGGCCGAGGGTCGTGGCCCCGAGGAAGTCGTTGCGGTGGTCGGCGGGGCCCGCCGTATCCTGTCGATCGTGGCTCGTCATCTGCTCCCGCCGGCCGTCACGCGGCGTCGAATGCGCACCGGTGCCTGACGTCCGTCGTCGCGCACCCGTCCGCCGTTCACCACCCGCCGAACCCCGTCGAGCCCCGTCGAGGAGCACCCCATGACCCGCTACTACCTCACCACCCCGATCTACTACGTCAACGCCCGGCCGCACCTCGGCCACGCGTACACCACGATCATCGGCGACGCGCTCGCCCGCTGGCACCGCCTCCTCGGCGAGGACGTGCACTTCCTCACCGGTACCGACGAGCACGGCCTCAAGATCCAGCAGGCCGCGGAGGCCGCCGGCAAGACGCCGCAGGAGTTCACCGACGAGATCGCGCCGCAGTTCCAGGACGCCTGGCGCCGTCTGCACATCTCCAACGACGACTTCATCCGCACCACCGAGCCCCGCCACAGGGTGGGCGTGCAGCAGCTCCTGCAGCGCTGCCACGACGCCGGCGACATCGAGCTCGACGTGTACGCCGGCAAGTACTGCGTGGCCTGCGAGGAGTACTACGCCGACGACGAGCTGCTGCCCGGCGACCTGTGCCCGATCCACAAGCGCCCGGTCGAGTACTTCGAGGAGGAGAACTACTTCTTCCGCCTCAGCCGCTTCCAGGACCGACTGCTCGACTGGTACGCCGCCCACCCCGGCGCGATCGTGCCCGAGTTCCGCGGGAACGAGGCGCTCGGCCTCATCCGCAGCGGCCTGCGCGACTTCAGCGTCAGCCGCACCTCGCTGCAGTGGGGCATCCCGCTGCCCTGGGATCCGAAGCACGTCGCGTACGTGTGGTTCGACGCGCTCGCGAACTACATCACCGCCGTCGGCTACGGCTCCGACGAGGAGCGCTTCGGGCAGTGGTGGCCGGCGCGGCACCTGATCGGCAAGGACATCATCCGCCACCACTGCGTGTACTGGCCGGCGATGCTGCTGTCGGCCGGGCTCGAGCCGCCCGCCGGCTGGGCCGTCGGCGGCTGGCTGCTCGTCGGTGGCGAGAAGATGAGCAAGACGTCCGGCAACGTCGTGAACCCGCTCGACCTGATCGACGACGTCGGCGTGGACGGCTTCCGGTACTACGTGCTCGCCGACACCACCTACGGCCAGGACGGCGACTTCACCTACGAGGGCCTGATCGGCCGGTACAACAGCGACCTGGCGAACAACCTCGGCAACCTCCTGTCGCGCGTGGCGACCGTGGTCGGCAAGAAGTGCGGCGGCGTCGGACCGGCCGCCCGGGC
>WLDE01000008.1 GCA_009704985.1 Actinomycetota bacterium | reverse complement strand
GTCCATCGCCGTGGCGACGGCAGCGGCGTCGCCGGCCGTCCACGCATCGGCCGCGGTTCGGGCGAGCGCACCGAGCTCGGCCATCGGCGCGGCGAGCGTGTCGGCAAAGCGCCGCAGCGGGGCGTGGTAGTCGTCCGACGAGGTGGCGGCACCCGCCGCCCAGGCGAGCAGCAGCTCCACACCGTGGGGCTCGGGCCACCCGACCGGCACCACCCGCGGCACCGTCACCCCGTCGTCGTCCTCCATCGCCGCCGTGTCCACCAGCACCGTGCGGCCCTCGGCCTGCACGACGCGGTCCTGCCAGCCGGCCGCGATCCCGAGCACGTCGCGTTCGGCCGAGAGCGCGAGCGCCGCCACCACACGACGGTCGAGCGACGCACCCCACACGGCCGCGGCGGCGTCGATCGTGGCCACCGCGATCGCGCTCGACCCGGCGAGGCCCACCGAGCGCGGCACCGTGGTGCGCCACCCGATCCGCACCCCGGTGCGATCGACCCGTCCGCGGGCGGTGAGGTGGTCGTCGAGCACGGCCAGCGACGCACTCGCGATCCGTTGCTCGTCACCGTGGCCGTGGGCGCACACCGACGTCCGCCACTCGTCGAGCGACGGCCAGGCCGCCGGCGCGCCCGGACCCTCGATCGTCACGCCCGACGACTCCGACGCCGTCACCTCGGCCGCGAACGCGGGCACCACCGTGGCGAGCACCGCGCCGCCGTAGCCGTCCGACGGGTTGCCCACGAGTCCGACCCGCGCCGGAACCCGGCACACGACCGAGCCGTCGGCACGGACGACCAGCCGCTGCTCCGGCGACCAGGGATCGGGGTCGGGACCGCGGGTCACGGCGGCACTGTAGGGCGGTGGGCCGCTCGCCTCCCGGCTACCACCGGCCTCGATCCGGCTGTCGAGACATACTGGGGCGTGCACATCCGGGGGACGAACGAGCTGAGGGCGGCCGGCGGGCTGACCGTCGCGCTGCACGACGGCGTGGTGCGGGTGGCGTGGGGCGAGCGCGACTGGTTCGGCCCCGGCGGTTGGCTGGTGGGCGGTGCGGCCACGGCGTTCGAGCCCGACGGCCCGGTGTCCGGCATCGACGACCTCGGCGGGTTCACCGAGCTGAGCAGCAGCACCGACGAGGTCACGGCCACGGTGCGCGCCTACGACCAGGAACCGATGCTCGTGTTCCGGCTGCAGGCGCGTCGAGCGCTCTCCGGCATCGCCGGCGAGGCGTTCGACCGGCCGGCGATGGGCTGGCCGGTGTTCGCCCCGGGCGAACGCCTCGACGGTGGCGTCGACCCCGCCGCCCGGGCACTCGCGTTCCAGGCGTGCGAGTTCGCGTTCCCGGTCGGCACCGACGCGTCGCTCGACCGGTTCCGCCTGCTCCCCCACCGCCCACCGACCGGGTGGCCGCTCGCACTGAGCGCACCCGACGGGCGCACGCTGCTCGTCGCCCCGCTCGAGGAGTTCCACGAGCAGACCATCGGCCTGAACGGCGGCACGGTGCGCTGCGGCTGGCACGGCGACCTCGACCAGGTACCCGCAGGCTTCACCACCGAGCTCGCCGTGATCGCCGGGCCCGACCTGCGCGCCTGCCTCGGCTGGTGGGGTGCGCTGCTGCGTCGGCGGGCGGGCACGGTGCGACCCGGACGGTGGCCGGACGCGCTCGGCACACGTCCGTCGTACTGGACCGACAACGGTGCCGCCTACTGGTACCGCACCGAGCCGGGACTCGATCCGGCGGGGTCGATCGTGGCCGCCGTCGACGACCTGCGGGCGCGCGGCGTGCCGGTGGGCGCGGTGCAGCTCGACTCGTGGTGGTACCCGCACGAGACGCTGCGCCCGTTCGACACCGACGAGTGGATCGTGCCGCCCACCCCGATGCTGGCGTGGGAGCCGCGCCCCGACGTGCTGCCCGACGGCGTCCCGGCGCTGCGCCGGCGTCTCGGCGACCCACCGCTCGTCGCGCACATCCGCCACCTGTCGTCGGCAGCGCCGATCGCCGCGGAGCTGCCCGTGCACACCGACGGGCCGATGGCCGCACCCGCCACGCCCGAGGCCTACGAGCGCTGGCTCGACCAGTGCGTCGCCTGGGGCATCGAGACGTTCGAGCACGACTGGCTGGTGGAGGCCTGGTTCGGCGTGCGGCCGCTGCGCGCCGTGACCGGACGGGCGAGGGCGTGGCAGGAGGGCATCGACCGAGCGGCACGCGAGCGCGGCATCACGCTCCAGTGGTGCATGGCCACACCGGCCGACATGGCCCGCACGGTCACGCTCACGCAGGTGACCTCGGTCCGCACCTCGGGCGACCACGGCTACATCGCCACACCCGGTCAGCTGTGGGCGTGGTTCTGCACCACGAACGCGCTGGCCCGTGCGCTCGGCCTGATGCCGTTCAAGGACGTGTTCCGCGCCGATCCCGACGTGGCCGGGGCGAACGGCGAGCCCGAGGCGCTGCTGTCGGCGCTGTCGACCGGTCCGGTCGGCCTCGGCGACCGGGTGGGCCGCTTCGACCCGACGCTCGCCGCACGCACGTGCCGGGCCGACGGCGTGCTCATCAAGCCGCACGTGCCCGTGGCGGCGACGGCACGGTCGATGACGGTCGGCGCGGCGAGTCGCTCGGTGCTGATGGTGGCCGAGTGCTGGAGCGACCACCCCGCCGGACGCTGGGCGTACGTCACCACGATGCGCTGCAGCCCGGTCGACGCCGCCACCACCGGCATGGTGTCGCTCGCCGACCTCGGCGAGTCGTCGCCCTCGGGTGACGTGGTGGTGTGGGACTGGCGTGCGGGCACCGCGACGCGCACCGGGCCGGATCACTCGTGGTCGTGCACGCTGCGGCGCGAGGAGTGGACCCATCACGTGGTGGCGCCCGTGCTGCCGGGCGAGGTGGCCGTGATCGGCGACGTCACGAAGTTCGTGCCGGCGGGCGACGCTCGCATCGAGGTGTCGCTCGAGTCGCACGACGGGCGACCGGCGGTGCGCGTGGTCGTGAAGGGTGCCGGCGAGCGGGTGACGCTGACCGGCTGGGCGGGTGGCGCCCTCGGGCGCGCCGACGGCGGCGTGGTGCACCGCGAGGCTGCGACCGGTGTGTGGACGACCGAGGTCGACGTGCCCGAGCGCGGCTGGACGACCGCGCTGCTGGTGCCGTCGGGAGATCACCGCCGCTGATCCGCACGGCTAGCCTGCGCCCACCCGTCCCCCGGCATCCGCCCACCGCGGGGCCGTTCCTCGGAGCAGCTGCGTGCGCATCCTCCTGGTCTCCGACCTCCACGACGCCCTCCCCCAGTTCGACTGGGTGGTCGAGGCCGCCGGCGACTCCGATCTCGTCGTGCTCGCGGGCGACCACCTCGACATCGCCTCGCACGTGGCGCTCGGCACGCAGTCGTTCGTGATCGGCAACGACGTCACGCTGCTGCGGGCGAAGGCGCAGGTGATCATCAGCTCCGGCAACCACGACCTCACCGGCCCCGACGAGCACGGCGAGAACGCCGCCCTCTGGATCGACGGGGTGCGCGCCGACGGGGTGTGGACCGACGGTGACTCGGTGGAGCTCGACGACACGCTGGTCACCGTGTGCCCGTGGTGGGACGGCCCGATCGGCCGCGAACGCGTGGCCGCGCACCTCGCCCGGGACGCGGCCCGCCGGCCCGCCCGCTGGATCTGGGTGTACCACTGGCCGCCGGTCGACTCGACCACGTCGTGGACCGGCTCGCGTCACTACGGCGACCCCGATCTCGCCGGGTGGATCGCCGAGTTCGCCCCGGACATGGTGCTGGCCGGCCACGTGCACGGCCCGCCGTTCAAACCGGACGGCTCGTGGGTCGACCGCATCGGCACGACGTGGGTGTTCAACCCCGGCAACCAGCGCGGGCCCGTCCCCACCTTCGTCGACATCGACCTCGACACGAACGAGGCCACGTGGGTCTCGCAGATGGGCATCGAGCGCGCCGACCTCACCGCCGCCACCGCCCCCGCCCGCACCCTCTTCTGAGGTCAGCCCGGACGGGCCGCCCTCCGTCCTGGGCGCCAGCGAGACCTCACCGACCCAGCTCAGCGAGAGGTCGTGGCGCCCAGGAAATCCGCCCCCACGTCCTGGGTGCCAGCGAGACCTCACCGACCCAGCTCCGCTGCACATCGCGGCGCCCAGGAGACCGGCCGCCATCCTGGGTGCCACGCTCGGACGAACCACCTGGAGATCCGGGATCACCGGCACCCAGGACAACCGACCCCATGTCCTGGGTGCCAGTGAGACCTCACCGACGCAGCTCCGCTGCACCTCCTGGCACCCAGGACGTGGGCCGCACGACCTGGCCGGTGTCGCGTCGTACGATCGGGGCGTGCCGATCGTGTTCGACCTCCTGACCGGATCGGACCGGACGAGGTGACGCTGCCGCCGCCCACCTGGGGTCCGCCGCCCACCGGCTGGGTCGCACCACCCCGACGACGGGTGCTGCCGCGGCGACGCCGGATCGGGTGGACGCTCATCGCCGTCGGCGCGATCGTCCTCATCGTGGCGGGCGCGACCGCGGGTCGCCGGTCGATCGAGCTCGTGACCGCGCTGGAGAGCACCCGCCTCCCGGGATCGGTGTCCGTCGAGTGCCGCGAGGGCGACGAGTGGCGGATCGGTCCGGCCACCGGCAGCAGCCGGACCTCCGGGCCCGTCACGGTCGACCGCAGCTGGACCGTCGAGCTCGACGTGGTCACGGTGGAGCTCGACGGCGAACCGGTGCGCGTCCGCGGTGCCGGTGTCGGTGTCACCGAGACGTTCGAGATGATGGGCACCACCTTCACGGCGGTCGCGACGTTCACCTGTCCGGCCGACGGGACCGCGACGGTGGACGTCGCCGGACCCGAGGGCGAGGTGGCCGGCGTGTTCCCGTCGTTCGGTCGCACGATCCGGACGTTCGGCACCTTCCTGGCGTTCTGCCTGGTGTCGTTCGCGGCGCTCGCCGTGGGCATCGTGTTCGCCGCCCGTCACCGACGCTCATTGGAGCGCGGCGCACCGCCGCCCGTCGCCGTCGGCTGAGCCCCGGGTCCTGCGGGACACCGGCGTCGGCAGCGACCCGGATCGAGACAGGAGACCGGCGGCAGGTCAGTACTCGGGGTCGGGGTCGCGTGCGGAGAGGGGGCGCGTCGTCTCGGCCCGCTGCTGCGACAGGTGGCGCAGCACGTCGGTCACCATCGCGATCCCCGGCGCGGCGCCGTACTGGCGCTTCACGTCCGCGAGGTACACCGTGAGCGAGTCCAGGCGGCGGGCGAGCTCGGTGGCCACCAGCCGGGCGAACTCGGGGTGCTGGTCGAACAGCGCGGCACCGTCGGCGGCGCGGCGCATCCGCGTGGGCACGGTCGCGACGACGGTCGCACCGTGCGCTTGGTCGAGCAGCAGCGAGATCTCCCCGAACGTGGTGCCCGGCCGGTCGAGGACGCTGATCTGCTGATCGTCGCGCCGCACCTCGAGCTCGCCGTCGAGCAGCACCGACGAGACTCAGGCCGACGCGACCGTGACACTCGGGCATCTTTTGTCATGTACACTGCCAACAGTTGTCCGTCCGACGAGGAGGCCCGCATGACCGACCCCACCCCGCGACTGTTCACCGGCCTGCGAGGCGTCCGCTACGGCGAGGTGCTCGCCGTGTACCTCCGCGACGACGGCCTGCACGCCGAGGTCTACGGCACGCAGATGCTGAACGACTGCCCGCAGGAGCTGTGGCAGACGCTGGACGCCGCGACGATCGCGCAGGAGATGGGGGCGACGTTCGTGAAGCTGAACGGCCCGCGTCACTGGATGATCGACGGTGCCGGCCCGAAGGTCGCCGTCGTCGAGCCGGTGCTGCGCGACTTCAACGGTCTCACCATGCGGCGGATCGCGACCCTCGAGCTCGGACCCTCGCTGCAGGCTCAGCCCTACACGATCCGCCACGTCAACCGGGGTGCCGTGTTCTTCTTCGACGCCGGACGCCCGGTGCACGAGTTGGTCGACCCCGACGGCACCGCGTACGTCATGCAGGCCTACTGCATCGGCGTGGATCCGTCGCTCACCCAGGACGCGCTCGCGTCGCTGGGCGACCGGCTCGCGCTGCCCGAGGGCTGGACGTACCGCACCCGCGTGCTCGACGCCGAGCTCGTGGTGGACACGAGCAACGCACTCGCGACCGTCATCCAGGACGAGCTGGAGAACACCTACACGCTCCCCTGACCCCGACCCTGACCCTGACCCTGGCCCTGACCCCGACCCTGGCCCTGACCGTGACCCGGCGACCGCCGGACCGAACCGCCGTCACCGACCCGGCGCCGGCCGGCGACGGCCCGACTGCTGCTCGGCCCGATGCTTCGGTACGTGAACACCGTCGTGATCGAGGTCGCCCACCTGGACGACACAGGCGCACCCGCCCTGCGTCCTGCGATCGGCGAACCGGTCCGGTCGCGGAGCCGGGACGGGCTGACGACCGGTCGGTAGCATCGACGTGGATGGGGTACAAGTACGACGAGCGCGAGCTCCTCGACCACGCGGTGGCCGACGTGCTCGAGCACGGCATCGCCCAGCTCACGTTCGGACGCCTCGCCAAGCGCATCGGCATCAACGACCGCTCGATCGTCTACTACTTCCCCACCAAGGAGGTGCTCGTCACCCGCGTGCTCGGGGTGATCGGCGAGCAGCTCCAGCCACTGCTGGCCGAGGCGTTCGGGGCCGAGCCGCTCCCGGCCGACGAGCTGTCACGCCGTGCGTGGCGCGTGATGTCCACCCCGAAGTCCGACCCGGTGTTCGCCGTGTTCTTCGAGGTCGTGGGGCTGGCCGCAGCATCAGCGCAGCCGTTCGACGCCGTGGCGACGCAGATGCTCGACGGCTGGATCGCCTGGGTCGAGCAGTGCCTCGACGTGCCGAAGCCCGAGCGCCGAGCGGCCGCCACCGCGGTGGTGGCCACGATCGACGGGTTGCTGATGATCCGCCAGCTCCTCGGGGCGCAGGCGGCCGACCAGGCGGCCGCCCACCTCGGCTTCGCCTGAGGCGATCGCCCGACGAGCGGACGACGGCGCACGGACGACGGCACACGGACGACGGCGCACGGACGACGGCGGCTCCGATCAGCGAGTGCCGGTGAGCACCGGCAACAGGGCCCCGGCCACCGCTGCCGGCCGTTCCTCGTGCGAGAACAGCCCGGCGCCGGGGATCACCGACAGCTGCGCGTCGGGGAAGGTGGCGACCATCTTCTGCGCCATCGAGACGGGGAAGAAGATGTCACGCTCACCCCACACGAGCTGCACGGGCACGGTGATCCGGCGGTGCAGTTCGGTCAGGTCGCGCACGTGCTGCATGTCGAAGCTCTTCAGCACCTTCACGAGCGCGGCGCGCATCTCCCGGTTGGTGTGCAGCGGTTGCAGGAAGAACTCGTCGAACTCGCCGTCGAGCAGCGACCGGTCGTGGAACGCTCCGCCGAACACGAGCCGGTTGCGCCGAACCGCACGGTTGCCCGCCGCCCATCCGAGCGTGGCGCCGATGCCGGGCAGGTACCGCGCGGAGATGAAGCCCTTGAACCGCCGGCTGAGACCTTCGGAGTGCTCGGTGTCGATCAACCCCATCGCGCGCAGCCGCGGGTCGCCCGCGACGGCGTGGCGGGCGATCATGCCGCCGCTGTCGTGGCCGACGACGGCGACGCTGTCGAGCCCGAGCAGATCGATCACGCGACGCACGGACGTGATGTGCTGCGCGACCGACAGCGGCGTGGACGCGTCGAAGCGGCTCGATCCCGAGCTCGGCAGGTCGATGAGGTGGCACGTCACGTGCTCGACGAGGTGCGGCAGCAGCAACCGGAACGTCGCGCTCGTCACCGGCCAGCCGTGCACGAACAGCACGTCGGGCCCCTCCCCCACCTTCCGGTACGCGGCCTCGCCGGCGCCGACGTCGAGGAACCGGTCAGGAGCTCGACGGAACAGATCGGACGCCTCGGCGGCACTGATCGCGGGCATGGTGGACCTCCTCGGCATGGACGCCGTGCGCCAGAATTGTAGTGACAACTACGAATCTAGCCGCGTGTCCGTGGGGCGGCAAGCCAGCCGGCCGGACCGATCAGGGAGATCGGATCAGGGCACGAGGACGATCTTGCCGGCGGCCTGGCGGTCGAGCAGCTCCGACAGCACCGCGCGCGCCTCGGTGAGCGGACGGCGCGTCGGCGTGACCGGGTGGAGGTCGCCACGGGCGATCGCGTCCACGATCTCGGCGATCATCGCCCGGTTCTCGGCCAGGTTGCGCGGCACCCACCCACCCCACTCCACACCCACGACGGTGCGGTTGTTGAGCAGCACCAGGTTGAGGGGCACCGACGCGATGCCGCCCGGGAAGCCGACCACGAGGAAGCGGCCGTCGAAGCGCAGCGCACGCAGTGCCGGCTCGGACACGGGGCCACCGGCCACGTCGTAGACGATGTCGATGCCGGCGCCGTCGGTGAGCTCGCGGGCGCGGGTCTTGACGTCCTCGGTGAGCGGGTCGATCGCCGACTCGGCACCCGCGGCCATCGCGAGCGCCCGCTTCTCCTCCGTCGAGGCGACGGCGATCACCCGGGCGCCGAGCGACCGTGCCACGTCGATCGCGGCGAGCCCCACGCCTCCGCCCGCACCGGTGACGAGCACCACCTCGCCGGGGCGCACCACCGTGCGCTTCGTGAACGCGAACCACGCGGTGCCGTACACCTGCAGGAACGACGCGCCGACGTCGGAGCTGATCGCGTCCGGCAGCCGGATGAGCTGCTGCGGCACGGCCAGGAGGTGCGAGGCGAAGGCGCCGCGCCCGCTCTGCACGAGCACCCGGTCGCCGACCGACACCCCCTCCACGCCTTCGCCCACGGCATCCACCACACCTGCGGCCTCACCACCCGGCACGTACGGCGGCTGCGCGGCGAACTGGTACTTGCCGGCGGCCTGCAGGGCGTCGACGAAGCTCGCGCCGGCGGCCTCCACCACCACTCGCACCTGGCCCGCGGCGGGCTCCGGCGTCTCCGTCTCCTCGAGGACGAAGTTGCCCTCCGTCCCATGGGCCACACACACGATCGAACGCATCGGCTCACGGTAACAACCGCCGGTCGGGCGAGTCGCCGCCGAGCCGCGGACTCGATCAGTCGTCGCGGGAGCGGAACTGCTTGGCCCGGCCGATCGCCGACAGCAGCATCGTGAGCGCCATCACGCCGGCGATCACCACCACGCCCGACGACCAGGCCTCGGCCTCCTCTGCCGCCGTCCCGGCCGCCGACGTCGCGCCCACCGTCGCGCCGACGGTCGCGCTCACGGTTGCGCTCACGAGCCATGCGTGCATGACCCGAGCGTAGACCTCGCCACCGCGGCCGCCGGCCGGAGGACGGTTCGATGAGCCGAACGGCTCAGCGGCGTGACCCACGCCGGTGTGAGCGACGTCTACCGTCACCGCATGCCGACGAACACCTCGGGGCGACTCGCCGGTCGCCGCATCCTGGTCACCTCCGCCGACACCTACATGGGACCGGCGATCGCGCAGCTGTTCCGCGACGAGGGCGCCGATCTGGTGGCCGACACCGGCGACCTGATCGGGCCCGACGAGCCGCGCGAGCTGATCGAGCGGTGCGGCGAGCTCGACGCGATCGTCGCCAACCTCGACCTGCCCGCGTACGGGGCCGGCACGGTGGACATCGAGGACGAGCCCTGGCTGGCCGGGTTCGACGCGATGGTGCACCCGCTGATGCGGCTCGTCCGCGCCGCCGCGCCGCGGATGATCGAGCGCGGCTCGGGATCGATCGTGGCGGTCACCTCCTCGTCGCCGCTGCGGCGCATGACCCCGCACGCGATCGCCTACGTCGCCGCCCGGGCCGCGCAGAACGCGTACGTGCGCTCGGCCGGGCACGACCTCGCGAAGCACGGGGTGCGGTTGAACGCGATCGCCCAGAACTTCGTCGCCAACGACACGTACTACCCGCCGGAGACCCTCGCGAACCCGCGCTTCCAGGAGCGACTGCAGCGCGAGGTGCCCGCCCGTCGCATCGGCCGCCCCGAGGAGACCGCCGAGCTGGCCCTGTTCCTGGTGGGCGAGACGAGCTCGTTCCTGTTCGGTCAGGTGATCAGCCACGACGGCGGTTGGTCCTGACACACCCCCGGGGAGTGACGCCACGGACTCCGAGCGCGTAGAGTCGGCCCATGCGTTTGCATCTCGATGCCGAGAAGTGTCAGGGCCACAACCGGTGCTATGCGTTGGCACCGGAGTTGTTCGACGTCGACGACTACGGCCAGGCCGTGCTGCTCGTCGAGGGCGATCTGCCGACCGAGCTCCAGGAGAAGGCCCGCCTGGTGGCGGCCAACTGCCCGGAGTTCGCGATCAAGGTGTTGGAGGACTGATCGTGACCGACACCGTGACCCAGGACAACGAGGTCCCCGAGGGCCAGCGCCGCCTGCGCGCCAACGCCGAGGACGTGATCTTCGGCATGTCGCCCGAGGGCACCCACGTGTGGCAGCGCGTGCCGTACGACGCTGCGCACTACGGCCCCGTGAGCGACTTCGCCACCGACTTCGACCACGCCGACCCCGCGTACAACCCGTCGGCGCCCGAGGTGTGGAAGCAGCTCCGCGAGGGCGGCTGCCCCGTCGCCCACTCCGACCGCTACGGCGGCATGTGGGTGCCGCTCACCCACGACACGGTCCACGAGGTCGCGTACGACACCGAGCACTTCACGAGCCGCGCCGTCGTGGTGTCCGTCGGCCGCCCCGGCGACCTCGCGCTGCCCGCCCCGATCGGTGGCGCGCCGCCCATCACGAGCGACCCGCCCTTCCACGCCATGGCCCGCCGCCTGCTCCTGCCGGCGTTCGCGCCGAAGCAGATCGAGCCGTGGGAGCCCGAGGTCCGCAAGCTGTGCAACGAGCTGCTCGACCGCATGGGTGATCTCACCCCGGGCGAGTCGATCGTCGACGCCGCCGTGCAGTACGCGCAGCACATCCCGGTGAACGTGATCGGCCGGATGCTCGGCTTCCCGTCGAAGGACGAGGACCTGTTCCGCCGGTTCGTCCACGACGCCCTCGAGCGCATCGCCGAGGAGCCCGGCACCCGCGACGGCATGGACGACCTCGGCAACTACATCGCCGACCAGATCGACGACCACCGGGCCAACCCACGCGACGACCTCACCAGCTACCTGCTGAACATCGAGATCGAGGGCCAGAAGGTCAGCGACGACATCGCCGGCGGCATGATCATCCTGCTGCTCATCGCGGGCATCGACACCACCTGGTCGGCGATCGGGTCGTCGCTGTGGCACCTCGCCCAACACCCCGAGGACCACCAGCGCCTGCTCGACGAGCCCGACGTGATGACGTTCGCGCTGGAGGAGTTCCTCCGCGCCTACGCCCCGGTCACGATGGCCCGCCTCGTCGCGAAGGACCACGACTTCCACGGCTGCCCGATGAAGCAGGACGACTGGGTGCTGCTGCCGTTCCCGGCGGCGAACCGCGACCCGCTGAAGTTCGAGGACCCGGACACGTTCATCGTCGACCGCAAGGAGAACCGCCACGCGGCGTTCGGGCTCGGCATCCACCGCTGCATCGGCTCCAACCTCGCCCGCCTCGAGCTGAAGGTCGCGATCGAGGAGTTCGTGCGCCGGTTCCCGCGCTTCGAGCTCGCCGGCGACGTCCGGTGGAGCGTCGGGCAGATCCGCGGTCCCCGCGAACTGCCCGTCCGCATCCTCGCCGTCGCCGACTGACCCGTCGCCGACCGAACTCCCGCCCGCCTCAGCGGCGGGCGACCACCGAGTCCACCCACTGCTCGAACGAGCGGGCGGGGCGGGTCCTCGGATGCCTGGACGGGCGAGCGCTCGCGCGAGCTGAGCCGTGTGGCACCCCTGCGGCACGCTCGTCGCATGGCACGTGGACTCGACCCCGCCATCGCCCGGCTCCGGGCCATCATCGACCGAGACGGTCTCGCCATCATGTCCGTCGGCTACGGCCCCTGCGACGTTCCGGGCTGCACCGAGCCGCCGAACCCCTTCCCGTGGACCTACACGATCGGTCTCTGGCGCAGCGGGCTGCCCGAGCTGGTCGTCATGGGGCTCTCGATCGAGCTCGCCTCCGAGGGGATCCTCACCGTCGTCGACGAGCGCGACGACGGTGCCGATCTGGAGGAGGGCGACGAGCTGGCGGTCGGCGACCTGCGGCTGCGGCTGTCGTGGGTCCCGGCGCAGTGGGTCGCCGCCGACCCGGACCGGATCGGCCGCTGGTTCGCCGTCGAGCGCCGCTTCAGCGAGCCGCCGATGTTCGAGCAGGTGGTGGTGGCCGATCCCGACGGCCGCTTCCCCGACGACGCCGACCACTCATCCTCGTTCCACGCCACGCAGCCGCTGCTGTGTGTCGACCCGTTCTCGTACCCGCCACGACCGAACCGCGAGCAGCGTCGGCGGCGGCCCCCTCGCGCCGCCTGAGCGCGCCACGCAGCAGATGTCGGTCCGGGGCGGGCCCCGACGCCCCGGACCGCACCCCTCGGTCAGCCGGGAACGGGTGCGTCGGGGATCACCCGGGGCACCGAGCGCACGATGCACGACTGGCTGCCGATGCCGAGCAGCACCCCGTCCGGGCGCCACAGTCGCACCTGGCCGTGCCCGATCGCGCGCCGGTAGCCCTGCGCCTCCACGTCGAGCAGCACCCAGCCGTCGTACGGCTCGCCGTGCACCACCCGCAGCGTGTTGTCGAGGCTGGTCGCGCCGGTCATCCGGCCGAGCCCGGTCATCACCGCGACGGGCACGACGTCGGCCACGAAGGCCTGCGACGCCGGCGTGCCGATCCCCCACCCCGGCACCCGGGCCCAGATCGCGATCCGTCCCGGCGTGCGCTCGGCCCAGTCGGCCGGCGCGCGCCGGTCGAGCGACCGGAAGAACGACTCGTCACCGTGGTGGTCGAAGGTCAACGCGAACGGCGGGCAGTCGTCCGGGGCAGGCACGTCGGGCATCGCGTCCCACCACGCCTCGTCGCCGACCGGCCGGTCGGTGTGGGCCGTGGTCGCGTGCAGCACGAGCCGGTCGCCGACGTGGGCCCGCACGATCGTCTGCGTGGTGGACCGAGCGTGCACGAGCACCTCGACGTCCAGCTCGAGCCGCTCGTCGGGCGCCGCCTGTCCGACGTACTGCGTGGTGATCCACACGAGCGGCCGGCCGGCGACGAGCTCGGCGGCGGCGGCGCAGGCGGCCACGCCCGAGCCCCCGTACAGGAACCCGAAGGGCGTGCAGTGGCGCTTCTGGATGAACAGGGAGTGTCGCCCGTCGATCTCGTCGAGACCGAGGAACGCCACGTCGGATGCCGTCATGCACCGATGCTCGGCGACCGTCACCGGTCGACGCAAATGGACGGACGTCGGCTGGACGTTCAGTCGGTGATGGTGACGTACGCCTTGCGGATCGTCTCGTGCACGTGCCACCGCCCGGTGGTGCCCGACGGGGTGAGCAACATCGCGCCGGGCACCAGCTCGAAGCGCTGGCCGGTCCCGCCCTCGGCACCGGCCACCTCGAGCGTGGCCCGACCGGAGAGCACGCAGAAGACCTCCTGGTACCCGTCACGGCGGAAGGGGAACACGCCGGGCGTGCACTCCCACACACCGACGTCGAGTCGGTCGTGGCTCCACAGCGACGTCGAGGCCTCCACGGGCGAGCCCTCGATCACCACCGGACGCGGCGTGCCCTCGGGCAGCGGCGCCGTGAATGCGTTCGCGAGGTGGGTGGACGCACCCGGGCCACCGGCGCGGTGGTCGATCACGTACATCTTGCGCACCGTCTGGTGCACCTCCCACCGGCTGCGCCAGGCGCGCGGCGTGGTCCACAGCGTGCCGGGGGCGAGGTCGTACTCGCCGCCGTCGTGGTGCACGGTTGCCCGACCGGCGACCATGAGCATCGCCTCGTTCTCGTCGGCGGTCACGCCACCGAACACGCCGGGCGTGCACTCCCAGATGCCGATCTCGAGTTCGCCGGTGGAGAACGCCCAGTCGCCCGTGACGGAGCGGGTGGGCTGCGACGGATCGATCGGGCCGACGGTGGTGAGCGGGGTCTGGAGGATCGAGGGCGTGTACACGGCCGACAGTCTGGACCATCCGCCGGTCGGGCTGCGTCGCGGAGCCGGACCGATCGGATCAGCCCTGTGTACCGCGGGTCCGGAGCGGCGGCGACCCGTTCGCGTCGAGCAACCCGGCAGCCGCGAACTCCAGCTCCACCAACCGGCACAGCTCGTGCTCGGTGAGCGCCTCCACACGGCGTGCGGCATCGCCCACGGCGAACGACAGCAGCGTCGGCCGGCCGGCGGCGGCGCTCACGTCGATCACGGTGGTGAAGTGCCGGACCCCGACGAGCCGCGCGATCGTGTCCGGCGGCCACCACGCCTCGTCGAAGGTGGTGAACACCTTGACGATCGGCCCACAGCCGATCAGGTCGATCGCCTCCTCGACGTCGGCCGGCAGCGGGGGCGTGAACGCGATCGAGCGGGCGTGCAGCACCCCGATCGGCACGGTGACGACGACGGCGTCGGCCACGACGGACTCCTCCGCACCGTGGTCGCCGAGGTGACGGTCGACGTGCCAGTGGTGGCCGTCGTGCTCGAGCGTCGCCACGCGCCGCCGGCGGAGGTCGAGACCGGCCGCGAGCCGCTCCGCGACCACGCCGAGGTCGGACGTCACCAGGTGATCGCCCCCGGGCAACTCGTAGTCCTCGAACCCACCGTTGGCCTCCAGCTCGCCCATCGGGGCGCCGTACAGGCCCTCGCACTCGGCGGTCATCCAGGTCGTGACGGCAGCGGCCACGACCGGATCGGGCACCGACGCCGCGAGCGTCGCCGACAGCACCTCGGCCACACTCGCACCCGGCGCAGCGTTCGCGAAGGCGTCGAGCACGAACTCGAAGGCCTCCTCCACCTCGGCCACGGTGTCGTCCCCGAGGCAGCCGACGCCGGTCGCGTAGAAGGCCTGCGGCGACCAGTCGTTCGGGATGGACGTCACCACGTCGCGCAGCGGATGGCCCTCCACACCGTGCAGCCAGGCGCCGCCCAGCGGCAGCGACGCACCGATCGAGCGGTCGGTGGCGATCCGGCCACCGGGCACCCCCTTCGACTCGAGCACCACCACCTCGCGGCCGGCCTCCTGCAACCGTCGCGCCGCGACCAGGCCGGCGAGCCCTGCGCCGATCACCGCGACGCGACCGCGCGTGGGATCGGCGAGCACCTGGGCGGCGGCGCGCTCCCCCGAGAACCACGCGCCGTGCATGGTGGCCGGGTGCGCGACCGAGGTCGCCTCGCCAGCGAACCAGAGCCCGGGGAGCACCTCGGTGCCGAGCCGGGCGCGGTGGGCAGCGGTACCTCCCACGCGCAGGTGCGAGTAGGCACCGAGGTGGTCGGGGTCGGCGCACCAGTGCGAGCAGACCGCTCGGCGTGGCGCCCGAGGGTGGGTGCTGCGCGCCATCACGGTGGCCGGGTGACCGGCGGCGTCGACCGAGGTCACGACGCTCCAGCCCCGGTCGGCCCAGAAGCGCTCCTGCCCGGAGGTGAACAGGTGCACGACCTCGTGGCCCGCCCCGCGCGCACCGTCGAGCACGGCGTGCATGAGCAGCGTCGCGACCCCGCGCCCGCGCGCCTCGGCGGCCACGTACATGCTGGCGAGCCACGGCGTGAGGTGATCGAAGCCGTCGAGGTCGTCGGTCGCGAGCATCGACACCGACCCGAGCACCGCGTCGGCGCCCCGAGCGTCGCCGTCGAAGGCCACCCACGTCCGGTCGGGTGATCCGGGCTCGGCCATCGCCTCGAACTCGCCGACGGCGATCTCGTGGCTCCACACCGCCGACGGGTACAGGTGCCCCCACTCGTCGTGGTGCCACGAGGCGAGCAACGGGGCCAGGTCGTGGCGGCCGGTCAGCTCCTCCACCTGCACCCCGGCCACCTGCACCCCGGCCACCTGCACCCCGGCCACCTGCAGCCCGGCCACCTGCGCACCCGCGGGATGCGTCGCACCACCGGCCTGCGTCGTTCGCTCTCCGTCGTTCACGGCCGCGAGCGTACGCACGGCAGATCGGCCGCACGCGCCGGATTCGCGCCGGATTCGCGCCGGGGGCGTGGCGGGACGGGGGCGTGGAATCAAGCAACTGCTTGCTCACAATCCTTCCGGCCCGTACGATTCCCGGGACGGCGCAGGGGGCGCCGCACGCCGAGGGGGAACCATGTCCGAGCCCATCCCGTCCCTGTCCGACCTGTCGGAGGCCTGGTTCACCGAGCTGCTGCGGTCGGACGGCGCGCTCGACGAGCACACCTCGGTCGCCTCGGTCACCCTCTCCCCCTTCGGCAGCGCCGAGTCGATGATGAGCGCACTCCACCGCGCCACGCTCACCTACGACGGGCCCACCGACGCGCCGTCGTCGCTGATCGTGAAGCTGGCGAGCGCCAGCGAGCGGCAACGCTTCATCGCCGGGATGTTCAAGTTCTACGAGCGCGAGATCCGGTTCTACGCCGAGCTCGCGACGCGGGCCCGGGTGCGGGCGCCGCGAGCGCTGCGGGCGGCGATGCACCCGTCCGAGCCGTTCTTCGTCCTCGTGCTCGAGGAGGTGACCGGGCGCCGGCAGATCGACCAGCTCGAGGGCGTCGGGTTCGACGACGCCGTCACCGTCGTGCGCACGCTCGCCGACTTCCACGCGTCCTTCTGGGACCACGACTTCGGCGCCCTGGCCGAGACCTTCATCCCGATGAACGCACCGCCGATGCACGCGATCATCCCGGCCTCGTTCCAGGGCGACTGGGCCACGGCGCGAGAGCGAGCGGCAGGCGTGCTCGCCGACGAGGTGCTGGCGCTGTGCGACCGCCACGAGTCGGTCGCGTCGAGGTTGCTCGAGGACATGATGGGACCGAACACGCTCGCCCACGCCGACTGCCGCAGCGACAACCTGCTCTTCGACGACGACGGCATCATCGTGCTCGACTTCCAGCTCGCGGCGATCTGCAGCGGCCTGTGCGACGTGTCGTACTTCGTGGCCCAGTCGGTGCGCGACGACGTGGCGGCGGCCCGCGCCGACGAAGTCGTCGACCTGTACCTCGCCCGGCTGGCCGAGCACGGGGTGCAGATCGGCCGCGACGAGGCGATGCGCGCCTACCGGGCCGCGCTGGTGTTCTTCCTCAGCATCCCGGTGAGCCTGCTGGCGGGCGTGGACCTACCCGAGCGCAGCGTGGCCCTCGCCACCACGATGCTCCGCCGTGCCTCGGCGGAGATCATCCGGACGGGCACGCACGAGATCTACGTCTGACCCGACCGATCCCGCGGTGAATCGCGGTCGGTCGCCGGCGACCGCGGTCAGCCGCGGTCAGTCACGTGCGGCCTTCCAGGCCTCGTAGTCGGCGCGGCGCGACTCGGCGAGCGGGAACAACCCCCGGGTCGACTCGCCCGCGGCGACGCGCTCGATCGCGAACGCCTCCACGTCCTCCTGCTCGAGCGCCGCGGCGACGACCTCCTCCACCAGCGCCGCCGGGATCACCACCACGCCCTCGGCGTCGCCGACGACGACGTCGCCGGGCTCCACGAACACGCCGGCGCAGGTGACGGCGTCGTCGACCGAGTAGGGCATGTGGTGCCGCCCGTACGTCGCGGCGTGCGAGGCCTGGCGGTACACGGGGATCGGGATCTGCGCGATCGCCGGGGTGTCGCGCAGCGCCCCGTCGGTCACCACGCCGGCCGCACCGAGGGCGAGCAGGCGGGTGACGTAGATGTCGCCGATCGTGCCGGCGTCGGCAACGCCGCGTGCCTCGATCACGAGCACGTCACCGGGTTCCGCGGACTCCACGGCGCGTCGCTGGGCGTTGTCGCCCCCGGCGTAGGTGCGGTTGCGGTCCTCGCGCAGCGCGACGTAGCGCAGCGTGCGGGCCCGTCCCACCATGCGCATCTCGGGACGCAGCGGTGCGAGACCGCTCAGGAACGATCCCCGGATGCCGCGCTGCTGCAGCTGGTGCGTCAGCGTCGCGGTGGAGATCGTCGCCAGGCTCTCGCGCAGCGCGTCGGTCAGGACGTTCGGGATCGACGTCATCATTCCCCCTCTGGTCGTGTCAGGAGTCTCGCAGTCGCGCGCAAACCAAGCAAGTGCTTGTTGCAATGGTCGGCGTGCGGTGTCATGCTGACCGTCGTGTCGTCGCAGGGGGCGATGCACCGGACCGGGAGAGAACATGTCGACCAAGCCGTCCACACCGTCGGTGTCGCACCTCGTGCTCAACGTGCGGGACATCGCGGTCTCACACCACTTCTACACCGAGATGCTCGGCTTCGAGCAGTGCGGCCAGCTCCGCGTGCCCGAGGGCAGTGGCATCGACATGCGGTTCTACCGCGGGAGCGGCGACCACCACCACGACATCGCGCTGGTGCAGATGCGCGATCCCAGCACGGCCCGCGAGGTCGTGCGCTGGAAGATGTTCCCCGAGCGCGAGGGCATCGTCCACATCGCGCTCGCCTACGGCACCCGCGAGGCGTGGCTCGCCCAGATCGCCCACCTGCAGGCGAAGGGCGTGGAGTTCCTCGTCCGCGGCAACCACGGCATGACCCACAGCGTGTACATCGCCGACCCGGACGGCAACGGCATCGAGGTGCTGTACGACCTGCCCTCCGAGGTGTGGGAGGGCGACGTCGACGCAGCGCTGAGCTACTTCGAGAACCTGCCCCGCGAGGGCGACGAGGCCCTGCAGGACGACACCGACTACCCGGTGTTCGGCCGCAGCTGAGCGATCCGCCACACCGACACCCCACGACCAGACGCACGCGACGGAGGACGAACCATGGGAGCACGCACCGGAGAGGCCTACCTGAAGGGCCTGCGCAGCACCAACCGCGAGATCTGGTTGGGCAACGAACGGGTCGACGACGTCGTCGACCACCCGCAGCTGCGCGGCGGCGCCGAGGCGATCGCCCGCTACTACGACCTCCAGTTCGAGCAGCCCGACACGCTGCTGATCGACGACCCGGAGACCGGTGAGCCGATCAACATCAGCCACCTGCAGCCGCGGAGCAAGGACGACCTCGTCCGCCGCGGCCACGGCCTGCGGACGATCGCCGAGATGAGCATGGGCGTCATGGGACGCACGCCGGACTACATGAACGTCACCTTCGCCGGCTTCGCCGACGATCGCCCCCGATGGGCGGGCGCGGACGGCTCGAACGAGGAGGGCTACGCCAGCCTGGTCGCCTTCCAGAAGCGGCTCCGCCGTGACGACCTGTCGCTCACCCACACCATCGTCCACCCGACGATCGACAAGGTCCGCGATCGCGAGTACCGGGGCAACCCGGTGCCGCTGCACAAGGTGGGTGAGACGAGCGACTCGATCATCGTCCGCGGCGCCCGGCTGCTCGCCACGCTCGCGCCGTACGCGGACGGGCAGACCGTCTACCCCGGCGCGCCGCTGCCGCCCGACGCCCCGGCCGAGTACGCGCTCTCGTTCACCGTGCCGATGGACGCGCCAGGGCTGGTGTTCCTGTGCCGCGACAGCGGCCTGCGCACCGATCTCGATCCGCTCGACGCGCCGTTCTCGACGCGCTTCGACGAGCAGGACGCGTACTGCATCTTCGACGACGTCGAGATCCCCAAGCGCGACGTCTGGATCGACGGCAACGTCGAGGTCTACAACCAGGTGATGAGCAAGGGCCCCTGGTGGCCGAACATCATGCAGCAGACCACGGCGCGGGCGCTGGTGAAACTCGAGTTCGCCTACGGCCTCGCCTGCCGCATGGCCGAGGCCGTGAACGACACGTCCGAGCGCACGATGGAGCTGCTCGGCGAGCTGCTCGGGTACGTGGAGATGACCCGCACCACGCTCACCTGTGCGGTCGACAACTGCGTCGTCTGGGACAGCGGTGCCGTGTACTGCGAGGGCCGCGCGCTCCATCCGCTGCGCTCGCTGCTCCCCGAGTGGTTCACGCGCACCAACGAGATCCTGAAGACGATCGGCAGCCACAACCTGCTCGCCACCGCGAGCCAGCACCAGCTCGCCGACACCCGCCTGCGCGGCCTCATCGACGAGTTCATGCCGGGTGCGAACGGGATCTCGGCCGAGGACCGCAGCGTGCTCTACCGCGTGGCGTGGGACTTCTGCGGATCGCTCGTCGGCAGCCGCGGCGAGCTCTACGAGCGCAACTACCTGCAGTCGTCACGTTCGAACCGGATGCTGTCACAGCGGGCCCACTCGGCCGCGGCACGGCAGCGGGGCGACGAGCTCATCGAGAAGCTCCTGCGCGACGCCCGCTCGCGGTCGCGGGCCTGACGGTCGCGGGCCGGACGCCCGACGACGGGTCGGCTCAGCCGCGGGCGGTCTGGAGGTCGGCCGCGAGCGCCGCCATCACCGGGGCGTGGTCGTAGCCGACGGTGATCATCCGGAAGCCGGCCTCGCGTCGGGCTGTGGCCAAGGCAGCCGTGGCGTGGATGCCCGGGATCACCCCGTGGCGATCGCACGCGGCGACGATGCGGGCGAGCGCCGCGTGGAACGCCGGGTCCTGCTGGTCGCTCGCCGGCGGGAGCCCCATGGTGAGCGACAGGTCCGACGGCCCGACGTAGACGGCGTCGACACCCGGCACCGCGACGATCTCCTCCACCTGCTCCACCGCCTGCACCGTCTCGATCATCACGATGCACATCACGTCGGCGTTGGCCGAGCGGACGTAGCCCTGGTGGCGCGCCATCGCGCCGATCGGGCCGAAGCTGCGCTCCCCCGCCGGCGCGTACCGGCAGGCGGCGACGGCGCGTGCCGCCTCGGCAGCGGAGTTCACCATCGGCACGATCACGCCGAGCGCTCCGGCGTCGAGCGCGCGGCCGATCATCCACGACTCGTTCCACGGCACCCGCACGATCGGTGCCGCCCCGCCCAGGCAGACGGCGGCCAGGTGTGCGTCCATGTGCTCGAACCCGCACAGGCCGTGCTGCAGATCGATGCACACGTAGTCGTATCCGCCCTTCGACGCGGCCTCGGCGAGCACCGGCTCGCGCAGGAACATCCAGGCACCCAGTGCGACCCCGTCGGCCGCTGCGAGCTTCAGCTGGTGGTTCATCGGACGTGCTCCTCCGTGTCAGGCGCGAGTCAGGGCGGGTCGGGGGCGGGTCAGGAGGCGAAGGTACCGCGGCGGGTGGCGATGTTCTTCACGTCGCAGAAGAAGTCGAAGCTCCAGGTGCCGCCCTCGCGGCCGATGCCCGAGGCGCGGCTCCCGCCGAAGGGTGCCGCCAGATCGCGGACGTAGAAGCAGTTGACCCAGACGGTGCCGGCGACGAGCTGCGACGAGATCCGCTCGGCCCGGTCGGCGTCGCCGGAGAACAGCGTGGCGGCGAGCCCGTAGATCGTGTCGTTCGCGAGCGAGATCAGCTCGTCCTCCGTGCGCCACGTCTGCAGCGTGAGCACGGGTCCGAACACCTCGGTCTGGACGATCTCCGAGCGCTGGTCGACGTCGGCGAGGATCGTCGGCTGGAAGTACAGGCCGCCGTCGGGGTGCGGTCCGCCGCCGCAGAGCACTCGAGCGCCGTCGGCCACGGCCCGCTCGACCAGACCCTGCACCTTCGCGAAGTGGCTCGGGTGGATGAGCGGCCCGACACGGGTCTCCGGCCGGCGGGGGTCGCCGACGACCAGCTCGTCGACGGCGGCGAGCACGAGCGGCAGCAGCTCGTCGACGATCGACTCCTCGACGAGCAGGCGGGTGCCCGCCAGGCACACCTGGCCGGCGTTCATGAACTGCACGGCCACGGTGCGGGCGGCGGACGCGAGGTCGGCGTCCGCGCAGATCACGAACGGCGACTTCCCGCCGAGCTCGAAGCTCACCGGCGTGAGGTTCGCCGCGGCTGCGGCGCCGATCACGCGAGCCGTCGCGGGCGACCCGGTGAAGCTGATGCGGCTCACCCGCGGGTCGCGCACGAGTGCGTCGCCCGCCGAGGCGCCGGTGCCGTGGAGGACGTTGAGCACGCCGTCGGGCAGGCCCGCCTCCTGGGCGACCTCGCCGAGCAGCGACAGGCTGAACGGCGCGAACTCCGGCGGCTTCACGACGACGGTGTTGCCGGCGGCGAGTGCCGGCCCGATCTTCCAGGTGCCGAGCATGAGCGGCGCGTTCCACGGCACGATGAGGGCGCTCACGCCCGACGGGTCGTAGCGCACCGAGTTGTCGACCACGTCACCGTCGATGGTGTCGTGGTGCAGCCCGCGAGCCCGGTCGGAGAAGAACTTCACGTTCCACGCGGTGCGTGGCATGCCGTGGTGCGGCCGACCGGCGGCGAGGGCGCCGTGGTCGTGGGTGTCGACCCGCTGGAAGTCGGCCATCCGCTCGCCGATCGCGTCGGCGAACCGGTCGAGGATCTCGCCGCGGCCGTCGGGGCCGAGCGCCGCCCACGCGGGGAAGGTGGCGGTGGCGGCGGCGACGGCGGCAGCGGCCTCCGCAGGTCCGCCCGCGGGGATGTGCCCGAGCGGCGAGCCGTCGATGGGCGTGATCACCTCGTAGCCGTCTGGCGAACCGACCCGTCGGCCACCGATCAGGTGTCCGCACGGCACGCTCACCCCGCCGATGTCGATGCGCTCCGAACCGTCCACTGTCGACCTCCCCCGCCGGGCCGACGCGCGTGCGGCGTCGACGATCGCGCTCCGTGCGCGTCCTCCGGCGAACACGGGCGAGTGTACGGATCCCGGTGTCGCTTAGCAAGCAGTTGCTTGGTTACCATCCGCACCGACTGCGGCGACGCCGCGAGGGAGGACGCCATGAACCGACGCTCGATCCACGCCGAGGGCTACCGCCACGCCGCGGCCATCCCCACCGCCAGCCGCATCGGGCCGCTCCTGGCCTCCAGCGTGATCGCTCCCTTCGACGTCGACGCCCGCACGATGCCCCACGACGCCGAGGGCCAGGCGCGCAACGTGTTCCGCCACATCGGCGCGATCCTCGACGCGGGCGAGGCGTCGTGGGACGACGTGCTGAAGGTGACGTTCTTCGTCGCCGAGTCCGACCTGCGCACCGTCGTCGAGCCGCTGTGGGTGGAGCGCTTCCCCGACGAGGACTCCCGCCCGGCCCGGCACATCCAGGTGACGTCGTTGCCCGGCCGCGTGCTGGTGCAGGCCGAGTTCCTCGCGTATGTGGACCGCTGAAGCCCCGACGTCCGTCAGGGTTGGAGGCTGTGCACGTACAGATCGACCAGCGCGGCGGCCACCTGCTCCGGCTTGCGCCGGCGCGGCCCCGTGAACCAACGGGCGGCACCGAGCAGACCGTCGAACATCGCACGCACGACGATGTCGACGTCGATGTCGGAGCGGAACTCCCCCGACTTCCGGCCGGCGTTGACCACCTCGACGTACAGTGCGACCGTCTTCGCACGGAGTTCGGCGACGGGTGCGAGGGCCTCGACGTCGCGGAAGGTGCGGGCCTCGTTGCGCAGGATCACGGCCTGGTTCGGGTGCTTGGCCGTCTCGTGCACGGAGGTCCGGATCAGCTCGGTGAGCGCAGCGGTGGGCGACACCGCCTGAGCCCTGATGGCGAGTGAGCGCTCGTACTGCTCCTCGATGCTCGGCAGGAGCAACTCGAGGACGATCTGCTCCTTCGAGTCGAAGTGGTAGTAGAGGCTGCCCGACAGGATGCCCGCGGCCTGGCCGATGTCACGGACCGTGGCGCCCTTGATGCCCCGCTCCGCGATCACCTGCGCGGCGACCTCGATGATCTCGTCGCGCCGCGACGTCACCGCCGCCGCCTTGCTCTTCGCCGCTCTCGCCATTCCGATCCTCTCGACACCCGGGGTCGCCGGGTCAGGGTACCCAAGCGCACGCCGCTGACGGCCGATCCCGCACGTCCGGCCTCCGGCTCAGAACCCGATCGCCTCGCACGGGCGGCGGGCGTCGACACCGCAGCGGATGAGACCGTCGGGGCCGAGGCCGATCGCCGAGGCGTTGGCGAACGCGATGCCGAGGTGGTCGTGGTCCTCGCGGACGACCTCCACCCGATGGCCGCGGGCGGCGAGCGCCTCGACCACCCGGTCGCCGACGCCCTCCGCCACGAACGTCACGCGCTCGCTCGCGTCGATCCGCGGCGATTCGCACGCCTGCTGGGGTGAACGACGGTGGTCGATCACGTCCGAGACCACCTGGGTGACGGCGCTGATGATGCGGCGACCACCGAGCGCACCGGCACCGAGCACGGGCCGGTCGCCGTCGTACACCAGCACCGGCGCCATGTTGGCGAGCGGCCGCTTGCCCGCCTCGATCGAGTTCGGCCCGCCGGGCAGCGGCGAGAACCACTGCATGCCGCTGTTGAGCAGCACCCCCGGTCCCACCATCACCTTCGAGCCGAACACGTCGCCGATGGTGTGGGTGCACGAGACCAGCATCCCGTCGCGGTCCGCGGCGTTCACGTGCACCGTACCGAACCGGCCGCCGTCGGTGGGCGTGCCCGAGCCCGCGGGTGCGTCGCCCGGGTCGTGCGGCCACGGGTCGTGCAGCGGCGTGTCGGCGAAGGCGGTCCACGGCTGGTGCTCGGTGTGCAGCGCGCCGGTCGGTTCGGTCCGCACCAGTGCGGCGAGCTCGTCGGCGTAGGCGTCCGCGAGCATCCCGGCGAGCGGCACCGCTGCAGCATCGCGATCGCCGAGGTACGCGTACCGGTCGGCGAACGAGTGGCGCAGGGCGGCGATCAGCAGGTGCCAGCGTTCGGGGTCGTCGCGGTCGGTCGCGCCGAGGTCGAACCGGTCGAGGATCTGCAACGCCTGCAGCACCGTCCACCCACCCGAGGGCGACGAGGTGGTGGCGACCCGCTTCCCTCGGTACGACCCCCAGGTGGGGTCGCCGACGATCGGCCGGTAGGTCGCGAGGTCGTCGACCGACAGCACACCGCCGCCGCGCGCCACGTCGTCGACGATGGCGCGTGCGATGTCGCCACGGTGGAACGACTCGCCGGCGTCCCGACCGATCTGCTCGATGGCATCGGCCAGCTCGGGTTGGGGCAATCGCTGGCCGAGCAACGACAACGGCGCCTCGCCGTTCACCAGCAACCGCGACGCAGCCAGCTCGTTGCGGCGCAGGAGCGGCCGGTACGCCGCCGCGATCGCGTCGTAGACGACGTCACTGCGGAACCCGCGCCGCGCGAGGTGGACCGCAGGTTCCACCACACGGTGCAGCGGGAGGCGGCCGAAGCGCCGGTGGGCCTCGACGAGGCCGGCCACCGTGCCCGGCACACCGGTGGCGAGGCACCCGAGCGAGTTCGCGTCGTGCTCCACCGTCCACGTGCCGAGCGAGCTACCGGGGGCCTCGCCGAGCACGCGGAACATGTCGGGCCGCGCCGCGACAGGTGCACGTGTGGGGAACTCGACCGACCACGGGCGGCCGGTGGCCGGGTCGTGCACCAGCAGGAAGCCACAGCCGCCGATCGAGGTGTTGAACGGCTCGATCACACAGGCGACGAACGCGGCCGCGACGGCGGCGTCCATCGCCGTGCCGCCGTCGTGCAGGCACTCCACGCCCGCCTGGGCCTCGTGGTAGCGGGTCGCGGCAACGGCGCCACCGCGGACCGCGACCTCCTCACGTGTGACGATCTGCCGGCTGCGCATGGAGCCCTCCTTCGCGAGTCTGGGTGGATACTGTCTCGACGAGGAGACGATGTCGGTGACGGTGCAGGCGAAGGCGCAGATGACCGCGCAGATGACCGCGCAGATGACGGCGAACCCGGATCTCGGCTCGAGGGCCTTCGTGACCGGCATGGTGCGACCGGACGGCACGCTCGTGGCCGACGAGCTCTACACCGTGGGCGAACGACTCGGCTTCACGGTCCACCAGATCCGGCTCGTGCTCGCCCGCCTGGTCGACGACGGGAGCTTCACGCAGGAGGGCCGCGGCAGGCGTGCCGTGCTGCGCACCACCGAGCGCTACGCCGCCCTCGTCGAGCCCGAGCGCGGGTGGCTCCGGCTCGCCTACCTGCAGGACGAGGGTGCGGCGCCATGGGACGGCCGGTGGCGTCTCGTGGCGTTCAGCATCGACGAGGAACGCCGTGCCGCGCGCAACGCCCTGCGCGAGCTGCTGCACGCGATGGCTGCCGCACCGCTCGCGGGCGGGCTCTACGTGCACGCCAACGAACTCGGCGCGGAGGTCGCCGCCGAGGCCGACCGGCTGGGCGTCGCCGACCACGTCACCATCGCCCGAGCGACGGAGCTCGAGGTCGGGGGTCGCTCCGAGCCGGCAGCGGTGGCTGCGCACCTGTGGCCGCTCGACCGGATCGCCGACGGCTACCGCGAGTTCGTCGCGACGTTCGGGCCGGACGCGCGCAGCCGCGCGGTGGGCGACCCGCTCGACGAACTCGCCCGTGGGTTCGAGCTCGTCGCCGCGTTCCGCCGGTGCAGCGAGGCCGATCCGCTGCTGCCACCGGAGCTGTTGCCCGCGCGGTGGCCCGGCGTGGGCGCACGCGACGTGCTGCGACGCTGCAGCGCCCGGATCGCCCGGGCCCGAACCGCCGCCGGCGTCCCGGCGCTGTTCTCCCGGTTCGACCGGCTGTTCGACGAGCTCCACGACCACTGACGCTCGTCAGCGATCGACGATCGCGAACCCGCGTGAGCCGAGCTCGGGGTGGAGCGCCTCGATCGGGTCCTGCGTGTCGCCGAAGTACCCGAGCGCGAACGCCGCACGGCGGTACCCGATGAGCTTCGCGAGCTCGACCGGGAGCTCGCGCGCCACCTCCGGCGGGCACGACAGGTACTGGTTCTCCTCCTGGCGGAGCCAGCCCAGGCAGTAGTCGATGTTCACCGCGGCGCGCGACCGGTCGGAGCGGTTCGCCCCACCGCCGTGGAACACCGAGCCGGTGTAGACGAGCACCGACCCGCGCTCCATCTCGGCGGGCACCGTGTCCTCCTGGGTGGGCGTGCGGCCGCCCTCCCACAGGTGGCTGCCGGGCACCACCCGCGTGGCCCCGTTGTGGTCGGTGAAGTCCTGCACCGCCCAGATCGTGCTGATCTCGACCTCGAAGCCGAGCGGGAAGTCGAACGCGTCCCATGCCCAGTGGTCGCGGTGCAGCATCTGCGCCGGCTCGCCGGGGCCGATGTCGATGATCTGGGTGAGGTGCAGCTGGTAGCTCGACGCGTTGGCGCCGAGGATCTCGTCGCAGACACCGAGGACCATCGGGTGCGCGGCGAGCTCGCGCGAGCCGGGCGACCGGGCGATCAGCGCGCCCGTGCGACGCGTGCGCCGGCCGGAGAAACCGTCCGAGCCACCTGCGGTGGCATCGAGGTACGGGGTGGTCTCGGCGACGATCCGGTCGATCAGCTCGCCGTCGGCGGCGCGGTCGACGATGGCGGCGCCGTCACGGCGGATCGCAGCGGCGACGTCGGCGGGAGCGGCGTTCGGGGGGAAGTGCTGGAGTGACATGCCGCCAATACTGATCGTCAGCTTGGCGTTCGTCAACACGATGATCAATCGCTGCCCTCGTCCCTCCGGGGTCCGGCGCGGGAGACCTCGCCACGGCGGCCCGTCTACGATGCGCCCGGCGGTGCGTCCTCCCCGACGACGCCCGACCGGTCGACGAGTCCATGGCGAACCCCAAGTCCCCCAAGCTCCGGGCCCTCGTGCGGACCCGCCGCCCCACCCGGAGTCGCGGGGTGAGCTTCGAGCACCACGACGACGGCCTCAACGTCGACACGTCGGCGCCACGGCCGGCCTCGCGCATCGTCGACAGCGCGATCTACCTCGACGGGGAGCGCGTGGCGACGATGGGTTCGATCGCCGACACCGTCACCCAGCTCGCCCAGCACCCCGGCGGCTTCGCCTGGATCGGTCTGTACCGACCCACCGACGCCGAGGTGCACACGCTCGCCGAGCAGTTCGGCCTCCACCCGCTCGCGGTGGAGGACGCGATCCACGCCCACCAGCGCCCCAAGCTCGAGCGCTACGACGACACGCTGTTCGTGGTGCTCCGCCCCGCCCGGTACCGCGACGACCTGGAGGAGGTGGAGTTCGGCGAGGTGCACCTCTTCGCCGGCACCAACTTCGTGCTCACGGTGCGCCACAGCGAGGCGCCGGAGTTCAGCAGCGTCCGGCGACGACTGGAGGCCCAACCCGAGCTGCTGCGCCAGGGGCCCGAGGCCGTGCTGTACGCGATCATGGACCAGGTCGTCGATGGCTACTACCCCGTCGTGACCGGCCTCGGCAACGACATCGACGAGATCGAGATCGAGGTGTTCTCGGGAGCGCCGGCGGTGTCACGCCGCATCTACGAGCTCTCACGCGAGGTCGCCGACTTCCACCGCGCCACCCGACCGCTCGCCGGCGTGATCACCGACCTGCGGTCGGGCTTCGACAAGTACGCGGTCGACGAGGAGCTCCAGCGCTACCTGCGCGACGTCGACGACCATCTCACCCAGATCACCGAGCGCATCGAGGAGTACCGCACCGCGCTGCGCGACATGCTCACGGTGAACGCCACGCTCGTCGCGCAACGCCAGAACGACGAGATGCGGCGCCTCACCGAGACCAGCAATGCCCAGAACGAGGAGGTGAAGAAGATCTCCGCCTGGGCGGCGATCCTGTTCGCCCCCACGCTGATCGGCACGATCTACGGGATGAACTTCACCAACATGCCCGAGCTCGACTGGCAGTTCGGCTACCCGGTCGCGCTGAGCCTGATGGCGCTCACCTGCGGCACCCTGTACCTCGTGTTCAAGCGCCGCGACTGGCTCTGACCTTCGGCGTCACCGGCCCGCCTCTGGCGACCCGGTCATCCGAGCGACCGCCACGCCCACACCACGCGCTGCACGACCGTGACCGCGACGAGGGCGGCCATCACGGAGAACAGGACCGTGGCCTGTCGCGGGAACGCCAGCATCGCCGACACGAGCACGATCGTCTCCGCTCCCTCGACGAGACCGGCCGGCATGTGCACCGACGTGCGCTCGCCCCGGGCCGCAGCCCCGGCCGACCGCTTCTCCGCGATCGCCGACAGGAGCGTCCAGGACAGGGCGTTCACGTAGTACGCGGCGAGCAGCACCGCGCACGCGATCCAGACGCGCGAGTCGTCCTGGCCCGCCGCGATGCCGAGCGGGATCGCGGCGTACCCGACGGTGTCGGACATCAGGTCGAGGTAGCCGCCGAGGTCGCCCGACCGGCCGAGCCGGCGTGCCACCGCGCCGTCGAAGCCGTCGACGAGCCGGCCCAGCAGCCAGGCGGCGAGCGACCACCACACCCGACCCCCGGCCGCGAGCAGCGCCGCCGCGAGGCTCGCCGCCAGCGACAGGGCGGTCAACCGGCCCGGCGTGGCCGCCGACGGGAGCCGCCGCACGAACGGTTCCAGCGCACGGTCCTTCACCACCCGGAGCCGGTCGTCGATCACGGTGTCACCATGCCACGCCGTCCGGGCCGGCCCTCAGTGGCGGTGGGAGGCGAACCCGTCGATGCCGTGCTCGGCGCGGATCGCCGCCGTCGCCTCCCACTGCGCGGGGTACAGGCGGGCACCGGTGCCGTCGGCGAGGCGGGTCATCATCTCGAAGTTGGCCACCACGGCGGCCGTGTCGACGAGCCACTCGTCGCCGTACGCCTCGGCCAACTCGGCCCGTGCCCGATCCGCACGGTCGGGGTCGTCGCCCACCACGGCAGCGACGAACGACTCGAGCAGGTGGTGCCGGGCCGCGGTCTCGTCGTCGGACGGCCGGTCGTCGGCGGGGATGGCGTCGACGCTCTCACGGAGCATCACCACGTGGCAGGTCGTTCAATAGAAGCACTCGCGGGCGGCCGACAGCCTCGCCGCGACCAGCTCCATGTCGGGCCGCGAGAGCGTGCCCCGGTTCCACGCCTGGTCGTCCATCTCGAACATCGGGATGTACTGCGCGGCCGCCAGCCGTTCGAGGTTCGCGAACTCCTCGGGCACGGCGCTGAGCCCCTGCACCACGGCCGCCGCGCGATCCGCCGGTGCGGCGACGACCACCCAGTTCAGGGTCGCCGGTTCCACGGGCGGGTGCACGCCGTGCGGTGGTCCGTCGACGGGCGCCGGCAGCGGCGGACGCGGCGCGCCGAGCGCACGGAAGAACCCGTCGACCGCCGCGACCGCCACCACCACGCCGACGATCTCGACGTAGGCGACCGGGTCGACACCGGCGTCGAGCACCCCGCGGTACCAGTCCTCGGTGAGCGTGGACGCATGACGCGCGATCCGATACACCGCATCGGCGACGACGGCCGGGATCACGCCGTCGCCCGGCAGCGGGCGACCGGCCGACGACGGCGTCACCCAGGGCGGCAGCGGATCGGGATCGTCGAGTGCCGCCAGCGCGACCTGGGAGATGGCCGCCCGTTCCACGCCGCTCCAGCACGAACCCGGCGAGGTGACGTGCACCCAGGCGGCCGCCTGCGCGACGACCAGGTCGGGGCGGATCTCCGACCGGTGCGGCGTCGTCCTCCCTGTCATCACGGTACGACCGTACCGGGCAGGCACCCGCCGGTCGACACCCGAGCGCTCCCGGACCGGGCACCGGTGTCACGGGCCGTTCTGCCCTGGTGCAGGCAGCACGAAGGGCGGAGCATGACGTCGTGGAGCAGACCGACCGAATCCAGGTGTTCCTGATCGACGACCATGCCGTCGTCCGCGAGGGCGTTCGATCGATTCTCGAGGCGAGCGGTGACGTCGAGGTCGTCGGCGAGGCCGGCACCTGCGAGGACGCGATCCGACGCCTTCGCGCCGTGCACCCGCGCGTGGCGGTCATCGACGTGCAACTCCCCGACGGCAGCGGCACCGAGCTGTGCCGCGACATCCGCTCCGAGCACCCCGACGTCGCCTGCCTGATGCTGACCTCGTTCGCGAAGGACGACGCGCTGTTCGAGTCGATCATGGCCGGAGCGTCCGGGTTCGTCCTGAAGCAGATCCGGCTCGACGAGCTCGTCGTCGCCGTGCGTCGGGTCGCGGCCGGCGAATCGCTGATCGATCCGACGCTCGTCGGGAAGCTCCTCGAGCGGATCCGCCATCCGGCGACCGACGTCGACCCGCGCCTGGCGTCGCTGACGCCGCTGGAGCGGTCGATCCTCAAGCTCCTGGTGGAGGGCCTCACGAACCGGGAGATCGCGCCGCACGTGCACATGTCCGAGAAGACCGTGAAGAACTACGTCTCGTCGATACTGCACAAGCTGGGCCTGTCGCGTCGGACCGAGGCGGCCGTCTTCGCGCTGAGAACCGGCTTCGATGTCGGCTGAGCTCGTTCGCGAGGGGCAGGGGCCAGGGCGGGAGCGGGCTGATGCATCCCGCTCCCACCCCGACCCGGTCAGCGCCGGCTCGCTGCCACGTCACCGGTGCCGTCCCGCCGATCGCCCGGTTGGTGCTCTTCAGACCAGGAGCACCGAACACCGTCCGCCGCACTCGTCCGCCAGTTCCGGGCCCGTCGGGACTGCGACGGCGTCCCACGACACCGCGACGAGCTCGGACGTCGCCGCGAGGCGTCGGACGACCGGGGAGAGTCGACCGACCTCGAGGCTCACCCGGGCAGCAACCGTCGGCGTCTCCGAGCGCCAGGCGGCGAGCGACGACGCCATCAACCGGCACACCCGTTCGCGCTCGGCGGCCGGTTCGAACAGCGCCTCACCGTCGTACGTCCAGACCACGGCGAGGTTCACACTGGCGCCGAGCCGAGCCGCGAGCGGGCCGACCCGGGTTCGAACACGCCCGTCAGCGGGAACCCCTGTCTGGACCACCGCGATCTCGGACATCGCTCCCGTTCGCCACCCTTCCCCATCGATCTCACCCATCGGCCTCTCTGCGCCACCTCGACCGTCATCTCACCTGATCCGGCGGACGCCGGCCAGGATGCGGTCGGCCCTGAATCGGAGCCATCCGGACCTCCGACGCCGGACGACCGGCTCTGTCGGTGCCGGGGAGGCGCCCGCCACCATGCGAGGAGGTGCGCCGTGGAACTGTTCGATCTCTTCGATGACCCCGTCCTGATCGTCGACGCCCGTCGACGTCGGATCTGTGGCGGCAACGCCGCCGCGCGTCGCCTGATGGACGGACTCGAGCTCGACGGTGCTGCGGTCACGGACGTGTTCCCCATGCCGCAGGAGCACCGGCCGCTGATCGCCGCGATCGAGCGGGCCTCCTCGGGCGCCCTGGCCGATCCCGTCGAGCTCATGCTGCTCGACGAGGCAGGGCGGATGACCCTGGCTCGATGCTCGGTCTGTGCGCTCGCCGAGGCAGCGGGTGCAGGGTCGGTCCTGGTGCACATCTCGATCGACCGTGATGCGGATCCCGGCATCCCGATGGTGTTCGAGAGCCGGCGCCGAGCCGTCGCCGTGCTCGACGCGCTGCAGGACGGTGTCGTCGAGATCGACCTCCGCTCCGACAGCTACGTCTACGCGAACCCGTGCTTCACCGAGATGACGGGGATCCCACTCGTCGATCTGCTCGCCCTCCCGCCACCGGTCGCAGGCATCGCCGGGACGAGCATGGCCGAGGTCGGGGCACTGGTCGAACGAGTCGGCGAGGACGGGCCGGAGTCCGCTCGCGTGATGATGGACGGCTGCGACGGTCCGTTCCCGGCACTCGTGACCGCGGTCCGGGTCTCTCGACCCCACCGCCGCTGGATGGTCGTGACGTTCCACGACCTGCGGACCGAGCAGGCCGCCGAGGAGGAGCTGCTCGCCGCCCACGAGGAGCTCGCCGTGGCGAACGAGCGGGAGCGCATCGCCCGCGACCTGCACGACAACGTCATCCAGCAGCTCTTCGTCGCGGGTATCACCCTGCAGGCGTCGATCGGCTCACCCGACCAGGACACGCGCACCCTCCACGTGGTCGACGAACTCGATGCCGTGATGCGAGACATCCGGTCGACGATCTACGCACTCCGCGATCGGCGGGTGCTCCTCGAGGGCCTGGAGGTGGCGATCCGGTCGCTCGTCGACGACGTCGCGCCGGCGCTCGGTTCACCCGTGCAGCTGTGCATCGACGGCGACCTCGATCTGGTCCCCGCCGCGATGCAGGCCGATGTCCTGTCGACGTTGCGCGAACTGTTGAGCAACATCACCCGTCATGCTCGGGCCCACCACGCGTCCGCGTCGGTGTCCGTCGATCGCGAGCGTCTGGTGCTCGCTGTCGAGGACGACGGCATCGGGGTCGTCGCCGACGTCTCCCCCGCCGCGGCTCCCGACACGGGAGGGCTCGGCCTCGACAACGCCCGACGACGAGCCGCCCGGCACGGCGGGGACGTCGACATGCGCCCACGCGACGGCGGCGGCACGTCGGTGCTGCTCACCCTCCCCCTCCGCCGGCACGACGACGCGGAGCTCGCGACCGGTCACGCCCGATCGTCATCGCGGAACGGATGAACGTCCCTGCACCCGGAGCCGACCGGCTCTGGCTGCCCGAACGTCACCCCTGGTGCAATCGAGGTCATGGCACACCCCATGGACCCCACCTCCGTCGTCCACGTCGGCACCTTCCCGCCGACGCAGTGCGGCCTCGCCACGTTCGGAGCGGCGCTCGTCGACGCGATGACGGCTCATGCGCCGAACACGACGGTCGATGTGCTCGATGTGCTCGATGTCGTCGATGTGCTCGACCCCGGATCCGACGACACCCCTCGTCCGGGCCGCCACGGGTCCGTGCTCCCCTGGCGGCAGGGGGACACCTCCTCACTGTGCACCGCGCTGGACTTCGTCTCGCACCACGACGTGGTGGTGGTGGAACACGAGTTCGGGATCTACGGCGGTGCCGAGGGCGAGGACGTGCTGCGACTGGTCGAGCGCACGGCGACCCCGGTGGTCAGCGTGCTCCACACCGTGCTCGCCCGGCCGACGCCGCGCCAGCGCGAGATCGTCGAGCGGTTGGCGCGCGCCAGCGACGCGCTGGTGGTGATGACCCGAGCCGCCCACGACCGTCTGCTCAGCATCTTCGCCGTCGACCCGCGGATCGTCCACATCATCCCGCACGGCGCGCACCCGAACACCGGCGAGGTCGATCCCCCGCACGCCGAGCGGCCGACGATCCTCACCTGGGGTCTGCTCGGACCGGGCAAGGGCGTCGAGGCCGGGATCGACGCGATGGCCCACGTGCGCGACCTCATCCCCACCCCGCGGTACGTCGTCGCCGGATCCACGCACCCGAAGGTGCTCGAGCGGTCCGGGGAGTCGTACCGCCGCAGCCTGATCGAGCGAGCCGAGGCCGCCGGTGTCGCGGACCTCGTGGAGTTCGACGACAGCTACCGCGACGTCGACTCGTTGACGCGGCTCATCCGGTCCGCCGACGTCGTCCTCCTGCCCTACGAGACGACCGAGCAGGTCACCTCGGGCGTGCTGGTGGAGGCGGTCGCCTCCGGGCGCCCGGTCGTGTCCACGGACTTCCCGCACGCACGCGAGTTGCTGGTCGACGGTGCCGGCCTCGTCGTCCCGCACGGCGATCCTGCGGCGATGGCGAGCGCGTTGGAGTCGGTGCTCACACATCCCCGGCTCGCCGACGAGATGCGCCGTCGCGCGCTCGAGCTCGCGGCTCCGATGGCGTGGACCGCCGTGGGCGAGCGCTACCTGGAGGTGATCCGTTCGGTGGTCGACCTGCGCACGCCGTGGCGCCACCCGATGCGGGTCGCGTGACGTCACCGGTCGCCGGCCTCCGGCACCTGATCGCCCTGAGCACGGACCTCGGCGTGACCTCCACGCCCCTGCCAAGCGATGGCGGTGAGGCCGGTCAGATGCCCGTCGGGAAGGTGTCGGGGAGCTCGCCACGCTCCCAGTGCACGCCGGCATCGAGCGGCTCGACGGCGGTGGTGTGGTCGATGTGGATCACCACGTCGAACTGGCGCACGAGGTCGGCATCGACGTAGTGGCTCGCCCGTTCGGTCTCGGGCCGGTAGATCACGCCGATCCGCGAGCCGGGATGCCCGACGCTCACCACCGTGTCACCTCCTGCTCCGGGCGCGGCCCGTCTGGGCACCGCCGTGCCCTGCGAGGTGGTCGAGCAGGTCGGACAGGCTGGCGGTGGCGACGGCGACCGTGCTGTCCGCCGCGCCGTAGTACATCCGCAGCGTGTCGCCGTCGTCGCCGAGCAGCCAGCCGCAGGGGAACACGACGTCGGGGACGTCACCGGCCACCTCGTACGGCGCGCACGGGCCGAACACCCATTCGTCGCCGCGGGCGATCACGTGCGTGGGCTGCTCGAGCTCGAGCAGGGCGAGGCCGAGCCGGTAGAGCGACCCCGACGCGGTCAACCGAACCCCGTGGTACAGCACGAGCCAACCCTCCGACGTCTCGAGCGGTGGTGGTCCGAGGCCGACCTTGTTCGCGTCCCACCACCCGCCCGAGCGCGCCTCGATGAGCGGTGTCGGGTCACCCCAGTAGCGCAGGTCGTCGCTCCACGAGATCCAGATGTGGGCCTGGAGGTGGCCGACGGTCGACACCGGGCGGTGCAGCATCGCCCACCGGTCGCCGATGCGGCGGGGGAACAGGGCGGCGTCCTTGTTCTCGGGCACCTGCACCACCCCGAGCCGCTCGAAGGTCCGGAAGTCGTCGGTCCGGGCGAGGCACACCAGCGGACCCGACGAGGAGTAGCCCGTGTAGCAGATGTGGTAGCGACCGTCGATGACGGTGATCCGCGGGTCCTCGACCCCCCACCGCTCGACCCACGAACCGGTGTCGGGCATCAGGCTGCGGTCGCGTTCGACGGTCCAGTTGCTGTAGCCGTCCCTGCTCCGAGCGAGGGTGAGGTGCGACAGGCCCGTGCGGTCCTCCACCCGCACGAACAGCCACGTCTCGCCCTGCACCGCCACCGCTGCGGGGTTGAAGACGGCGTTCACCATGTGCGGCCAGTCCCGTGCGGTGAGCACGGGGTTCCCGGGATACCGGCGGAACAGCTCCCGTCCGTCCAGCGGATCGGTCATGTGATCAGTGAACGCCGGTGGTCGGACAGGGTGCAGTGCCGTTCGGCATCGACTCAGGTGTCGAACGGCTACGACGAACGGCCCGTCGTCGGAGTCACTCGGTGTGCTCGAACACCGTCGCCCAGATCTCGAGCACCGTGAGCCGCAGCTCCTCGACGACGCCCTGCACGACCGCGGTGGTCGGTTCGTCGAGCGCACCCTTCATCAGCAGTGCCTGGAGCGACGCCGACAGCCCGAACAACCGTTGCAGCACGCTGTCGTGCAGCCTCCGACCCATCTCCTCGCGTTCGGCGACACGGGCGAGGTGGCCGATCTCGCGTTGCGCGGCGCGTGCCTCGGTCATGTCGACGAACGCGAGGTCCCAGCCGTCGCTGCTGCCGTCCAGCGATCGACGGGCATCGATCACCACGCACACGGGATCCGACGAGTCCGCCCGTGCGACGGCCAGATCGACCTCCACGACGTGGCGGGAGGAGCCGGTGTCGAGGGCGAGGAGCGCCTGCGCGACGTCCTCCCGGTCGTCGGGCGCGATGAAGTCGATGATCTGCCGTCCGACGAGCCGGGATCGATCGACCCCGAGCAGTTGCGCTGCGGAGAGGTTCGCCCGGACGACCTCACCGCGAGCGTCGATCGACATCAGGCCCGATGGCGCGAAGTCGTACAGGGCGGCCGCACGCGTCGCGCTCGCGTCCAGCTGGTCGCGGGTGCGGAGCAGCTCGTCCAGCTGGAGGCCGAGCTCGATGCGATGGACGGCGAGGTCGTGGGCCAGACGGGCGACCGGTGACAGCCGCTCGGGGTCACGAGCCGCCTGACCGACGGCCGCCACCTGCAGGCGGAGCAGCGCCTCCGCCTGCTTCTGCAGTTCGTCGAGAGCCGCCGACCGGTCGCCCGCAGGCGCTCCGTCGGGACCGGACGTCGCGCTCATGCGTCGTCTCCGGACTCGGTGGGTCCGCCCACGGGTCGCTGGTCGAGCCCGTCGGACGCGGTGCGGAGCTCGCGCTGCTTCGCATCGGTGATGTCGGTGAAGGTCAGGACCGTCCCGTCGATGCGTCGGTCCTGTGTGCGGTACGGCATCACACGGACCGAGAACCACCGGCCCGCCTCGTCGGTGACCTCGCGTTGCACCGGCGTGAAGTCGCGGAGCACCGACGAGACGTCCGCCGACAGCTCGGGATACACGAGTCGCGTGGTGAGGTCCGTGATGGCACGACCGATGTCGGACGGGATGAGATTGAACATCTCCGTGACCTTCGGGGTGAATCGCCGCACCCCGAGTCCGCTGTCGAGGAACAGCGTCGCGATGTCGGTGCTGTCCAGGAGGTTCCGCATGTCGTCGCTCTGCTGGACGAGCTCGTCGACACGGGCCTGCAGCTCGAGGTTGATCGTCCGTAGCTCCTCGTTCATCGACTGCATCTCCTCCTTCGAGCGCATGAGCTCCTCGTTCGCCGCCTGGAGTTCCTCGTTCGCCGATTGGAGCTCCTCGTTCGCGGATTGGAGCTCCTCGTTCATCGAGCTCATCTCCTGCTTGGCGATCTGCACCTCCTCGCTCGCCGCCCGCAGCTCCGCCTGCGCGGCGGCGAGTTCGTCCGCGAGCGCGCTCGCACCGGCCGTGGGTGGCCCCCCGTCGCGATCTGCGCCCTCGCCGTCCACCGTCCCCCCGCTGTCGTCGATCGCTCCGATCTCGCTGAAGACCACGAGCACCATCGATGATGCCTCAGGCGGCTCCGTCACCGGCGTCGCGGTGATCTCGACCACGGTCGGGGGATCCGCGTCGGTGTTCACCGCTCGCAACGAGCACGACGACCGCTGACGTCGGGCGGTCCGGAACGCCTGCGCCACGGCCGCTCTCAGGCTCTCACGGGTCATCGCGATCAGGTCGAGCGACGCCTTCCCGACCGGCGGTTCCAGGTACCTCCCGGTGCGGCCGTTCACGAACACCACGTCCCCGGTCGCCGTTGCGAGCACGGCGGACGGTGCGAACGTCCGCCGGAGCAGTTCCTCGACCACGGCCTGCAACGTGGAGGGATCGGTTCCCCGGACGACCGGCCGGGGGGCGACCGACGCCCGGTTGACGGCCGGGAACGGGAGCTCGAAGGCGCGGGGCGAGGTGGGGACGTGCCGGCGGCGCATGATCCGTGCGCGGCCGACGACGGGCTCGAACAGGTCGGGCGCGGCCGAGCACGACTCGGCGGTGCCGAGCACCAACACACCGCCCGGCTGCAGCGCGTGGTGGAACAGCGGCAGGATGCGCCGCTGCAACTCCGGTTCGAAGTAGATCAGCAGGTTCCGGCAGGTGATGAGGTCGATCCGGGTGAACGGGGGGTCGGTCGTGAGGTCCTGCTGCGCGAACACGACCAGCTCGCGGATGTCCGGCGCGATCCGGTACCCACCGTCCGACTCGACGAAGAACCTGGCGAGACGCTCGGGCGACACGTCGGCCTCGATGGCGCGCGGGTAGCGACCGCTCCGTGCGTGCTCGATGGCGACGGGATCGACGTCGGTGGCGAAGATCCGGAGTCGCACCCTCGGGCGGGGCGAGATCCGGTCCATCGCCTCCCGGAACGTCATCGCGACGGTGTACGCCTCCTCGCCCGTCGAGCACGCAGGCGTCCAGACCCTGACGACACCTCCGGCCTGCACGGCCTCGGCGAGCAGCCCCGGCAGCACGTCGTCGCGGAGCGCCGTCCAGACCTCCGGGTCGCGGAAGAAGCTGGTCACGCCGATGAGCAGGTCGTCGGCGAGCACGTCGAGCTCCTCGGGCATGCGCGTGACCAGGCGCAGGTAGTCGGCGATGCTCGCGAGCTGGTGCGACAGCATCCGCCGATCGATCCGCCGGGCGATCGAGGATCGTTTGTGCAGCGACAGGTCGCGGCCGGTCCGCGACTCGAGCAACTCGACGATCCTCATGACGTCGTCGACCGTCGTGCTGGGCCCGACGTCCGATCCCGACCCGACCATCGGCCCGGTGCCCGCGTCGGCACCACGCGACGCGTCGTCGATCTGCCCGGCCACGAGCACGCCGGCGAGCTCGTCGATCGGCGCGACGAGGTCGACCACACCGGCCTCGATCGCCGATCGGGGCATCGCGTCGAACATGGCCGTCTCCGGTACCTGAGCGAGCGTGAGGCCACCGACGGCGCGGATCGCCCGGAGACCGTCGGTGCCGTCGGAACCCGTCCCCGAGAGCACGACCCCGATCGATCGGGCTCGATGGGCCTGCGCCAGCGAGCGGAAGAAGTGGTCGATCGGCAGACGGCGACCTCGGGGTTCACCCGGTGGTGACAGGCGCAGCTCGTCGCCCTCGACGTCGAGGTCGCGGTCGGGTGGGATGACGAGCACCTGCCCGGGCTCGAGACGTGCGCGGTCGGCCACTGCGTGCACCGGCAGTTCGGTGTGCCGGGCGAGCACCCCGGCGAGACCCCCCTCGTGCGTCGGGTCGAGGTGCATCACCACGACGACGGTGAGGTGACGCGGGCTGCCCAGGTGATCGAGCAGGCTGCTCACCGCCTCGACCCCTCCGGCCGACGCTCCGACCCCGACGACGACCGTCGGGAGTCCTCCGCCGGACGTTTCCGCCGGGCCCTGGACGGACGCGGACTCGTGACGTGCGTGCGGGTCATGGTCGATGGGTCGACACTACAACCCGTCGTCGTGACATCCCAGATCCGATCAGCCCGACGCGCGAGGGCGTTCGGCCCTCGCGTCGACCCGCCGGACGGTCCGAAGATGGGACCATGGCACGTCGATTCGCCGATCGCGCCGAGGCCGGGAGATGCCTCGGCGCTCTGCTCGTCCGGCTCCGCGACGAGGGGTCGCTCCGCGCGGGTGACGATCCGGTCGTGGTGGGTCTGCCGCGAGGTGGGGTTCCGGTCGCACACGAGGTGGCGCGTGCCCTCGGCGCGCCGCTCGACGTCATCGTGGTCCGCAAGATCGGTGTCCCGCACCAGCCGGAACTCGCGATGGGGGCGATCGGTGAGGACGGCGTGCGCGTCGTCGACGACGACATCGTGCGGCGGGCGGGGGTGTCGGCGTGGGAGTTCTCGCGCGTCGAGGCGCGTGAGGCGGTCGAACTGGCTCGCCGGGCCGAGCGGTTCCGTCGCCGTCACCGGCGGGTGCCGCTCGCCGGTCGCGACGTGATCGTCGTCGACGATGGGCTGGCCACCGGCTCGACGATGGCGGCGGCGTGCGCCGTCGCCCGCGCCGACGGTGCTCGGCGCATCGTGGTGGCGGTTCCCGTCGCACCGGCCGGATGGGCGGAGCGGATGGGTGCGGTGGCCGACCAGTACGTGTGCGTGTCCACCCCTGAGCTGTTCGTCGGTGTCGGCGGGTCGTACCGCGACTTCGCGCAGGTGCCCGACGAGGCGGTCCTGGCGATCCTCGACACCGAGCCGTCGGTGTCGAGGCCGGTCTCGGGCGCCGTCGACGTCCCCGACCGCGTCGAGCGGGAGGTCGTGCTCGACCTCGGCGACGCACAGGTCGGTGGGCACCTCACGATCCCGGCGGATGCCCGCGGCCTGGTGCTGTTCGCGCACGGCAGCGGGAGCAGCCGCCACAGTCCCCGCAACCGGTTCGTGGCCGAGGTGCTCGAACAGGCGGGCCACGCGACGCTGCTCTTCGACCTCCTGACCACCGACGAGGAACCCGACCGGTCGAAGGTGTTCGACGTCGGGCTGCTCGCGCGACGGCTGGGCGGGGCGACCACGTGGGCGATGTCGCAGCCGCACCTCGGCGAGCTGCCGGTCGGGTACTTCGGCGCGAGCACGGGAGCGGCGGCGGCGCTCCGGGCAGCGGCGGAGCCGGACTGCCCGGTGCGAGCCGTCGTGTCCCGCGGCGGGCGGCCCGATCTGGCGGGACACGCGCTTCGTGCGGTGCGGGCACCGACGCTGTTGATCGTGGGAGGTCGGGACACGGTGGTCGTGGGCCTCAACGAGCAGGCGCGGTCGCGGATGCGAGCACCCTGCCGTCTGGAGATCGTGCCCGGCGCCGGGCACCTGTTCGAGGAGCCCGGCACGCTCGCCACGGCCGCGCACCTGGCCGCCGGCTGGTTCGACGCGAACCTGCCGCTCACTTGACATTTATAGGATTACGATGCATCGTATGCCGATGCATCATCCTCCGACCTTGGCCCCACCGCTCGCGGTGTCGCAGTGGTTCAACTGCTCCTCCCCCATCGGCCTCGACGACCTCCGCGGTCAGGTCGTCGTGATCGAGGCGTTCCAGATGCTGTGCCCCGGATGCGTGAGCCACGGGCTCCCGCAGGCACAGCGGGTGGCGCGTACCTTCGGCCCCGACGTCACCGTCCTCGGCCTGCACACCGTGTTCGAGCACCACGACGCGATGCGCCCCGTGTCGCTCGAAGCGTTCCTGCACGAGTACCGGATCCACTTCCCCGTCGGCGTCGACGCCCACGACGGGGCTGCCCCGATGCCGGTCACCATGCGGCGCTACCACCTCCGCGGCACACCGAGCCTCGTCGTGATCGACCGATCGGGACGGATCCGCGTGAACGCGTTCGGCCAGGTCGACGACCTCGTCGTCGGCGCCACGATCGCCCGCCTGATCGACGAGGTCCCACTCGACGAGACCCGCACCGAACCCGACCACACCGACCACACCGACCACACCGACCACACCGACCACACCGACCACTGCGACCCCGGCCACGGGTGCCGCATCACCACCGAGGAGATCTCCGCATGACCACGACCATCGCCGGGTACGCCTTCGACGACGACCTGCCCACCTCGCCGGTGAGCACGGCCGATCTCGACCTGCTGCTGTCGACCCTGCTCTGGAGCGACGACGACGCCGCAGCGCTCGCACGAGCCGGAGCGGTGCTCGCGCCGCAGGTGGAGGCGATCCTCGACCTCTGGTACGGCTACGTCGGCTCGCACTCGCACCTCGTCGCCTCGTTCCACGGTCCCGACGGCCAGCCGTCGGCCCACTACCTGTCCGCCGTGCGGGCGAGGTTCGGCCAGTGGATCACCGACCTCTGCGCCCGACCGTGGGACCAGCGCTGGCTCGACCACCAGCACGAAATCGCCCGGCGTCACACCGACACGAAGGGTCGGACCGACGGCGTCGACTCACCGCAGAGGTTCGTGCCGCTGCGGTACCTCGTCGCGTTCGTGTGGCCGATCACGGCGACCATCCGTCCGTTCCTGGCGGCGGGCGGCGACGACGCCGACACGGTGGACGCGATGCACACGGCCTGGTTCAAGGCCGTCACGCTCACCGTCGCGCTCTGGTCGCAGCCCTACGACCCGGACCGGTGGTGACCCGGACGGGTCGCCACCGGCCACAATGCGCTCATGACCGCGGACGCCGACCTCGAGCGACGGGTGCTCGCCGCCGTCGAGCGTCTCGGTCGAGCGCTGCGAGCGGCACGCCAGGACGCAGCGACACGGCATCAGGTGTCGCAGCTCGGGCTCGGTGTGCTGGAGACGCTGTCCGACGGCGTGGCGCGGCGCATCGGTGATCTCGCAGCGGAGCTCGACGTCTCGCAGCCGACGCTCAGCGAGGCGGTCAACGCCCTCCAGCGGCGGGGCCTGATCGCCCGCACCCGCGATCCGCTCGACATGCGCAGCTCGCGCGTGTCGCTCACGGAGGACGGCCGCGGCGTCGCAGCGGCCGTCGCCGCCGAGCTCGAACCGGTGCTGGCGGCGAAGGACAGCTCCGACGCCGAGCTCGCCACCACCCTGAAGGTGCTGTTGCGAGAGATCGCACGGCTGCAGACCGCCGGGGTGATCACGGTGAACCGGAGCTGCCTCACGTGCCACCACCACCAGCCGGCGGCCGGCCGTGCACCGGCACGGTGCCTGCTGCTCGGGGTCCCGCTGCGCGACCACGACCTGCGGGTCGACTGCCCGGAGCACGTCGAACGAACCCCGGTCACCGTCGCACGCTGACGGGTGGTCAGCGTTCGCGGGTGCCGTGGAGCAGGATCGGCTGCCCGTGCGGCGTGTGCGCGGCAGCGTCGAGCCAGGCGGCGCGGGTGGTGTCGAGCTCGTCGGCGGTGGCCACGCGGTGCCGCACGACGAGCGCCTCCACCGCCGCGAGCCAGTGCTCGTAGTAGCCCGTCGAAGGGCCGGTGGCGAGGCGGGCGCCCAGCTCCTCGGCCAGCTCGGGCCAGGCGAACACGCCCCGCTGGTGCAGGTGCACGGCCAGCGCGAACGCGGTGGCCTCCCACGGTTCGGCGAACGGCGGACGTTCGGCGAGATCGAGCGGCAGCTCCGACGGGGTCACGACGACGGCTCCAGGTACGGCTCGAACGCGTCGACGCTCACCGTGGAGCGGGGGTCCGCCGACGCGCCCCACAGCTCGTTGGCCTCGAACACGACCGTGTAGCACCACTGCGGATCCGGGCCGTGCCCGTGGGCGTTCGCGTCGGGGAACACGAAGACGCCACGCACGGACTCGACGGTGCCGGCGTGGCCGCGCACGTAGCGCGGCAGCCGGGTGTGCCCTGCGACGTGGACGTTCACCGCCCGCACCCGATCGCCGACGGCGAACCGGGCCGGGTGCGGTGCCGGCCGCTCGTAGGTCGACCTGGCGGTCAGCGAGCCGGCCGCGTCAGCGCCCGGCAGCGGCGGCCGGCGCGTGGGGGCGGGATCCCGCAGCGAACGGCCGGCGCGGAGCTCGTCGTCGCCGACGAGTCCCTCCTCGCGCAGCAGTTGCTCGAGTCCGCTGGTCCAGATCTCGTAGTACGACGAGCCGAGGTACACGGCCGGCGGCAGCGACTCTCGGGTGTGGCGGCTGCGGTCGATGTTCCAGTGTCCGAGAGCACCGACGGCGAGCGTGAGCGCGAGCGCCCTCCCCTCCCACGGGGCGTGGAAGACCGGCTCGTCGCGCTCGCGCTCGGGGGCCACGGGCCCGAAGCCGTGCATCCCGCCCAGGTCGTGCGGGCCGTTCACGATCCGGCCTCCGCCGGGCCGGACACCTGGGGTGCGAGCACCTCGGTGCCGATCATCGAATTGCGCGTCACGATTGCGGCGAGCTGCTCCTCGCTCCAGCCGTCGGTGCCGGCCGGACGCTGCGGAACGACGAGGTAGCGCAGCTCCGCGGTGGAGTCCCACACCCGCACGGTGACGTGGTCGGGCAGCACCGTGCCGAACTCGGCCAAGACGCCGCGCGGGTCGATCACGACACGTGACCGGTAGGCCGGCGACTTGTACCAGACGGGCGGGAGGCCGAGCACCGGCCACGGGTAGCACGAGCACAGCGTGCACACCACGACGTGGTGGGTGTCGTCGGTGGGCTCGACGGCCACCATGTGCTCGCCCTGCCGGCCGCCGTACCCGAGCTCGGCGATCGCGGCGGTCGCGTCCGCGAGCAGCCGCTCGCGATACGCCGGGTCGGTCCAGGCCCGAGCGACCACGCGGGCGCCGTTGCGGGGTCCGACGTCGTGCTGGTACGTGTCGATGATCGCGTCGAGCGCCACCGGGTCGACGTAGCCCTTGTCGATCAGCACCGACTCGAGCGCCCGCACCCGTGCGGCGATGTCCGTCAGGTCCGAGTGGTCGTGGTCGTGGTCGTGGTCGTGGTCGTGATCGTGATCGTGATCGTG
>WLDE01000078.1 GCA_009704985.1 Actinomycetota bacterium | reverse complement strand
TGAGGCCTCGGCCCGCCAGCTCGCCGCCCTCGGGGCCCGCGTCGTCATCGCGGATCTCCAGGAGGACAAGGGCGCCGAGGTCGCCAAGGAGATCGGTGGCCTTTTCGTGAAGTGCGACGTCTCGAGCGAGGAGGACGGCCTCGCGGCCGTCGCCGCCGCCTCGGAGATGGGTCCGCTGCGCGCCCTCGTGAACTCGGCCGGCCTCGGCCGCCCGGGTCGCACGATCGACCGCAACAACGAGCCGCTCGCCCAGGCGATCTTCGACTTCGTGATCAAGGTGAACCTGCTCGGGTCGTTCAACATGCTCCGGCTGTCCGCCGCGGCGATGGCGAAGACCGAGCCGCTCGACGCGGACGGCCAGCGCGGCGCGATCGTGAACATGGCGTCGGTCGCCGCGTTCGACGGCCAGATCGGCCAGGCGGCGTACTCGGCGTCGAAGGGCGGCATCGTCGGCATGACGCTGCCGATCGCCCGCGACCTGTCGGCCGTCGGCATCCGCGTGAACACCATCGCACCGGGCCTCATCGACACCCCGATCTACGGCTCGGGCGAGCAGAGCGACGCCTTCAAGGCGCACCTCGGCCAGTCGGTGCTGTTCCCGAAGCGCCTCGGCTCGGCCGAGGAGCTCGCCTTCATGGTGGTCGACCTGATCACCAACCCGTACATGAACGCGGAGGTCGTCCGTGTCGACGGCGGCATCCGCATGCCACCGAAGTGAGGACGTGATCCCATGAGCGAAGCAACCACCGAACAACCGGCCGTCCTCACCGAGCAGCGCGGTCGCGTGCTGCTGATCACGCTGAACCGGCCCGACCAGATGAACTCGATCAACGGCGCGCTGTCGCACGGCCTCTGGAACGCCGTGCAGCAGCTCAACGCCGACCCGGGCCTCACCGCCGGTGTGCTCACCGGCGCCGGGCGCGGGTTCTGCTCGGGCATGGACCTCAAGGCGTTCTCGCGCGGCGAGGACATCGGCCCGATGATGCAGTTCATCCAGAACGGCGCCGAGAAGCCGCTCATCGGCGCGATCGAGGGCTTCGCCCTCGCCGGTGGGCTCGAGCTCGCGCTCAGCTGCGACCTGCTGGTCGCCGCCAGGGGCGCCAAGCTCGGCATCCCCGAGGTGAACGTCGGCCTGTTCGCGGCCGGCGGTGGTCTCCTGCGTCTGCCGAGCCGCGTGGGCTACGGCAAGGCGATGGAGATGGCGATCACCGCCGACCCGATCACGGCCGAGGAGGGCCTCGAGTTCGGTCTCGTCGCCCGGCTCGCCGAGAAGGGCGAGGCGGTGGACGTGGCGATGCAGCTCGCCGAGCGGGTCGCGAAGAACGCCCCGCTCGCCGTGGCCGCGTCGAAGCAGCTGATCAAGGCCACCCAGGGCTGCACGGAGGAGGAGTTCTGGAAGCTCCAGGGTCCGCTGCAGGTGAAGGTGTTCACCTCCAACGACGCGAAGGAAGGTCCCCGGGCCTTCGCCGAGAAGCGTCCGGCCGAGTGGACCGGCAGCTGATCACCCGCTGCTGAACAGCCACTGGTCGGCACCGACCTGCGTGCTGGTCGCGCATCGTCCCGGATCCCGGGACGGTGCGCGACCAGTTGCGTTTTCCGGCGAGGCCGGCGCGGTCGGCGCGACGGGTCAGGCCGGGATCGCTCCGCTCGCCCGCAGGGCGTCGATCTCGTCGTCGCCGTAGCCGATCTCGGCGAGCACCTCGTGGGTGTGCTCGCCGAGCAGGGGTGCCGGTCGACGGGTGCTCGCCGGGGTCGCGGAGAACCGCCACGGCACCGGGATCTCGTGGTAGCGGCCGGCGCGCGGGTGCTCCACGACGGGCAGCTCGGCGACGAGCTCGTCGAGCGTGCGCACGGCACCGGCGGGGATGTCGTGCTCCGCGCAGAACGCCACCCAGAACTCGGTCGAGCGGGTGGCCACCACCTCGGCCACGATCGCGTACAGGTCGCCGGCGTGGGCCATGCGCGACGCCGCCGTCGCGATCCGCGGGTCGTCGAGCAGCTCGTCGCGGCCGCCCTCGCGGAACACGGCGCGGTAGTTCTCCGAGGAGTACGGCAGCACCGCGATCCAGCCGTCGGTGGTCGCGAACGGCCGTCGGTGCGGGGTGGTGATGCGGGGGTAGCCGGCTGGACCGAGCGCCGGTTCGGTCACGGCGGCGCAGGCGTGCTCGACGAGGGTGAAGGCCCGCAACGCGTCCATCATGGCCACCTCGACGAACTGCCCCTCCCCCGTTCGCGCCCGGTGGAACAGGGCGGCGAGCACGGCCTGCGAGATCGCCATCCCGGCCACCTTGTCGGCCACGAGCGTGGGCGCCATCGCCGGCACCCCGTCGCGGAGCCGGAAGGTGTCGGCGACCCCCGAGGCCGCCTGGATCACGTCGTCGTACGCGGGGCGGTCGGCCGCTCCCCCGCCGTCGGGGTCGCTCGCCCATCCGTGGGCGCGGCACATCACGACGTCGGGCCGCACGGCGCGCACCGCGTCGTACCCGAGGCCGAGCCGGTCGAGCGGTCCGGGCCGCAGGTTGGTGACGAACACGTCGCAGGTGGCGAGCAGGCGAAGGACCGCCGCACGGGCGTCGGGGTGCTTGAGATCGAGGCAGACGTTGCGCTTGTTGCGCAGCAGGTTGAGCGAGGTGCCCGACATGCCGGCCATCGGACCGGGGCCCATGATCCGGTTGGTGTCGCCGCCGGCGGCCTCGATGCAGATCACGTCGGCGCCGAGGTCGCCGAGCACCTGGGTCGCGAGCGGCCCCATGATCACGGAGGTGAGGTCGAGCACCCGGATCCCGTCGAGCGCTCCCCGTGCGCGAGCGGGAGCAGGTTCCACGACCGCAGTCTCCCGCGCGCCACGTTCCGGCCGCGAATCCTCCGGAACCCGGGACGATGCGCGGCCCGAACAGGGGCCGGCCCTCAGGGGCGGCGGGTGCGGGTGCCGGGTCGGCGCGGTCGGTCGCTGAACTGGCGACCGTCGACGTAGCCGGGGTTCGTGTCGGGACGACCCCGCCGGCTGGTCCAGCGCCACGTGAGCGAGATGCGCGGGTTGGCGGTGTCGGCACGCGGGATGCCGTGCAACCAGTCGCGCTGGCACGCCCCGCCCATCACCAGCAGATCGCCCTCGCCGGGTGTGAACACGAGGTCGTCCGGGGCCGTTCCCGCCGGCACCCGTTCCACCACCTCGCGCATCGGGGCGCGACGCCGGATCACGAACGGCCGGCGCTGGCCGAGCACCACGATCGCGATGAGCGTGTCGTCGAGCCAGCGCATCTCGCGGTCGCTGTGCAGACCCTGGAAGTCCTCCCCGTCCCGATACAGGATCGCCGCGACCCCGGTGAAGCGCTGGCGGTGGGTGGCCGTGAGGTGGAGGTCGATCTGGCGCAGCAGCGGGTCCGAGTCCGCGCGGAGACCGGAGCTGAGCCGCCGCTCGGGCACGTAGGCCTCGTAGCGGAGCACCTCCTGCTGCTGCCAGGGCGTGGTCGACCGCACACGGTCGAGCGCAGCCGCGGCGTCGGGGACGAACCCGCGCACGAGGTGCACCCACGAGTGCTCGTCGAGCGCCGTGGTCTCGACGGCCGCCCGGCGGTCGATGAGCAGCGAGCTGCGGTCGACGTCCACGGCTCCAGTCAACCATCCGGTCAACCACCGCGACGTCTCGCCGACCCGCGTGGATTCCGGCAGGACGGCCACACCTGCGTGCACATGGGAACGATCGACGCACGGTCGCCGTCGTGGCTCTCGCCGACACGACCCCGGCCGCTCGCACGGCGTCCTCCTCGAGCGCGAAGCGCCGCGCCGCCGCTCGCGGCGAGCAGCTGCTCCTGCCGTCGAACCTCGCGAAGGCCCGGTCGTTCGGTGCCAACAGTTGTTCGTGCATGCGGTCGCCGCGGGCGATCGCCCACTGGCTGCTCGAGCACGCCGACTCGCCGATCGTGGTGACCGACCTCGCGCTCGACCGCCAGGAGGCGTCGCTGTGGTCGCACGCGCTGACCGGCCGGCTCCGGATCGAGCACACCGCCGTCGACGGCCGCTGCTCGATCGAGCTCGCCTACACCGACGGCCGCCGCGTGCGCATCGCGATGGACGAGCTCCGGCTCGCCGCGATCGCCGCCGGCTGACGACCTCCCGGCCCCGTCCGGTCAGTCGGTGGTGCCGCTCGCGAGCGCCTCGCGCAGGCGAGCCAGCGTGATCGGGTCCACGTTCGCGTAGACGAGCGACCCGCCCTGGAACCGGGCCACCTCCGCGACCAGGGCGTCGCGGTCGAGATCGCTCACGAGCAACGCCACCGTGGTCGACGCGTCGGCCACGGCGTCGCGGAACCAGCCGACCCACTCGTCGGGGATGCCCGTGTCCATCACCTTCGCGGCGATCGCACCCGCGCCGGCACCCACCGCCGCACCGGCGAGCCACCCGACGGGCCCGCCGAGCAGCAGGCCGAACAGGCCCGCCCACACCGCCCCGGACATGCCCGCCTGCACCGGCTGCGGATCCGTGGTCTCCTGCACGAAGGTCTTGCCGTGCTCGTCCTTGCGCACCACGACGGCATCGAGCAGCCGGAATCCGTGGTGGGCGGCGAGCCGGTGCGACGCGGTGAGGAACTCAGCGGCGCGGAACGGATCGTCGAACGAGATGCCCACCAGCACCTGCTGGCCGTCCGACCCGTGATCGGCCCGGTGGTCGTGGTGATCGTGGTGATCGTGGTGGTCGCTGGTCGTCATGGTGCGTCTCCGGTGCTGTGCAAGGGTCAGTCCTCGACCACGTCGGCGGGCAGATCTCCGCTCGCACGCAGACGTGGGCGCAGCAGCCGCGTCCAGACGAACCACGCGAGCAGGACCACGATCGCCACGATCACGACGCCCTGGAACAGGCCGACGACGTCGCCGACCTGCTTCCAGCGGTCGCCGAGCACGGCCCCCGCGCTGATGAGCGCGGTGTTCCACACCGCGCTGCCGATGGCCGTGAACACCGTGAAGCGCCCGAAGCGCATCCGGCGGAAGCCGGCGGGGATCGACACGAGCGACCGGATCAGCGGGATGCAGCGACCGATCAGCACCGCCGCATCCGAGCGACGGTCGAACCACTCCTCCGCGCGAGCGATGTCCTTCTCACCGAGCCGGAACCACTTGCCGTAGCGCACGACGAACGTGTGCAGCCGCTCGGGGCCGACCGCCGCGGCGATGCCGTAGAGGATCCAGGCGCCGATGACCGACCCGACGGTGGCGGCGATGATCATGCCGATCAGCGACGCGTCGCCGCGACCCGCCACGAACCCGGCGAGGGGCAACACCACCTCCGACGGGATCGGCGGGAAGACGTTCTCCAGCGCGACCAGGAACGCCACCCCCACGTAGCCGAGCGTGTCGACGATGTCGGTGATCGTGTTGGTCAGGTCGTCGAGCACGTCGGTGGGCCTTGCTTGCGGGGATCCGTGGATCGCGGTGGTCGGGCGCGACCGTGGCGGCACGAGCAGGCGCGGTCGTTTCGGGGTCCCATTGTGGACGTTCGCCGGTCGTGATTGCACGCGCCGTGGCGCGACGAGCCGTTGGCGCGTCGCGGACGAGCCGTTCGGCCCATGGTGCAGGGCGAGCGGTAGCGTCGTCGGCGTGCAGCACCCGCAGGACACCCCGTTGCTCCGGCGGATCCGGGAGTCGGTGGTCGGCGACGACCTCGTGATGGACGGCCCCTTCGGCCCGCGGCGGATCACGTACGCGGACTACACGGCCTCGGGCCGGGCGCTGTCGTTCATCGAGGACTACCTCCGCGACGAGGTGCTCCCGCGCTACGCCAACACCCACACCGAGTCGTCGGGCACCGGGCTGCAGACCACGCGGCTGCGCGAGGACGCGCGCCGCATCGTCCACGAGGCCGTCGGCGGCAACGACGACACGTGCGTGATCTTCTGCGGCTCGGGCTCCACCGGCGCGATCGACAAGCTCATCGGGATCCTCAACCTCCGTCTGCCGGCCGACCTCGACGACCGCTACGGCCTGTCGGCACACCTCCCCGCGCACGAGCGCCCGGTGGTGTTCGTCGGCCCGTTCGAGCACCACTCCAACGAGCTGCCGTGGCGCGAGACCATCGCCGACGTGGTGGTGATCCCCGAGGACCACGACGGCCACGTCGACCTCGACGTGCTCGAGGCCCAACTGATCGCGTACGCCGACCGGCCGTTGCGCATCGGGTCGTTCTCCGCCGCGTCCAACGTGACGGGCATCGTGTCGAACACGTGCGCCATCTCCGACCTGCTGCACCGCCACGGCGCGCTGTCGTTCTGGGACTACGCCGCAGCGGCGCCGTACGTCCGCATCGACATGCAGGAGTGCTGCGAGCTGCACCCGCTCGCGTCGAAGGACGCCGTGTTCCTCAGCCCGCACAAGTTCGTCGGCGGCCCGGGGACGCCGGGGGTGCTGGTGGTGCGCCGGTCGCTGCTGCGCAACCGGGTGCCCGACGTGGTGGGCGGCGGCACGGTCGCGTACGTGAACCCCACCGAGCACCGCTACCTCGACGACCCGGTGCACCGCGAGGAGGGCGGCACCCCCGCGATCGTCGAGTCGATCCGCGCCGGGCTGGTGTTCCAGCTGAAGCAGGCCGTGGGCGTCGACACGATCCGCGCCCACGAGGAGTCGTACTGGCGCCGGGCGATCGACCGGTGGGGACGGAACCCGTCGTTGCAGGTGCTCGGCAACACCGAGAGCGAGCGGCTCTCGATCGTGTCGTTCGTGGTGCGCCGGCCGGGTGGCAGGTACCTCCACCACAACTACGTCGTGGCGCTGCTGAGCGACCTGTTCGGCATCCAGTCGCGCGGCGGCTGCTCGTGCGCCGGCCCGTACGGCCACCGCCTCCTCGGCATCGACCTCGACCGCTCGCACGAGTTCGAGCAGGAGATCACCCACGGCTGCGAGGGCATCAAGCCCGGCTGGACGCGGGTCAGTTTCAACTACTTCATCTCCGAGACCGTGTTCGAGTACCTCGTCGACTCGGTCGATCTCGTCGCGACCCAGGGGTGGAAGCTGCTGCCCGAGTACCGGTTCGACCCGGCGTCGGGTCTGTGGCGTCACCGGCGCGGGCCGGTCGAGCCGCCGCTGCGCCTCTCCGACCTGTCGTACGACCCCGCCACCGGCGCCCTCGTTCGGCCCGCGGTGCCGCAGGTGCGCGCGCCCGAGTCCGCGCTCGCCGGTCAGCTCGCGGACGCGAGGGCGATCCTCGAGGCCGCGGTCGACTGGTCGGGCGACGACGAGTCGTCCACGCACGTGTCCGAGCGCTTCGAGCACCTGCGCTGGTTCGACCTGCCGGCGAGCTCGCTGCTCACCGGCTGATCACCTGCCGCGCCCGCGGACCCCGACGGACCCCCAGCGGCCGCGATCGGCGGGGATGCGTCCGGTCACGCGCTGGAGCCGCTCGATGTGCCGCGAGGCTGCGACCTTCGACAGCTCGGGGTCGGGGACCTCCTCCCCCGCCTCGCGGGCCAGGGTCGCGAGGTAGGTGCGCTGCGGGCCCGTCATCGGCTCGTCGACAGGGACCCACTCCTCCACCGGCTGCTCCACCGGCTGCTCCACCGGCTGCTCCGCCGGCTGCTCCGCCGGCACCGGCCGCTGCGCAGGCGCGTCGTGGTCCGTGGGGTTGCCGGGTCCTCGTGATGTGGTCATGCCCTGGTGTTCCCCTCGTCGCGTGGAACGAGACGTCGCGCCCCGCTCGGTCACCTCCGGGGTGGCGCGGCGTCGTCCGACGACTGGCTGCCGCGTCCACGGGCTCCACCCGCGCCCGGTACCGACCGGCAGGCGCCCGTCGGTGCGTCAGCGCCGCGGGCGCGGCCGCAACCCGTGCATCCCGCCGTCCACGGCGAGCACGGCTCCGGTCGTGCTCGCCGCGCGTGGCGAGCAGAGATGGCAGATCGCGTGCGCGACCTCCTCGGCGGTGACGAGCCGCCCCATCGGCTGGCGCGCCTCGAGCGCGGCGCGCTCGGCCGCGGGGTCGGGGGCCGAGTCGAGCAGCCGCCCGACCCACGGGGTGTCGGCCGTGCCCGGCGCGACGAGGTTCACCCGGATGCCGTCGGCCAGCAGGTCGGTGGCCATCGCCAGGCCGAGCGCCTGCACGGCACCCTTGCTCGCGCTGTACACCGCCCGCTGCGGCAGACCGGCCCACGCGGCGATCGACGACGTGAGCACCACCGCCGGTGCGGCGGAGCGCCGGAGGTGCGGCAGGGCGGCGCGCACCGTGCGAGCGATGCCGACGACGTTGACGTCGAACACGCGGTGCCACTCGGCGTCGTCGTTCGCATCCACCCCGCCCTGGGCGCCGATGCCCGCGTTGGCGACCACGACGTCGATGCCGCCGAAGCGACCCACCACCGTGTCGACCGCCGCCCGCACCGACGCGTCGTCCGTGACGTCGCAGCGCACACCGAGCAGCGGCTCGGGCACCGTGTCGGGGACGAGGTCGAGGCACGCGACCTGCGCACCCCGGGCGGACAGCTCGAGCGCCGTCGCGAGTCCGATGCCCGACGCCCCACCGGTCACGATCGCGGTGAGCCCGGCGAACTCGCCGGCGCCCGGTGTGCCCGCAGCTCCCGCTGCCTGCTGCTCGCTCACGACGCTCCTCCTGCCCGCCACTCCGCCCCGTCGGGGAAGCGGTGACGATCGATCGACTCCTGGTGCATGCGCCCGTTCAGCCCGTGGCCCGTCGGCAACAGGTACCGCCCGTCGACCACGGTGACCGGATCGACGAAGTGCTCGTGGAGGTGGTCGACGTGCTCGATCATCCGACCCTCCGTGGTGCCCGACACGGCGACCGCGTCGAAGAACGACAGGTGCTGGACCATCTCGCACAGCCCCACGCCGCCGGCGTGCGGGCACACCCGCACCCCGAACGCGGCGGCGAGCAGCAGCATCGCAAGGTTCTCGTTCACGCCGCCCACGCGGGCGGCGTCGATCTGCAGCACGTCGAGCGCTCCGGCCTGCAGGAACTGCTTGGCCATCACCCGGTTGTGCATGTGCTCGCCGGTCGCGACCGGCACCGGCGACACCCCGGCGCGGATGCGGGCATGGCCGAGCACGTCGTCGGGGCTCGTCGGCTCCTCGATCCAGGCCAGGTCGTGGTGCGCGAGCGCGTTCACGCGGGCGATGGCCTCGTCGACGTCCCAGATCTGGTTGGCGTCGACGGCGAGACCGACGTCGGGGCCGATCGCACCACGGGCGATACGGAGGCGCCGCTCGTCTGCCGCCGGGTCCGCGCCGACCTTCAGCTTCACCTGCCGGTAGCCGCGGGCCGCGGCCTCGGCGGCGAGCCGTTCGAGCTTGGCGTCGTCGTAGCCGAGCCATCCGGCACCGGTGGTGTAGGCCGGGTAGCCGTTCGTCTCCAGGTCGGCGAGGCGGGCAGCGCGACCCGGTGCGGCGGCGCGCAGCAGGTCGAGCGCCTGGTCGGGCGAGAGCGCGTCGGAGATGTGGCGGAAGTCGACCAGCGCGACGATCTGCTCCGGCGTCATCTCGACCAGGAACCGCCACAGCGGCAGCTCCGCCCGGCGGCTCGCGAGATCCCATGCGGCGTTCACCACGGCACCGAGCGCCATGTGGGCGATGCCCTTCTCGGGCCCGAGCCACCGGAACTGCGAGTCCCGCGCGAGGCCGCGTGCGAGGCCACCGAGGTCGGCGGCGAGCTCGTCGACGTCACGGCCGACCACGTGGTGCTCGAGCGCCCGGATGGCCGCGACCTGCACGTCGTTGCCACGCCCGATCGTGAACGCGAGCGCGTGGCCGTCGAGCGGCGAACCGTCGGCACGGTCGCCGTCGGTGCGCAGCACGACGTAGGCCGCCGAGTAGTCCGGGTCGGGGTTCATCGCGTCCGACCCGTCGAGGAACCGCGAGGTGGGGAACCGCACGTCGACGACGTCCAGTCCCGTGATCGTCGCAGCCGTGGCCATCCGTCATCCCCCTGTCGCCCTCACCACCGGGCACTCGCCCGGATCGCCCTCGTCCCCCGGGTCGCGGCGGTGACCCTAGTGTCAGCGTCGTGCTCGTCGACGCCCACCACCACCTCTGGGACATCGAGGCCCGGCCGCAGCCCTGGATGCGCGCCCCGGGGTACGAACCGCTGGCCCGCACCCACGACGCCGCCGAGCACGCCCGGCTGGCGCAGGCCGCCGGCGTGGACGCCAGCGTGGTCGTGCAGTGCGTCGCCGACGTCGCCGAGACACGCGAGTTGCTGGAGATCGCCGCGGCCGACCCGGTGATCACCGGGGTCGTCGGGTGGGTCGACCTCACCGCCCCCGACGTCGCCGACGTGATCGCCGAGCTGCGCGACGGCCCCGGCGGTTCCCACCTGCGAGGCATCCGCCATCAGGTGCACGACGAGGCCGACGTCGACTGGTTGCGCCGGGCCGACGTGCGTCGCGGCATCGCCGCGGTCGGCGCCGCCGGGCTCGCGTACGACCTGCTGCTCCGGCCGGCGCACTTCCCGGCGGCCATCGACACGGCTCGGTCGCTGCCCGACGTGCGCTTCGTGCTCGACCACCTCGGCAAGCCCGAGATCGAGCAGGGCCGGATCGAGCCGTGGTCCGTGCTGCTCCGCGAGCTGGCGGCACTCCGCACCACCACGTGCAAGCTGTCGGGTCTGGTGACCGAGGCGTCGTGGACGGCGTGGACGCCCGATCAGCTGCGGCCGTACGCCGAGGTCGCGCTCGACGCCTTCGGTGCCGACCGCACGATGGTCGGCTCCGACTGGCCCGTGTGCACACTGGCCACCGACCATGCGACCTCCATCGGGCTCGCCGACGTGCTGCTGCCCGGCCTGTCGGACGCCGAGCGCCGGGCCGTGCGCGGCGCGACGGCGGTCTCGGTGTACGGCCTCCCGGCGGCCGCCCCTTGACCGCCGCCTGACGGCGCAGGATCACCTCGCCCGCACCCGGCTCACGCCAAGATCAGAGCGCCATGATCGACGACACCACCCTCATCTTCCGCATCGCCCCGCTCCTGCTCGTCGCCGGCACCACGCTGATGGCCACGATCGTCGTCGTCGGCAACCTCACCGATCCGCGGTCGAACCTGCAGTACGTGGAACGGATCCTGTCGATGGACACGACGTTCCGCTCGCCGCGGCTGATGTGGCGGGCCATCCGCTCGCCGAAGCTGCAGCGCCTCGCGTTCGGTGTGATCGTGCTGCTGGAGGCGGCGGTGGTGGTGACGGGCTGGATCGGCACCGTGATCCTCGCGTCGAACCTCCGCGCCGGCACCGACGACTGGCACGACGCCAAGTTCTGGGCCGCGCTCGCGCTGGTGCTGGCGCTCGTCGTGTGGTTCGTGGCGTTCGAGGTCGGCGGCAACGAGTGGTTCGCGAGCTGGCAGTCCGACACCTGGCGCGCCGCCGAGCAGACCCCGCGCATCAACCTCGTCACGCTCGCCGCGCTGATCCTGCTCGCGATCTCGAACTGACCGGGGAACCGGATCCGGCGCCGACGTCCGGCGCCGTCACGAACCTCACGGTCAGATCGTGCACTGCACGCCGATGCGCTCCATGTCCTGGCACACCGTCGAGCGGGTGATCCGCCACTCGCCGTCGATCAAGCGAGCACGACCGAACGACTGCAGCTGACCGGTGAACCCGTCGCCGAACGGGTCGAGGCCGGTGGTGTACACGAAGCTCGCCTCGATCGGCGAGAAGAACACCATCTCCAGGATCTCGGGTTCCATCGAACGGTACGCCTCGCCGTACTCGCGCATGATGCCGACCATCGCGAGGTCGAGGCCGCTCGCGTCGTCGACGTAGCGGAACAACGTGTCCTTGTCGCCGATGTCGCTGTACAGCGCCACGAAGGCCGCCTCGACCCGTGTCCGTTCGGCCGCAGGGTCGAGCGGCTGCTCGGCGCCCGGCCGCGGCAGCTCGAGGTCGGGCACCTCGGGCATCGGCATCGTGCCCTCGACGGAGCCCATGCACTCGGGGTCGGACCACATCGGGATCCCGTTCATCAGGTCCTGGTTCGTGAGCCGCTCGGCATCCCCGTTGCGGTGCAACACCTCGACCGCGAGTTGCGATGCGATCCCGCTCCAGGGGTCGAACATCGGGAGGCCGTTCTGGTCCTCCTGCTCGGGGATCGGCACGGCGACGGCGAGCGCGACCAACCCGTCGACCGGTTCCATCGTGTCGATCGCACCGCTCGGATGGGTGAGTCGCGCCCGGGTGACCGTGTCGTCCACCTGGACCACCACGAGCGCGAGCGGGGCCTCCTCGATGATGCCGCCCAACCCGAACGCCACCGCCGGGGTGGGTGGCGCCGCCTTCGAACGTGGCAGCTGTGTCTGGCTGACCGCATCGGCGGTGAGGGCCATCGCGGACACGCTCGACGCTGCGACGCACCAGTCGGGGACGCCTTCCATCTCGAACCCGGTGCCGAACATCATCGCGTCGTCGGACTCGTTGACGCGGATCTCGACACCGCTCTCGGTGGTGCGGGTGAACAGCCGTGTCGCAGACACCGCGACCGGCTCGACGTCGATCTCCTCGTCCACGGTGGTGGCGACGGCCTCGACCACCTGCGTGGTGTCGTCGTCGAGCACGAACCGGTCGATCGCGAAGCCACCGGCGACGAGAGCGAGCACGACGACGGCGGTGATCGTGAGCACCACCCACCCGCGCGGACCCGGCCGACCCCCGCCCGCGGACTCGCCGGACGAAGCGTCCGCACCGCCGTCGGCGGGCGGGTCACCCCATCGACCCGACACGCCACTCCCCGTTCCGTCCACGGCACCCTCCCCGGTCGAGACGGGACCCACCCTAGATCCGCGAGAATCGACCCCGGTCGCGCCGCCACGGCCGTCGGCGTCTGGCATGCTCACGCAACGTCGGATGGAGGGTCCGGCCGGGGAGGAGATCGAGAGGTGACCGTCCGACGTCGTGCGCACCTGCGCCGCGCGCTCTCCGGAGCGGCCACCGCGATGATCGCGACGACACTGATCGGTCCGCTCTCGGCCCCGGCGGCCGGAGCAGATCCCGCGACCGAACGGGCGGCTCCCGAACCGGAGGCCGTCGACGTCCTGGCCGTCACCCAGGAGTTCGGCTCGTCGGCCGACACCGGCGACCTGGTGGTACTGCGCCTCACCATCACCGCGGACCGCCTCGTCGACGGCGAGGTCACGGTGACCAACGAGTCCTCGCGGCTCGTGGTGCGCCGCGACGTGCAGGTCGCCGGCGGCTCCACCGAAGAGGTGCTCGTCGTCGCACCCGTGATCGACGTGTTCAGCGGACCGTTCGTCGTGTCGCTCGTGGACGGCGGATCGGTGATCGCCGACGACCGGGTGCGGTTCGTCTCCGACAGCGGCACGGACGTCGCGGCCGTGATGCCCGTGCTCGCCTCGAGAGCCGGCGATCCCCCGGCTCGCGTCACGCTCGCCGGCGACCTGCGCCGTGTCGATCTCGTCCCGCTGTCGCTCGACGTCCTCGAGCTCGGTCCGACCGCCCTCACGCAGCTCGACACCGTGCTCGCCACCTCGGACGACCTCGTCGCGCTGGCTCCGACCGCCAGGCTCTCGCTGTTCGCCTGGGTGGAACGCGGCGGCCACCTCGTGCTCGACGACGCCGACGACCTCACCGCACTCCCGGCCGAGTGGCGTCCGGGTGACGCAGGGTACGCACTCGCCGGCCGCGGCGAGATCCGCCTCGCGGACGGGGTGCTCACGGCCGGAGACTGGGACGCTGCGATCGCGCCGGCGGCGCTGTCGCCCACCGATGCCAGCATCCCGTTCGGCGCCGACTCCTTCATCGACCCTCGCGTCACCCTGGCCGAGCGCGCCGGCGTGGAGCTGCCGCGGCTCGATCGCATCGTGGTCGCGCTCGCCGTGTACGTGCTGCTGATCGGACCGGTGCTCTACCTCGTGTTGCGCCGCCTGCGGCGACTCACCGCCGCCTGGATCGCGATCCCCGCGATCTCGGTCGTGATGGCGACAGGTGTCGTGATCACCAGCCGCGATTGGGGCAGCGACGACGGCACCACCGGCGCCACCGTCGTCGAATCCGGACCGGTCGGGAGCGTGATCGGCTACCAGCAGCTGCTCACCAGCCGAGGTGGTGGAACGGCGTCGTTCACCGTGCCATCCGGATGGGCGCCCGCGGAGCCGGGCCTGTTCGAGTGGTGGGCCGACACCAGCACGTCGCGCACCGCCGCCGTCGCACCGGACGGAAGCACCGTGTTCGAGGCACGCCTCGAACCGGGCCAGGTCACCGTGGCGGGCGCCCGCGGCGGCGACGAACGCAGCCTGCTGTCGGTGGACGGCGCGATCGGTGACGACGGCACGATCCGTGGCACCGTCACCAACACGAGCGGCGCCGACCTCGTGTCGGTCGCGGTGTTCGCCGCAGGCCGCGGCGTGCTGGTCGGCGACCTCGCCGCCGGCGCCACCGCGACGTACGAGATCGACGACCCGCTCGACGACCCCGACGTCTTCGACTCGCCGGTCCGCAACGCGTGGAGCGACCCCGACCGCGGGCTCGGCTTCGACGCAGCGCCGACGCCCGGCATCGACCTCGGCATCTGGACCTGGTTCGCCAGTTCGAACCCGCGCGTGTTCCCGGTGGGCCTCGTACGTGCGGCGGGCTGGACCACCGGGCTCACCGCTCCCGTCACCGACGGCGACGCGAGTGCCGTCGACAACGTCGCGCTCGTCACGTCGATCGCGCCGATCGCCAACGCAGCGGCGTCGCTCGTGCCTCCAGCCGTGCGCTGGGAACAGATCGAATCGGCGTTCGACCCGCGCACGGGCGAGCCGGGTGCCCCGGTGTTCCGCTTCGTCGTGCCGCCCGACGCCCCGGTGGACGACCTGGTGCTCGAGTTGCCACGAGGCATCCTCTCCGCCGAGGTGCTCGACGCACGCGGGCGGTGGGTCCGGCTCGACGACCGCGACGACGAGACCCGCGAGGAGGCCGTCGACGTCGCGGCACGCCACGTGGTCGACGGTGCGGTCGTGGTGCGGATCGCGCTCGACTTCGCGCAGAACCCCGACGTGCAGACGATCCACCCGCTCCTGCGCGGAGGTGATGCGTGATCGAGATCGACGACCTCGCGGTCGCGTCCGCCACTCCCGCCGTGCACGCGGTCGGGCTCACCAAGCGCTACGGCTCGCTCGTCGCGGTCGACGACCTCCACCTGGAGGTGCCCTCAGGATCGATCTTCGGCCTCATCGGACCGAACGGCGCAGGCAAGTCGACCACGTTCGCGATGATGGCCAGCCTGCTGTCCCCGACGTCGGGGTCGTTGCGGGTGATGGGGGTCGATCCAGCCGACGACCCTGCCTCGCTGCGGCGTCGCCTGGGCTACATGCCCGACGCGCTCGGTGTGTACGACAACCTCCGCGTGGTGGAGTACCTCGAGTTCTTCGCCGCCAGCTACCGCGTGCCGCGCCGCCAGTGGCCCCGACTCGTCGACGAACTGCTCGAACTCGTGGAACTCACGGTGAAGCGCAACTCGATGGTGAACGACCTGTCGCGCGGGATGAAGCAGCGGCTCAGCCTCGCCCGGTCGCTCGTGCACGACCCTGACCTGCTCGTGCTCGACGAACCGGCCAGCGGCCTCGACCCCCGTGCTCGCGTCGAGCTGCGCGACCTGCTTCGCGGCCTCAACGCGATGGGCAAGACCATCATCATCTCCTCGCACATCCTCGCGGAGCTCGAGGAGGTGTGTTCCCACGTGGCGATCATGGAGGCCGGGCGCCTGCTGGCGAGCGGGCCACCGCGGCAGATCCTCGACCAGCTCGGCGGTTCGCGCACGGTGCGAGCGCGGTTCGCCGATGGCACGAGCGAGACCTTCGTGGTGGCGTCGAGCGACGAGCAGACCGCGCTGCTGCGACGGCTGGTGGTCGACGAGGAGCGTCGGGTCGTCGAGTTCGTCGAGGAGTCGGGTGGCCTGGAGCAGCTCTTCCTCACGGTCACGCAAGGGGTGGTGCAATGACCTCGATCAACCCGGTGCTGGCTCGCGAGCTGAAGGAGCGCATGCGCGGCCTGTGGGCGTTCGTCGCCCTGATGGTGTTCCTCGGCCTGCTCACGCTCACGGTGTGGGTCGTCTACCAGGGCAGCCAGTTCACGGACAGCTTCTCGTTCGACCTCGAGCGGCGCACGCGCCTCGGTCGCGACCTGTTCGAGTGGGTGCTGTCGATCATGCTGGTGCTGGTGCTGTTCTTCGTGCCGGGCCTCACCGCCGGTGCCGTGGCCGGTGAACGAGAGCGTCAGACCCTCCTGCCGTTACAGATCACGCTGCTGCGACCTCGGCACATCCTGTGGGGGAAGGTGATGGCGTCACTCGCGTACCTCACCCTGCTCGTCGTGGCGGCACTCCCGGTCCTGGCCGTCGCGTACCGGCTCGGCGGCGTCACGCTCGCCGACACCCTGACCGGCGTCGTCGCCGTCCTCGCCGTCGGCGTCCTGCTCGCGGCGATGGTCGTCGGCATCTCGGCGCACGCACGCCGCGTGCAGTCGGCGACGTTGGTGGCCTACGGGTTCGTGCTCGCGCTCACCTTCTCGTCGTTCGCCGCATACGGGGTGTGGTCGTTGGTCGACAGCCAGCGCGGCGCCGATCCGACCGATGCGCCTGCGGCGCTGCTGCTCGCCAACCCGCTCGTCTTCGTCGCCGAGGCGACGAGCGGCGAGGACATCGACAGCGGGCAGAGCCCGTTCGTCCCGCTCCGCCAGGTGGTCCGGGACGCGTGGGTCGAGAACAGCAGCTGGTTCGCCGGCGACGAGACGGTGAACAACCTGATGCCGTTCGGGGAGCTGGACGGGTTCGTCGAGCCCGGCCTCGGCGACGTGGAGTTCGTCGACCCGGCCGCCGTCGACCCGTCTCCGCCCGGTTGGCTGCTGTCACTCGCGTCGCTCACCACCCTCGCCTCGGCGCTGTTCCTGCTCGGATGTCGTCGGTTGCGCACCCCGGCGGAGCGCGAGCGATGAGCGGCGGCGCGTCGTCGGTCGGCTCCCCCCACGCCGGCGACCCGGGGGGCCCGGGCGGCGTCCCGCCCAGGGTGCTCGACCTGCTCGACTCCGTGGCGGGCCGGCTCCGCCTCGCCTGGGGGAGCGAGATGGTGCAGTGGGCGGCGCCGATCGTCGCCACCGTGGCGCTCGGGCTGGTCGTCGCGGGATGGTTCCTGCCGATCGGTTGGCTCGAGTGGGCCGCCCTCGCCCTCGCCCTGGCAGCGGTGGTCGCCGTGCTGGTCACCGCGATCGCGGTGCGGATCCCCACGCTCGTGGCGGCACGGGCGGCCGACCGCGGACTCGCCACGCACGACGCGTTCGCAGCTGCGCTGCAGTTCGCCGGGCACGACGACGCATTCGCGGGACGCATCACACGTCGCGCCGATCATCTCGCCGCCGGAGCTCGCGCGGTCGACGCCGTGCCCCTTCGGTTCCACCGCAACCGCACGCTCGCTGCCGGCACGCTCGCCGTCGTGGCCGTCGTCCTCGCGATGGTGCCCAACCCGCAGGACGAACGGCGACGCGAACGTGCGGCCGAGGCCGCGGCCGTCGAGCAGCTCGCCGACGAGCTCCGCGCCGACGCCGACGAGCTGGCCACCCGGGGAGAGACGGCGCAGGCGGCCGCCGAACGGCTCCGGCAACTGGCCGACGAGCTCGCCCGCACCGACTCGCTCACGCGAGCCGAGGAACTCGCGCTGGACGCGGCGGCGGAGATGTCCGCCGGCGTCCCCGACGACCTGCTCTCGCAGAAGGCGGCGACCCAGGGGCTCGAACGGAGCCTCTCGACGAACCCCCTCGCGCCGGGCGCTCCGACCGGCGTCGCCGACCAGCTCGCCGCGCTCGCCGATCAGCTCGACGGGCTCGATCCGGACGAGCTCGCCGCGCTGGCCGATCGCCTCGCCGATCTCG
>WLDE01000077.1 GCA_009704985.1 Actinomycetota bacterium | reverse complement strand
TGTGCGCCTACGTGGCGACCGGGGTGTGGCACCACTGGCTCTGCACCTGGGATCGCGGCTTCGTGGATCACCTCTGGCCGACGGTCGAACGTGCGCTCGAGTGGGTGCTCGGCATGCTGAAGGACGACGGCACACCGTTGTGGGCGCGCACCGAGCACGCCCGGCCGTGGGACTACGCGCTGCTCACCGGCACGTCGAGCATCCAGCACGCGCTCCACTGCGGCGCCCAGCTCGCGCAGCTCATCAACGAACCCCGGGCCCACTGGTCGGCGGCGGCCGAGCGGATGGCGCACATGGTGGCCCACCACCCGGAGGCCTTCGAGCCGAAGGAGCGCTGGGCGATGGACTGGTACTACCCGGTGCTCGCCGGCGCCGTGACCGGCGAGGCCGCGAAGGCGCACCTCGGCGAGAAGTGGGACGTGTTCGCCATGGAGGGCAAGGGCATCCGCTGCGTGAGCGACGAGCCCTGGATCACCGCGTCGGAGACCGCCGAGGCGGCGATCGCGTACGCCGCGAGCGGCGACCTGGCGACCGCCACGGACCTGATCGACTGGACCCGCTCGCACCGCCTCGACGACGGTTCGTACTGGACCGGCATCGTGTACCCGACGCTCGAACGCTTCCCGTTCGGCGAGACCTCGGCGTACACGGCGGCTGCCGTCATCCTGGCCGCCGACGCGGTCACCGGCGCCTCGAACGCGAGCCGCGTGTTCATCCCCGCCGCGCTCGACTGAGGCGCGCCACCACGACGTCGGGCGTGCCGCGCCCCACGCCGCGCGACCGTCGCTGTCCCACGGCCGACCAGGGGGATCGCCACCCGCGGCTCGTGACGGGTGACAGGATCGTCGCGTGCTCCTCACGTCCACCGACACCCTGATCCGACACGCCGCCGAGGCCCTCGCCGCCTGCGGCGCGCCACCGCTGCTGGCGGGCGGGCCGCACGCCGCGCGGTCGCCGATCACCGGCGCCACGCTCGGCGGGGTGGCGGACACGGTGCCGGCCGACGAGGCGGTCGGTCGGTCGATCGAGGCGTTCGCGACGTGGCGCACCACCCCGGCACCCCGACGCGGCGAACTGGTGCGGGTGCTCGGCGAGCTCCTGCGCCTGCACAAGGCGGACCTGGCCCGGCTGGTGCAGCTCGAGGCGGGCAAGATCGAGAGCGAGGCGCTCGGCGAGGTGCAGGAGATGATCGACATCTGCGACTTCGCCGTCGGGCTGAGCCGCCAGTTGCACGGTCTGACGATCGCCTCGGAACGGCCCGGTCACCGCCTGATGGAGCAGTGGCACCCGCTCGGCCCCACCGTCGTGATCACCGCGTTCAACTTCCCGGTGGCGGTGTGGTCGTGGAACGCCGCGCTGGCGCTCGTGTGCGGCGACACGGTGATCTGGAAGCCGAGCGAGCTCACCCCGCTCACGGCGCTCGCGACCGACGCGCTGCTGCGCCGGGCGGCCGACGCCGTGGGCGCGCCGGCGCACCTGAACCAGGTGGTGCTCGGCGATCGCGCCGTGGGTGCCGAGCTGGTGGCCCACCGGGGCGTGCCGCTCGTGAGCGCCACCGGGTCGACGGCGATGGGCGCGCAGGTGGCGCCGGTGGTGGCGGCCCGCTTCGGCCGAGCGATCCTCGAGCTCGGCGGGAACAACGCGGCGATCGTCGCGCCCTCCGCGGATCTCGACCTGGCGGTGCGCGGCATCACCTTCGCGGCAGCAGGTACGGCCGGGCAGCGGTGCACCACGCTGCGCCGCCTGATCGTGCACCGCTCGCTCGTCGACGAGGTGGTGGGTCGGGTGGCGACCGCGTTCGAGTCGCTGCCCGTGGGCGACCCGCTCGACGCGGGAACGCTGGTCGGCCCGTTGATCACGAGCGCGGCGCACGAGCGCATGCTCGCCGCGCTGGACGCGGCGATGGACGACGGTGGGCACGTGGTGGTCGGCGGTGAGCGGCTCTTCGCCGACGACGCACCCGACGCCGCGTACGTGCGCCCGGCGCTCGTGACGATGCCGTCGCAGACCGAGGTGGTGGAGACCGAGACGTTCGCGCCGGTGCTGTACGTGCTCGCCTACGACGACCTCGACGAGGCGATCGCGCTGCAGAACGGGGTGCCGCAGGGGCTCGCGAGCAGCATCTTCACGCGCGACCTGCGCGAGGCGGAGCGGTTCATGGCGGCCGACGGCAGCGACTGCGGGATCGCCAACGTGAACATCGGCCCGAGCGGCGCCGAGATCGGGGGTGCGTTCGGCGGCGAGAAGTCCACCGGGGGCGGGCGCGAGAGCGGCAGCGACGCGTGGAAGGCCTACATGCGGCGCACGACGAACACGATCAACTTCTCCGACGCGTTGCCGTTGGCGCAAGGGGTGAGGTTCAGCTGAGCGAGCGCAGCGAGCGAGGCCCACCTCGACCAGCTGAGCGAGCGCAGCGAGCGAGGCCCACTTCGACCAGCTGAGCGAGCGCAGCGAGCGAGGCCCACTTCGACCAGCTGAGCGAGCGGAGCGAGCGAGGCCCACTTCGACCGGCTGAGCGAGCGCGTCACTCGTCGAGCAACTCGACCTCACCGGCGTTCGCGAGCAGTTGCTCGGCGAGGTGGTCGAGGGAGGCCACGAGCAGATCCTCGACCAGGCCGAGATCGTTCTCACCCACGGACACGAAGACGCCGAACTGCACGTCGTCGGTCACCCAGTCCGCCGCACAGAACGAGAAGGCACCGGAGTCACCCCCATCGACGCAGTACGGCAGCACCGTTCCACCCCGGTGGTCGAACTCCTCACCGAACTCCACGTCTGCGAACGACAACGTGCGACGGAGGTACCTGCGGTGGCTCCCGTCGCTCGCTCGTCCGACGAGCACACCGGCGATCCGAGCCGACTGCTCGTCACCACCGCCGAAGCACTGGAAGGAGGTGGGTTCGTCCTCGTCATCGAGGAACCGGAGCGCCTGCGCCACCGGTCGGCTTCCGGAGCCGGCGATCTCGAGGTCGTCGGACGCGAGGTTCCAGACATCGTCGAGATCGCCGAGCGGGCAGGTCTCGAGACCGGCCGAGAGGCTGTTGCCCTCGGCCTCGTCGGCAGCGCGGGCGTCGGCGACGAGCGCCTCGAGGTCGTCGATCGCCTGGACGATCTCGTCCGTGGCGATGGGTGCGGGAGCGTCGTCACTGCCCAGCGCGACGACGGCCACGATCGCCGCCAGCGCGATCGCGACCACTGCGACCACTGCGACCACTGCGACGACACCCCGGCGCCTGCCCCGTCGTGCGGGCGTCGACGCGTCCGCAGCGGGCGGGGGCGGCGGCACCGCTGGCCAGGACGACGGGGGCGGCCCGGCCGCCGAGGACGGCGGGAGCTGCGGGGAGCCCGGCGGTGGAGGTGGCGGCAGGGTCACGTGGGTTCCGCGTCGTGGTACCGGTCAGTCGACGCGCTCGAGCACCCGCAGGCTGCCCGTGGCACTGGTGAGACGGAAGCGACCGCTCTCGACGGCGGGGCGGAAGATCTGCTCGTACGGAGGGCGGCCGCCGTCGGCGGGGTCGGGGAACACGTCGTGGATGGCGAGCGTGCCACCCATCACCACGTGGTGCGCCCAGCCCTCGTAGTCGAGGCGGGCCGGTTCCTCGCCGTGCCCACCGTCGATGAAGACGAAGGCCGCCGGGGTGCGCCAGTACGCCGCCACCGTGGGCGACTGGCCCACCATCGCGACCACGTGGTCCTCGAGCCCGGCTTCGTAGAGGGTGAAGCGGAAGATCGGCAGCGTGTCCATCCGCCCGATCCGCGGGTCGACCACGGTCGGGTCGTGGTGCTCCCAGCCGGCCTGGTTCTCCTCGCTCCCCCGGTGGTGGTCCACCGCGAACAGCACCGTGTGGCACTGCCTGGCGGCTTCGGCGAGCCAGACCGTCGAGCGGCCGCAGTACGACCCGATCTCCACGAACGGCAGCCCGGGCAGACGCCGGCCGGCCTCGACCGCCGCCTCGTACAGGGCGTCGCCCTCGTCCGGCGGCATGAACCCCTTGGCCGCCAGCGCGTGCGCACGGGCGACCGGATCGATCGTCACCACTGGTCCCAGTGGATGATGCTGTCCGCGGGCGGCCGGGCGGCCGGCTTGAAGTCCGTGCCCTTGGTGTAGGCGAGCGGGCTCATGCAGATCTGCTGCACCTGGTCGAACGGGATGCCGAGGACGTCGGCGGCGGCCTGCTCCATCATCAGGTGCACCGTGGTCCAGCAGGTGCCGAGACCGCGGGCACGGGCGGCGAGCATGAAGCTCCACATCGCCGGCATCACGTTGGCGCCCATCGACGCCGACATCATCGCCGGGGCACCGTCGAGACGGCCGCCCACGGTGCACGGGATCACGAGCACAGGTGCGTCGCCCATGCGCTCGCCGAGGAAGTCGGCCGAGTCGGCGCTGCGCTGCTGCTGGGCGTTGGCCGTGTCGTCGCCCTTGTCGATCGAGCGGATGTACACGCCGTCCATCGACGAGTAGATGCCGTAGCACTGGCGGTAGATCTCGCCGAGCGCCTGGCGCTTCGCCGCGTCGCGCACGACGACGAACTGCATCGTCATGTTGTTCGAGCCGCTCGGCGACTGCATCGCCAGGCTCACGCACTCGCGCACCACGTCGTCCTCGACGGGGCGGTCGAAGTCGAGGCGCTTGCGCACGGCGCGGGTGGTGGACAGGAGTTCGTCAGGGGTGAGCGGCAGCAACGGCATGGCGGCACAGTACCCAAGCGGGTGGAGCCGGGCGGCACCCCGGCGGAGGTGCGTACCCGCGCGTGGGATGCGAGACTGCTCCTCGTGCAAGCGGCGCTCGACGATCTGGTGACCCTGCTCGACCTCGAGGTGATCGAGGTCAACCTGTTCCGCGGTCGCTCGCCCGACGAGAACCGGCAGCGGGTGTTCGGCGGCCAGGTGGCCGGCCAGGCGCTCGTCGCCGCCACGCGGACCGTCGAGACCGACCGGTTCGTGCACTCGCTCCACGCCTACTTCCTCCGGCCGGGCGACCCGACGGCACCGATCCTCTACGAGGTCGACCGGATCCGTGACGGCAAGAGCTTCACCACCCGCCGCGTGGTCGCCATCCAGCACGGTCGGGCGATCTTCAACCTGCAGGCGAGCTTCCACGTCCACGAGGGTGGTCCCGACCACCAGATCCCGATGCCGGACGGCATCCCCGATCCCGAGTCGCTGCCGGACTTCAAGACCCGCATGGCGCCCTACAAGGAGCGGATGGGCGAGTGGTACGACCGGCCTCGCCCGATCGACATCCGCTACATCGACGGCGACCCGTTCAGCCGCCAGGGCAACCCGGCGCAGGGCCAGCGGGTGTGGATGCGGGCCGCCGGCGAGCTCCCGCCCGATCCCACGCTGCACGCGTGCATCGTCACCTACGCGAGCGACATGACGCTGCTCGACACGACCGTGCTCCCCTTCGGCATGTCGTGGGAATCACCGGGCATGCAGATGGCGAGCCTCGACCACGCGATGTGGTTCCACCGCGACTTCCGGGCCGACCAGTGGCTGCTGTACGACCAGAGCGCGATCTCGAGCGGCAGTGGCCGCGGACTCGCCGGCGGGGCGATCTTCACCCGCGACGGCACGCTGGCGGTCACGGTCGTGCAGGAAGGCCTCGCACGCGTCGGTCGGAGCACCACGTGAGACCTCACCGCACCCCCTCCACACGCTCGGCCGCCTCCACACGTTCGGCCGCGATCGCCGCCGCGCTCGCGCTCGGGCTCGTCGCCTGCGGCGGTGACGACGAGTCGACCACCGTCGCGACGCAGCCGGCCGGCGTCACGTTCGCGACGCAGCCGGCCACGGACGACACCGAGGCGCCGGCCACCACGGCCGCACCGGACGAGTCCGACAGCACACCGGCCACCGACGCCACCGACGCCACCGACGCCACCGACGCCACCGCCACGGCGATCCCGGCGACGGGCACCCCGGCTCCGGCCGACCTCGGCGACCCCGTCGTGCGCCTCGAACGCATCGGGGGCGCCAACAACCCCGTGGACGCCGCCTGGCGACCGGGTGACGCGACGCTGTACGTCGCGTCGAAGCTCGGTCGGGTCATCCCCGTTCGCGACGGCGTGGAGGGCGAGCCGGTGCTCGACATCGACGACATCACCTCCGACGGTGGCGAGCAGGGTCTGCTCGGCCTCGTGTTCACCGCGGACGGCTCCACCGCCTACATCAACCACACCGACCTCGACGGCCACACCGTCATCGCCGAGTACGCCGTCGGGGCCGACGGCGTGTTCGACCCGGCGAGCCGTCGTGAGATCATCACGATCGAGCAGCCCTACCCGAACCACAACGGCGGCAACATCGCCCTCGGGCCCGACGGCATGCTCTACATCGGCATGGGTGACGGCGGCTCCGGTGGCGACCCCGAGCGCTACTCGCTGAACGTGGGCAGCCTGCTCGGCAAGATGCTGCGCATCGACCCCACCCCCTCGGCCGATCTGCCGTACACGATCCCGGCCGACAACCCCTTCGTCGGCGTCGCCGGCGCCCGGCCCGAGATCTGGTCGGTGGGCCTGCGCAACCCGTGGCGCTTCAGCTTCGACAGCCTCACCGGCGACCTCTGGATCGGCGACGTCGGCCAGGGCGAGCTCGAGGAGATCAGCGTCGGCTGGGCCGCCGACGGCGGCGGGCGGGGGCTGAACTTCGGCTGGAGCGCGTTCGAGGGCACGGCACGGTTCAACGAGGACCAGCCGGCCGACGGTGCGACACCGCCGGTGCACGAGTACGGCCGCGACGGCGGCGCGTGCTCGGTGACCGGCGGCGCCGTGTACCGCGGCGCGTCGATCCCGGCGCTCGTCGGCTGGTACGTGTACGGCGACTACTGCACCCGTCGCATCACGGCGATCCGGGTGGAGGATCGGGCCGTCACCGACGTCGTCGATCTCGGCGAGTTCGGTCAGGTCACCGCGATCCGCGAGGGCCCCGACGGCGAGATCTACCTGTTCGCGATCGAAGGCACGATCGATCGGATCGCCCCGGGCTGACGTCGCGTCGTCCCGTCGCGTCGTCCCGTCGCGTCGTCCCGTCGCGTCGTCCCGTCGCGTCGTCCCGTCGCGTCGTCCTGGCGCACCGGTCAGCCGTCTCGGGTCAGGCTCCCGTCAGCCGGCGGCGCATCGCGACGCGGGGCGCGACGTCGAGGCCGATGTCCTGCTCCAGGTCGCGCAGCAACTGCAGCTCCGGGCCGAGGTCGACCGGTGCCAGCTCGACGAACCCCATCCGGGCGTACACGGGCCCGTTGAAGGCGACGTCCCGGAACGTGGTGAGCGTGATCGCCGAGAACCCCAGCGACACCGCCCACGCGCACACGGCCTCCACCAGCGCCGAGCCGATCCCGCGGCGACCGGCCGACTCCCGGACGCTCAGCTGGTCGAGGTGGGCCTCGTCGTCCAGCATCGACGCGAGCGCGTAGCCCAGCACCGCGCCCGTCGCCCGGTCGACCACCACCCAGGCCGTGCCGTTGTCGATGTTGGCGAGCAGCACGTCGACCGCGGGCGGGTCGTCGTCGGCGATCTCGGCGAGCCCACCGGGCAGGTCACGGAAGCGACGACCGGCGTCCACCTCCACGTCGCGCATCGCCTCGACGTCGTCCGCGCTGGCGAGACGCAGCTCGAGGTCCGTGCCGAGCTGCACCGGGCGCGGCGCGACCACCGGCTGGTCGTCGTCCTCGATCACGACACCCGCTCGAACCGGACGCGTCGCTCCTCGGGCGACGCCTCCAGCAACCGGACGTGGATCCGGTCGCCGGGAGCCGTGCGTCGCGCGTCCACGCGCGCGACCACGGGCACGTCGCACAGCTGCACCCTCGCGCCGCGGTCGTCGATGTCGGTCACGAGGGCCTCGAACACCCGCCCCTCCTGGTCGCGCAGCACGATCGCCTCCACCAGGTCGACGACCAGGCGGTCGAGCCGGTTCCCGAGCGCGTCGGCCCGCGCCATCACGTCCGGCAGGTCGACGAACGCCTGCGCGACCTCGTCGGGCACCGGCCGACCGCCGGCCACCGCCAGCGCCGCCAGCACCACGTGGCGATCACCGAGACGGCGCAGCGGCGCGGTCGCGTGGGCGTACGTGGCCGCCATCGCCGCGTGCCACGGCACCTCGCCGTCGCGGTGCGGCACGTAGCGGGCACCGCCGCCGGCTCGGCGGATGGCCATCGTCATCGCCGCGTGGGCCTGGTCATCCGCTCGCAACGACTGCTCGAACGCCACCAGCGAGGTGGACTCGGGCCAGTCGATCCGCAGCGCCCGTGCGGTCATCCGCAACCGCCGCACCTGACGCTCGTCGGGTTCGTCCATCACCCGGAACATGCCCGTGCCCGCGTCGTGGAGCGCACGGGCGATCGCGAGGTTCGCGGCGAGCGACAGCGTGGCGTTGTGCTCCTCCGACTCGACGCGGGGACGGAACACCAGCCGATAGCCGCCGTCGTCGCGCTCCACGTCCTGCTCGGGCGACTCCAGTCGACCGGCGCCGCGACGCAGCTCGGCGGCGTGCATCCGGCGGGCGAACTCGGGCAGCTCCGCCGGGAGGTCGCCCGGCGCCACCCGGTCGTAGGCGAGCTTGGTACGGCTGCGCACGATCGCCCGCTCGGCGCCGTCGAGGCGGGCCTCGCCGTCGGGGTCGAGGCGGACGACGAACACCACCGCCGGACGCGGGCCGTCGGGCAGCAGGCTCGCCGCCGCCTCCGAGAGCACCTTCGGGTACAGCGGTGCCTTGCCGCCGGGGACGTACATGGTGGTGCCGCGTCGCCAGGCCTCGCGGTCGAGGACGTCGCCGTGACGCACGAACCAGCCGACGTCGGCGATCGCATAGCGCAGCAGCAGGTCGTCGCCGCTGCGCTCGAGGCACAGCGCCTGGTCGAGGTCGGTGGCGTCGAGCGGATCGAGGGTGACGAAGGGCAGGTCGGTGCGGTCGACGTGGTCGGTCGGGGTCCGCCGGACGGCCTCGGCGGCCGCACGCTCCACCTCGTCGGGGAACGAGGTCGGGATCTCGAGCTCTCGTCGGATCCGGTCGAGCCCCTCGTCCACCTCGGCGGAGGGGGCGAAGCTGGTGCGCATCAACGGCCTTCGAAGCGGGGCGGACGCTTCTCCAGGAACGCCCGCACCCCTTCGCGGTGGTCCGCGGTGCGGAAGAGCTCGCCGAGGGTGGAGCTCACCCACCGACCGAGGTCGTGCCAGTCGGGGTCGAGCGCGGAGCGCAGCCCGGCCTTCAGCTTCTGGACGGCGAGCGGCGGGTTGGCGGCGATGCGGGCGGCGAGCGCCCGCGCAGTGGGAAGCAGGTCGTCGTGGGGCACCACCCGCCCGACGAGTCCGATCTCGTGCGCACGGGCGGCGTCGATCACCTCACCGGTGAACAACAGCTCGGCGGCGTGCTCACGGCCGACGAGCTGGGCCAGCCGGCCGAGGCCGGCGACGTCGCTCACCAGCCCGCGGAGCACGAACAGCTCGCCGAACTTCGCCCGCTCGCTCGCCACCCGGAGGTCGGCCATCATCGCGAGCTCCATCCCCCAGCCGACGGCGGCACCGTTCACCGCCGCCACGACCGGCACGTCGGTGTGCAGCAGCGCGTCGGCGGCCGGGGTGAGGCGGGGCGTTCGAGCGGTCTCGCCGCCCGACCCGCCGCCGCCGTCCGACGACAGCGGCGCCCGTCCCTCCTCGCCGCCACCCATCACCTGACGCACGTCGTCGCCGCTGCAGAACGCCGGATCGGCTCCGGTGATCACCAGGCAGCGCACACCGGCGGCGGGCGCCTCGCGCACGAGCCGCTCCAGTTCGGCGTACATGCCCCACGTGAGGGCGTTGCGGGCGTCGGGACGGTGCAGCGTGACGACACCGACGTGGTCGTCGCCGAGCTCGAACAGGACATCGCTCACGGACGGCGACCCTAGACCCCGCGCCCCCGGGCCCGCCGGACCGTCGGCCGTGGGTCAGCGGCGTCGTGCGGCCAGCGTGAGATCCGTGATGTGCCGGGCGATGCGGCGCTCGGAGTGGCCGAGCGTGTCGCGGAGGTCGACGACCTCGCGTGGGTCGCTCACGGCGTTCCACACCGCGACGCCGACGTCGACGGGCACGTCGCACGCGGCGAGCAACGGCTCGACGTGGTGGCACACGTAGGCGACGAGCGGATCGCCGTCGGCGCGACGGCGGAGGAACCCCGCCGTCGAGCGGAGCGGCACCGTGGTGTCGCCGTGCGCGAGGCACGCCGCCACCCATGCCCGGTTCCACCGGTGGAACCGGGCGACCGGATCGTCACCGCGATCGGACCCGGCGGCGAACACGCGGACCGCGTGCTCGGGCAGCCGCGCCAGGTGGGCGTTGGCCAGGTCGTCGAGCGACGCGAAGTGCCGGTACGCGGTGGCGGTGGAGAGGCCGACGTGCTCTGCCACGTCCGCGAGCCGCGTCGGAGGTCGCCCGATGGCCTGCGCGTAGCTGCCGATGCCGTCGATCAGCAGGCGCCGCGTCTCCCGGCTGTCGCGCCGGGCGGCCAAGGGTCGGCCGGCCACGAGCTCCAGCGGTGCGGGGTCCACGCCCCCACCGTACCGACATGAGAAGGTGTTCGCGTGTCGCGCTATCGTGGCGCCGTGACCCACCATCTCGCCGAGTTCAACATCGCTCGCCTGCGCGCCCCGCTGGAGGCGACCGAGAACGCCGAGTTCGTATCGGTGCTCGAGGCGGTCAACCGCATCGCCGAGGTCACGCCCGGCTTCGTGTGGCGGCTCACGAGCGACGACGAACGCTCGGCGAGCTACGTCCAGGTGTACGACGACCCGCTGCTGATCGTGAACTACTCGGTCTGGACCGACCTCGAGTCGCTCCGCCACTTCACCTACCGCAGCGGGCACGGCGCCTACTTCAAGCGTCGCCGCGAGTGGTTCGAGGAGGGGTCGTCGAAGCTCGTGTGCTGGTGGGTGCCCGCCGGCGAGATCCCCTCCACCGACGAGGCGATGCGCCGCCTCGACCGGCTCGCCACCGACGGACCCTCCGCGGCGGCGTTCACGTTCGCGCACGCCTTCACCCCCGACGGCACGCCCGCATGAGCACCGGCGGGAGCTCCACACCTCGGGTCGAACGCCGGATGGTGGCGCTGCCGAGCGGTCTGCGGCTGCACACCGCCGTGGCGGGAGCGTGACCGCGCACGTGATCGGCCACGACCTCGGTGCGATGGTGGCGGTGGCGTACGGCCGGGTGCCCTGCGGGCGGCCTTCTCGGCCTACGCCGCCTTCGAGACGGACGCCGCGCACAACGCCGAGCACCTCTGCGAGCCGCTCGACGTGCCGACGCTCACCGTCGGCGGCACGCTCTCCACCAGCGGGCCGCTGATGGCGGCCACCGGCGCGGAGGTGAGCCGTCGCCACACGAACGTGTCCGTCGCCGGCGCCGGGCACTGGATCCCGGAGGAGGCGCCCGACGCGTTGGTGGACGCCTGGCGTCGCTGGCAGCAGGACGTGGTGGGTCGGTCCTGACGCCGACCCGGCCGTGGGTCAGCGGCGGGCGCCCATGAACATGCCCTTGAGCGCGTCGTAGTGCTCGATGCAGTGACCCGCACCCAGCACGACGGCCTCGAGTGGCACGTTCGACATCTTCACCGGCACCTGCGTCTCTCGCTCGATGCGGCGGGCGAGGCCACGCAGCAGCCCGCCACCACCGACGAGGTACATGCCGCGCACCAGGAAGTCCTGCGCGAGCTCGGGCGGTGCCTTGGCGAGGCAGCGCACCACCGACGACACGATGCTGCTCACCACGTCGTCGATCGCGAAGCGGATCTCCTCGGGCGTGAGCACCACCGTCTTCGGCAGACCGGTCATGAGATCGCGGCCGCGCACCTCCGCCTGGTTCTCGTCCTCGCTCGGCTCTGCCGAGCCGATCGCGACCTTGACCTCCTCGGCCGTGCGCTCACCGACGGCGATGCCGTGCTCGCGACGCACGTAGCTCTGGATCGCGGCGTCGATGTCGAAGCTGCCGACGCGCACGGCCTCGAGCGCCACGATGCCGCCGAGGCTGATCACCGCCGTCTCGCTGGTGCCGCCGCCGATGTCGATCACCATGTTGCCGACGGGCTCGTCGATCGGCAGGTCGGCGCCGATCGCGGCCGCCATCGGCTGCTCGATCAGCTGGGCGTCGGCGGCACCCGCACGGCGAGCCGCGTCGGTGACGGCGCGCCGCTCGACCTCGGTGATCGCGGACGGCACGCAGATGACGACCTTGGGCCGCGTGAAGCGGCTGACGCCGACGCGCTGCAGCAGGAGGCGGATCATCCGCTCCGTGATCTCGAAGTCGGTGATCGCCCCACCGCGCAACGGGCGGACCGCCACGATGTACCCGGGTGTCCGGCCGATCATCTGCCACGCCTCGCGGCCGGTGGCGAGCACCTCACCGGTCTGGCGGTTGAGCGCGATCACGCTGGGCTCGTTCAGGACGATGCCCTTGCCCTTCATGTAGACGAGCGTGTTCGCCGTGCCGAGGTCGATCGCGAGGTCACGAGCCACGGTCAGTCACCCCCACCGTCGCCGCCGCCACCGTCGCCGGAGTCGGATCCGCTGCCGTCGGTCGCGTCGTGGTCACGACCGGTGCCACGACCACCGGACGCGATGCCCGGGTCGGTGACCGAGCCGCGCCGCGCGCCGTCGCGCGCGTCGTGACGAGCGTCGTGGCGGCGAGCACGGTCCATCACCTCGCGCCGCGCCTCGGGCGAGAGCGCATCGATGTGACGGCGGAACGTCTGCATCCCCTCATCCTGACGCGGACGGCGGCGCAGACCCAACATCACCACGACGACGAGCAGGACGACGACCAGCGCGATGACGAGCGCGGGTTCCAATCAGTGCCCCCGAGCCGCGGCCGGGCCGCTCGACGCAGGGCGCGAGGCATCGCTCGCGACGGTGCCGGAGGTGTCCGCCGTGGGGACCGCGACCGGGTCGACCGGCGCAGACGCACCGACACCCCAGGCCGCGGTGGCCGTGTCGCCGTCGCGCCAGGTCTCGCGCTTCCAGATCGGTGCGCTCGCCTTCAGCGCGTCGATCGCGTAGCGAGCCGCGGCGAACGCCTCGGGGCGGTGCGGAGCGCTCACCACCGCGACGACGGAGCTGTCGCCGAGTTCGAGCCGGCCGAGCCGGTGCAGCAGCGCGACCCGCCCCGTGTGGGGCCAGCGCGCGCGGACTTCGTCGACGATGCGGCGGAACACGTCGATGCACGCGTCCTCGTAGGCCTCGTACTCCAGGTGTTCGACGTCGGTGCGCATCACGCCGTCGTCGTCGACGGCGTGGTCGCGCACCGTGCCGCTGAACAGCACGACGGCACCGCACGACGGACGCACCGCCCAGTCGTACGCCGCACCGATCGGCAACTCGTCGGTGCCGAGCGCGACCCAGGTGTCGGAACGATCCGGCGGTAGCACGACGCGCATCGTAGCCGGTCCGTGTCGCGACGCCCCGGGGCCGGCGCGCGATCCCACCTGGACCGAACGGGTCGGTACGCTGTCGCCTTCGTGGAGCGGAGTGGCCCCGAAGATGCGCGCGACGACGCGCACGACGATCCGACGGACGGCAGCGGTGCCGCGCCGGGTCGACCGGACGACCACGACCCGCTCCGCGGGTACGAGCGGTTCCGCGGGTTCCGTCCGTTCGAGGGGTTCGACCCCTTCGACGACTCCGACGACTCCGACGATCTGGTCGAGCTCTATCCGCCCGCACCCGTCCCCGCCCACGAGCGGACGTGGCGGCACCCGTCCGAACTCGGCCTCGCCGCATGGCAGCAGACCGAGCCGCCGGTCGCGATCGGACGTGGCCTGCTCGTCACCACGGGCGCCATCGGGTCCGCGCTCGGCGTGGCCGTGCTCTACCTGATGCTCCCCGTCGGCGGCCTCCCCTCGGCGTCGCCCACCGCGACCTCGTCCACCGCCCTGCTGCGCTCGCCGGCGGTGACCGTCACCGATCAGCCGGTCGCCACGCAACTGCGCAACGGCGGCTCTCCGGCCGACGCCGATGGCGGCAGCCCGGCCTCCACGAACTGGACCGACGGCCCCGGGGTCACGCTCCCCTCGCCCGACACCCCGAGCACCGTGCTGGTGCTCACCCCGACGGCCGGTCCTGACGACGAACCGCTGTCGGTGGCGGTCGCGATCGAGGGTGCGCCGTACGTCGTCACCACCGCCAACGCCGTGGTCGACGACGACGACGGTGTGCACCTCGTCGCCGCAGCCGGTCCGGCCGACGGCGTAGCGGTGCCGATGGACGCCGCCGTGGTGTCCGTCGAGGGCGACCTCGCCTTCCTCGAACCCTCCACCGCGCTCGAGGTCGTCCGGTTCGCCGCCACCGCTCCGCTCGTGACCGGTCAGACCCTCACCGTGCTCGCCGACGAGCCGACGGAGATGGCCCTCGACGACGCAGCCGTGGCCGCGCTCGACCCGGCGGTGATCGTGGAGGGCACACCCGTCGTCGACGACGACGGCGCCCTCGTGGCGTTGTGCACGGTCACCATCGACGCCGACGGGGCGAGGGTCGAGCTGATCCCCGTGCACGGCTCGACGGGCGTCGCCCCCGTCGACGACACATCGGGCACCACGAGCACCAGCACCGCTCCCGACGTGGGCACGACACCGGGGACCACGGTGGCACCGCCGCCCGACCCCGCCCCCGCCGCGCCATCGGCGCCCTCGGGCGGCGTGGTCTCGCCCACCACACCGAGCACGAACACCGCGGTCGCGCCGGTGGCGACGCCGAGCCCGGCTCCCACCACCACGGCCGCGCCCGCCGCCTGGATCGGTCTGCGCTTCGACGGCGCCCCGGCGTCGTCACCGCTCACCATCACCGGTGTCGTGGCCGGCAGTCCGGCGATGGCGGCCGGGGTGACGGTGGGAGAACGACTGGTCGCGGTCGACGGCGTCGAGGTCCGCACGGTCGCGGACGTGATCGACGCGATCCGTTCGCGCGCGCCGGGCACGGTCGTGCGGCTCACGCTCGCGTCGCGGTCGACGTCGGCCGGCACGTCGACCTCCACCACCTCGCCCGGCTCGGGCACCGTGGCCACGACCACCACGACGACGGCCCCGGCCTCGGGCGGGTCCGCCCCGGCGGTCCCGACCACGGTGCCGGCGGGTCAGCGGGTCGTCAGCGTCGTGCTCGGCTCCGCCGCACCCACCGTGTGACGGCGACGGCCACGGCGATGGTCGCCACGATGGCGACGGCAAGTCCGCCGAGCGCCAGCTCCTGACGTCGCTTGGGGGTGATCATCGTCCACCAGCGCGCCTCGGTGCCCTCGACGTAGGCCTGCTCGTTGGTCACCGACGGCCGCCACCCCGCCTCGCGCAGCCGGTCGTTCGCGACCAGCCACGGCGCCTGGGTGTAGCGCCGCAGCCCCGGCGGGATCGGGCCGCGCTGGAACCGCCACCGCAGGGTGTCGACCACCTCGGCCACCCGATCGGGCAGCGGCACCCGCGGACGGGCTCCGGCGAGCGCACGGACCGACGCGGCCGGGATGCTGCCGTCCGGGGCGACGTTGAACACTCCGTCGAGCCGACGGTCGACGGCGAGCGCCACGGCATCGGCGAGATCGTCGAGGTGCACGAACTGCGCCGGCGGATCGTCGACCGCGAGGCGCTGCCCCATGCCGGCCGCCAGTGCCCGGGCGAGCCCGGACGTGCCGTTGGCCGCGAGGGCGACGACCGGACGCAGCACGGTGACCGTGCGACCCGCGTCGGCACGACGCCAGTCGTCGGCCATCTGCTCGACCGACGCGAGCTGGGTGGCGTAGCGGAACTCGGTGTCGGGGCGCAGCACGGCGTCCTCGGTGAGGGGCACCGGGTTGTTCTCCCACGCGCCGTAGACCATCGCCGACGACACGACGACCAGGTGGCGCGCCACCCGCAGCGAACCGAGCACCTCCGCAGCAGGCGCGGCGATGCTCTCGCCGCGGCGCGCCCGCGTGTCGGGATCGGAGCCGGCGTCGTGCACCGCGATCTCGGCCACGTCGGGGCCGGTGCGTTCGACGCCGGCGAGCGCCGCGAGGCGCTCGGACACGCGCACGCCGAGGGGGCTGCCCGGATCGCTCAGGTACACGCCGACCACCGCGGCACCCTATCCCCGCGCCGCCCGGTCCCGCCGTAGGCTTCGTCCATGGCCGACGACGCTGGCTCGGGTCCCGAGCGACCCGACCCCGACCCCTTCGCGAACCTCCCCCTGTTCGGCGACCTGGCCAAGGCGCTGGCCGGACAGGGCCCCCTGAACTGGGAGGCGGCGAAGCAGTTCGCCGCCCTGGCGTCGGGCGCGGCGGGTGAGTCGAACGTCGACCCGACGGTGCGCATCGCGTACGAGGGGCTCGCGTCGATCGTCGAGATGCACGTGCGCGACGTCACGGCGTACGACGGTCCGTCGGCGCGGCTCGAGCTCGTCACGCCGGGCGTCTGGTCGCAGCGCACGCTCGAGGCCTACCGCCCGTTGTTCACCGAGCTCGCCGTGTCGCTCGGACGCACCCCGACCGACCCGTTCGGCAGCGACGACGCGCCCGATCCGATGATGGCGATGATGGCGGGGCTGTCGCAGATGATGGCGCCGGCGATGATGGGCATGGCGATCGGTTCGATGGTCGGCCGGCTGGGGGCACGAGCCTTCGGCCAGTACGACCTGCCGGTGCCGCGCACCACCAGCACGCTGCTCGTCGTCCCGCGATCGGTGGATCAGTTCGCGAACGAGTGGAGCCTCCCGCTCGACGAGATGCGGTTGTGGGTGATCGCACAGGAGCTGATCGGCCACACGGTGTTCTCCCACGACGCCACGCGCGAGGCGATCATCTCGCTGGTGCGTCGCCACGTGGGCGCGTTCCGGCCCGATCCGTCGAGCGTCTCCGAGAAGCTCGCCGGTCTCGACCTCGACGCCGGCGACGACCCGATGGCCACCCTGCAGCGGGCGTTCTCCGATCCCGAGGTGCTGCTGGGCGCGGTCCGCTCGCCCGAGCAGATCGAGATGGCGCCGGTGCTCGACGCCGCGACCGCCGCGATCGTCGGCTACGTCGACTACATGGTCGATGCGGTGGCCGCGCGACTCATCGGTGGCGATGCACTGCGGATCGCAGAGGCGGTCCGCCGGCGACGTATCGAGGCCGGCGCCGAGGACGTGTTCATCGAGCGGCTGCTCGGGTTGCAGGTCACCCCGGCGCTCGTGCAGCGAGGCAAGAACTTCGTCGTCGGTGTCGTCGACCGTGCCGGTGAGTCCGTGCTCGACCGGCTGTTCGCCGGGGCGACGTCGCTGCCCACGCCGGCCGAGCTCGACGCTCCGGGCCTCTGGCTCGCGCGCATCGAACTCTGAGGCCGGCGGCACACGGCGCCCACCCCGATGCCCACACCCCGCAGCCCCCACGAGGTCGAGTACTCGCCGTCCAGCCGGGTCGCCTCGATCGACGACGAGCTGCGTCGGTACGCGGAGCTGAGCCGCGAGGCGATGGCACTCCCGCACCGGCGGCTCGCCACCGGACCGGCGGCTGACGGAGCAGACGAGGGCGCCGGCGAGGGCGCGATCGTGTTCGAGGGCCCGGCCGGCGCGCCGCTCCACGTGTTCGTGCACGGCGGCTACTGGCAGGCGCTGTCGGCGGCCGATTCGCTGATGCCCGCACCCGAGTTGGTCGCCGCCGGATGGTCGTTCGCCGCGATCGACTACGTCCTCGCGCCGCGGGCGACCATCCCCGAGCAGATCGACCAGTGCACCCGCGCGGTGCGCGCCGTGATCGACGAGCTCGACCCGTCCGCGGTCGTACTGTCCGGCAGCTCCGCCGGGGCGCACCTCGCCGCGCACGTCGCGCAGCGGCTGTCACCCCCGGAGGCGCACCCCACCGCGGCCGTCGACCGGCTCGTGCTGCTGAGCGGGATCTACGACCTGCGTCCGCTCGTCACGACCTACGTGAACGAGCCGCTCGGTATGGACGACGACACGGCGAGCGCCTGGTCGGTGCCGCTCGACGTGCGACCGGCCGTCGACCTGCACGTGCTCCACGGCGAGCACGAGACCGTCGCGTTCAAGGCTCAGAGCGCCCGGCTCGGGGCGGCGTGGGAGGTGCCGGTCGTCGAGGTGGTCGGTCGGAACCACTTCGATCTCGTCCTCGATCTTGCGTCGATCGATCTCCGGCTGGGGGTGCCGCGCCGGGGCGCGCCGCACGCGGCGGCACCTGCCCGTCACGGCGGCGACCCGACCCACGTCCACGACCACGCGCCGGAGGGGGCGGGGGTG
>WLDE01000076.1 GCA_009704985.1 Actinomycetota bacterium | reverse complement strand
CACCGGAGCGTCCTCGACCACCGGAGCGTCCTCGACCACCGGAGCGTCCTCGACCACCGGAGCGTCCTCGGTCACCGGAGCGTCCTCGGCTGCCGGTGCCGGCTCGGTGGCGGGAGCGGCAGGCGTCGCCGGGGGAGCCGGGGGAGCCGGGGGAGCCGGGGGACGCGGGGCGGCCGCGGCCTTGGGCGCCGCCTTCTTGGCCGGCGCGGCCGGCTTCGTGGGACGCAGCGGCTTCGGGGCCGGAGCGCCCTCACGCACCTCGACGCCGAACAGCGTGGCGATCTGGGGCAGCAGCGGGGCCAGGCGCGTGACCGTGGCGCGGAGGTCGTCGGTCGGCGACGCAGGTGCCCCGGTGGGCTGCACGAGCGACCGCACCGGCGAGAACGCCACGGCCTCGAGCAGCGCTGACCAACGGTCGTGCAGGGCGTCCGGCGTGAGCGATGCCGTGGCGGCGTCGGCGAGCTTCTTCGCGAGGTCCTGCGGGAAGCGGACACCGGCCTTCGGCGGCTGCGAGGACAGCTTCAGGGCCCGGATGACGCGACCGACACCGATCGCCGCGTCGATGTCGCCGAACCACAGCTGGAGCTCCTTCTCCTGCTTGGTGACGAGCGCCTGCTTCAGCTCCTCAGCGATCTCCCGGGTGCCCTCGTCGCGGGCGACCATCGGGTCGTCGGCCGCGGCGACGACGCTGCGCAGGTCGCGCAGGTCGAGCTCCTCGAGGTCGGCCTTGGCCGCATCCGCGCGATCCAGCCACTCGGCCACGCGGAGCTTCGGCAGCAGCTGCTCGGCCAACACCAGCAGGCCGGCGGCCGGGATCTCCTCCTTGCCCTCGGCCTTCAAGCGCGCATTCTGCTCGTTGACGGCCTGGCGCACCGCCGGGATGCCGCCCTGCAGCGCTCGCTCCGCGACGGCGCGCTGCTCCTCGGGCAGCTCGGCCAGCACCGCGTTGCGGTGGGCGCGACCGGGCTTCAGGCGCTTGGCCTTCGGACGCTGCGGCAGTTCGGGCGGCGGGGTGAACGACGGACGGGTGCGACGCTCGGGGCGCGGCCCACGGCGCTCGCCGCCCTCACCGTCGCGCGGGCCACGATCGGGACGATCGCCGCGCGGCCCACGATCGCCACCGGGACGATCGCCACGAGGTCCACGGTCGCCGCCCGGACGGTCGCCGCCCGGACGGTCGCGACGCGGCCCACGGTCACCCCGGTCGCCGCGATCACGACGGTCGCCGCGCTCGCCGCGCTCGCGACGTGCGAGCTGCTGGGTGACGGCCTCGAACGGCGTGGAGCTCGGGATCAGCTCGAGCAGGCCGCTCTTCGCCGTCTTCGCCTTGGGGTCGGTCACCGACAGGATCGTGATCCCGTCGAGCTCCATCTCCGCCTCGGCGCGCAGGACCTGGCCGGTCGTGGCGCCGGCCGGGAGGAGCGTCCCGTCGAGCACGCCCTTCGGCTCCTTGGCACCCGCCTTGCGCCAGGTCCACGAGCCGTCCGGGCGCGCGCTCGTGAGTTCGATGTCGATCCGTCGGGACATAGGTCACCACGGTATCCGCAGAGGTCGGGGTTGCGCACGATCGCCCGGACGCGGCGGGCCGCTCGGTACCGTCTCGGCGTGCCCATCTACGCCCTCGGTGACCTCGAGCCCACCATCCACCCCGACGCCTTCGTCCATCCCGACGCGGTGATCATCGGCGACGTCCGCATCGGCGCCGAGAGCTCCATCTGGCCCGGTGCGGTACTGCGCGGCGACGACGGGCACATCGTCATCGGCGACCGAACGTCGATCCAGGACAACTGCGTGCTGCACACCACACCGCTGTGGCCGACGGTGGTCGGCGACGACTGCGTGGTCGGCCACATCGTCCACCTCGAGGGGTGCACCATCGAGTCGCGCTGCCTGATCGGCAACGCGTCCGTCGTGCTCCACCGCGTGGTCGTGCGCACCGGGGCGATCGTCGCCGCGAACGCAGTGGTGCTCAACGACACCGAGGTGCCGTCCGGGTCGATCGCCGTCGGCATCCCCGCCACGATCAAGACCGGACGGGCTCGGGTCGAGGACATCGACCGTGGTGTCGAGAGCTACCTCGGTCGCACCCGTCGCTACCGGCGCGAGCTGCGCCGGATCGGCTGAGCCGGGGCGTCCGGGCGTGCTCGCACTCGTGGTCGACGTCCCCGCAGAGGTGGCCGAGGTCGCCGCCGACGCGCTCTGGTCGTTGGGCGTGCTCGCGGTGGAGGAGCGCGAAGGCGCCCCGGGGCGCACGGAGCTGTGGACGTCGCTCGGCGACGAGCGCGACGAGGTGCTCGCCGCGGTGTCCGGCTTCCCGGTCGAGTGGCGCGTCCGCTTCGAGGAGGTCGACGACGCAGTGGTCGACACCTGGCGGGAGTTCGCGACGCCGATCCCGATCGACGACGGGCTGGTGGTCGTCCCGTCCTGGCGCTCCGACGACGTCGCACCGGACGCGATCGCCGTGCGCATCGACCCCGGCGCTGCATTCGGGATGGGCGACCACCCGACCACGGTGCTCTGCCTTCGCACGCTGCGGCCGATCCTCGCGACCCGCACCTCACCGACCGTGCTCGACGTCGGCTGCGGCTCGGGCGTGCTCGCCGTCGCGGCGGTGCGCCTCGGCGCCGCCGACGCACTTGCGATCGACATCTCGCCCGCGGCCGCCGCCGTCACGACGGAGAACGCCCGTCGCAACGGGGTGGAACACGCCGTGCACGCCTCGACCACTCCGCTCGCCGCCGTGCACGGCACCTACGAGGTGGTGCTCGCCAACATCCTGGCGCCGGCGCTCGTGGAGCTGGCCGCCGACCTCCGTCGGGTGCTCGCGCCGAACGGCGTGCTCGTCGTCAGCGGCATCCTCGCCGACCGTCACGACCACGTGCTCGCCGCCCTGGCTCCGCTGCGGGTCGCCCGCACCGACGTGCTCGACGGCTGGGCCGCGGTCACGTTGACGCACTGACGCGCACGACGAGCCCGGTCCGTCGCCACGAGTCCGGGTTGCCGGACGCGAGCCGCCTCAGCCCGAGGTGGGGCGGAACACCGGCGGGCGCTTCGCCAGGAAGGCGCTCACGGCCTCGGCGTGCTCCGGCGAGGCCCAGCACCGCGTGAGCATCTCCATCTCACGCTGCTGCACCAGCGCGAGATCGGTCTCCGCGGCGTTGAGCGTGAGGAGCTGCTTGGTCATCCGCAGCTGCAGGTCGGGGTTCGCTGCGTACGACGCGGCCGTGGCGATCGCTCGGTCGAGCAGCTCGTCGGGCTCGACGAGGTCGTCCACCAGACCGATGCGGTGGGCGTCGGCCGCCGGGACGATGCGGCCGGAGAGCATCAGGTCGCTCGCCCGCCCGAGGCCGACCCGCGCGGCGAGCAGGCGGGTGGAGGCGAGCTCGGGGACGAGGCCCATCTTGATGAAGCCCATCCCGAACTTCGCGCCGGTCGACGCGACGAGCTGGTCGGCCGGCAGGCACATCGTGACGCCGATGCCCACGGCGGCACCGTTGATCGCGCAGACGATCGGCTTGCTCTCCCGCAGCAGCGCGACCCAGTCGAGCCCGCGCGGCATGCCGCCGGTGCCACCAGCGGTGTCGCGTCCCGGGTCCACGCCGTCCAGGCGCGACTTGAACGTCGCCTCCATGTCGGCGCCGGCGCAGAAGCCGCGGCCTGCGCCGGTCATCACGATCGCTCCGACCGTCGGGTCGTCGTTCGCCGCCTCGATCGCGTGCGCCTGCTCGTCGGCCATCGTCGGCGTCCAGGCGTTGAGCTTCTCCGGACGGTTCAGGGTGACGAGCACGACCTCGTGGTCGGCGCCGCGACGGTCGACGGTGATCTGCGTGTACTCCATCGGTGCATCGTGGCACCTGCGCGGCGCACCGTCAGGAGCCGGAGCGCCGGCTCAGCGTGCGGCGGACAGCAGGGGGGTGAAGTCCGTGCGTTCGAACGCGGGGAGGTAGGTGCGCACCGCGTCGCGGCGGAAGGCGGTGCACAGGTCGCTGCGGAAGAAGCGGGCCCCTTCGCGTACGACGTAGTTCAGGATGAAGAAGCGGTACACCTCGGGCAGGAACTCGAGCTCGTCACGCCCGAGCGGGAAGACGTCGCAGTACGAGTCCAAGAACGCGAGGAACGATGGCTCCACCAACGTGTGCGCGCCGTAGGTGAACCGTGTGCGGTCGCCGGTGCTGCTCGACACCCGCGAGAGGAAGTAGAAGTCGAGCGTGCGCGGTTCGATGCGGAACCAGTCGTAGTCCCAGCGGCTGAACAGCCGGAAGCCACCGTCGACCGGCCTCACCGAGAAGTTGCCGAGGTTCCAGTCGATGAGCACCGGGATCTTCGTCCACTCGTCGTAGCCGAGCTGCACGAGCCGCTCGAGGAACTCGTGGGTGTGCCGCCACAGCAGGCCGATCGACTCCGGCGTCAGGTCGAAGTTGCGCGGGGCGAACGGGCTCTCGAGCAGTTCGAGCAGGTGGATCGCGTCGCTCTTCACCGTCTTCGAGCCGCCCGGGATGCGGGGCGCGAGGTCCGTGCAGGCGAGGTGGAACTCGGCCATCTCCCGGCCGAGGTTGCGGATCATGTCCTCGGACAGCACGCGGGGGAGCGACTCCGCTCGGGGCACGTCGTCGTAGAAGACGGCCCACATGGTGCGGTCGTACCACGTGAAGATGTGCGGGCGTTCGCCGGGTTCGAGCCGCTCGGGCCGGGTGGTCCACACATCGGCGAGCATCCCGGCGAAGCGGGTGTCGTCGAGCAGAGAGGCGCACAGGCGCAGGCGCTCGTGATCCTCGACGAACAGGAAGTACGAGCCGTACGACGACACCTTGCTGACGAGGGTGCTCCCGTCGTCGAGGTGCAGCCGGTAGACCCGGTTGGTGGAGACGTTCGCGCTCACCTCGTCGAGCGAGGTGATGCGACGTGGGTCGCCGTACGCCTCCCACGCCAGATGGACGGCGTGGACGTGCGGGACGGCATCGGCCATGCGGCCGAGCGTAGGTCAGACGGCGTCGCGGGCGCGGACACCGATCGGCGCGATGAGGCGGAACCCTGCCTCGTGGCGCTCGTCCTCGCTCTCGCCACCCCAGAAGCCGTACTCGTGGTTCGTGCGGGCGAACTCACGACAGGTGCGGTTCACCGCGCACGACGCGCACACCGACTTGGCCATCGCCTCACGGCGCTCACGCGCCTGCGGGCGCTCGGCGGGAGGCGGGAAGAACAGGTGCGTCAACCCCTTGCACGCCGCCGTGTTCATCCAGCGATCGTCGGTCTGCTGACGGTGGAAGAGCGTCTCAACCGCGGCCATGGAACCCCCTTGATCCAGAGCGATGTCAGAGTTGCCGGCCAGCGGTCCGTCCCCTCATCCGTCGACCGGCCCCTCGTGATCGCTCACGGCGATCCCCTTCGGTGCCGACCGCCGTCGACCACCGGCGTCAGGAGTGGAGCCTAGGAAGAATTGATCCCCGAGTCAATTGTAGTCGGCAAAGAGTTCGTCAACGGCGACGACGAACGCTCCCGGCCCGGGCGCGGACGCGTCGCTCAGCCGGCCGCGCAGATCGCCGCCACCCCGGCGGCGAAGCGATCGACGTCCTCGTCGGTGGTGTCCCAGGCGGTCATCCAGCGCACCTGATCCCGGCTGACGTCCCACGGCCAGAAGAAGCACCAGTCCTGCAACGGCTGCACGAGGTGACGCGGGAGCATCGGGAACACGCTGTTCACCTGCGGCGCAGCGTCGTACCGCACGCCCGGGAGATCCCGGGTGGCGTCGTACAGGCGGGTGGCCAGGCCGTTGGAGTGGGCGGCGAGGCGGATCCAGAGGTCGTCGTGCAGCAGTGCGTTGAACTGGGCCGCCACGAACCGCATCTTCGAGGGGAGCTGGGTCACCTGCTTGCGGATGAACATCGCCCGCCGGGCGAGTTCGGGATCGAGGAACACCACCGCCTCGCCGAACGCGATGCCGGCCTTGGTGCCGCCGAAGCTCACGACGTCGACGCCGGCGTCGACCGTGAACGAACGCAGCGCTGCCGCCGAGCCGCCGAGCGCCGCGGTCGCGTTGGCGATGCGGGCGCCGTCGAGGTGCACCTTCATGCCGAGCCGGTGGGCCGCATCGCACAGCGCCGCGACCTCGTCGGGCGTGTAGACGGTGCCGAGCTCGGTGCTCTGGGTGATCGACAGCACGCCCGGCTGGGCGTGGTGCTGCACGCCGATGAGGTGCTCGAGCTCGCGCAACTGCTCGGGGACGAGCTTGCCGTCGGTGCTCGGGAGCGTGAGCAGCTTGCTGCCGAGGATGCGCTCGGGCGCGCCGGTCTCGTCGACGGCGATGTGCGCCCACTGCGAGCACACCACGCAGTCGGCCGGGCGGATCATCGCGGCGAGCGCCATGACGTTGGCACCGGTGCCGTTCCAGACGAGCAGCGACGTGCTCGACGCCCCGAACAGGTCGCGAAAGCGCGCCTCGCACTCCGCCGTCCACGCGTCGGCGCCGTAGGCGAGGGCGTGCCCCGCGTTCGCGGCGACGAGCGCCTCGAGGACGAGGGGGTGAGCGCCGGCCGCGTTGTCGCTGGCGAACGCGCACGCCGGGGCCGGCGGCATCTCCACGGTGGACATGGGGTCAGTATGGCGGTTCAGCGCGTCGGTACGAGCCCGTCGAGAAGACGTCCGAGCGCGTGGACGAAGCGGTCCTCGGCGGTGCCGCGGTACATCGCGGCCGAGGCCGCCACGGTCTCGGGGTACTCGGCCGGGTCGAGCGCGGCGTACACGCTCCGCCAGCGGGTGTACTGCTGGCTGCGCTCGCGGTCCGACATCGAGTGCATCGCCGCGTCGATCGCCGCCGAGCCGACGGTGAGCTCGATCACGCTGTGGTAGGCGAGGGCCGCTGCGCCGATGTCGAGTCCGGCAGCGCAGAACCGGCGCAGCAGCTCCTCGGTGATGGCGAACTCGCTCGGCTGCAGCGGCGGCCCGAACTGCAGCGCCGTCGCGAGCCGCGGCTGTTCCAGCAGTGCCCGGCGCAGGCGGCGGCAGAGCTCGACGACCGCGGGCCGCCACTCGTGGCCGTCGGGGAGACCGATCGTGACCGTGCCGAGCAGGCGCTCGCTCACGGCCCGCAGCAGCTCGGCCTTGTCGCGGAAGTGGCGGTACACCGCCGTCGGGTCGGTGCCGAGCGCCTGGCCGAGCCCGCGCATCGTGAGCGCATCGGCGCCGTGCTCGCGGATCAGGCGGATGGTCGTGTCGACGATGGCGTCGCGCGACAGCGTGGCGCGGCTCACTGCTGGGCCCCGTCGTCGTAGAGGCGGGCCCGTCCGAGCCGTTCGGTGCACACCTCGGCGCTCCAGGGGAGCATCGTGCTGCCGAGGCGGGCGTCGCGGTACATCCGCTCGAGCGGCATCGTCTTCTGCATGCTCTGACCGCCGCACACCCGGATCGCGAGCGACGCCACCTCGGCGGCGTGCTCCATCACCGTCGCCGCAGCCGCCCACCCGGTGACGAGCTCGGCCTCGGTGGGGTCGATCGTCGCCTCGTCGATCGCCCGGTACAGCAGCGCCTGGCTCTGCTGGTGCTTGAGCTGCATCTGCGCCCAGCCGATCTGCTTGATCGGGTGGTCGCGGCGTGAGCCCGCGACCTGACCGGGCAGCTCGCCGCGCAGGTAGGCCGCCGTGGTGTCGAGGATCCCGCCGGTGAGGCCGAGGTAGCTCGGGCACAGCGACAGGAACAGCCACGGGTACCGCAGCGCCGCCTGGTTGTAGGTGCCGGCCGGCATCCACTCGTTGGTGTGCGGCACGAACACGTCGGTCATCAGCAGGGTGCGCGACACGGTGCCGCGCATGCCGAGCGGATCCCAGTCGTCGACGATCTCGACCCCGTCGGCGTCGGACGGCACGCCGAGGAGGCGGATCACGTCCTCCCCGGGCACCTGGCAGGTGACGTTGTAGAACGTGGCCGCGCCGGAGAGGGAGGCGAAGATCTTCCTGCCCGTGACGAGCCAGCCGCCGTCGACCGGCACGGCCCGAGTGGCGACGCCGGTGGTGGCGCCCGCGGCGAGGCCCTCGCTGAACGGCTGGCTGTGGATCGCGCCGTCGGTGACCACGCCCCGGTACATCTCGGAACGGATCGCCTCGTGGCGCTCACGCTCGGCGGGGGAGAGGTCGAGCAGGTCGGCCACCTGACCGGTCCAGAGCATGGTGGCGTTGTGCATGTTGAAGGTGAGGCCCGTGGCCCCGCACGACCGGCCGATCTCCTCGCTCACGCGGACGTAGTCGGCGTAGGTGGCGCCGAGGCCGCCGTAGCGGCGGGGGACGCACACCGCGAGGAGGCCGTTGGCGCGGAAGTCGGCGAAGTTCTCGAACGGGAAGCTGGCCTGGCGGTCGTACACCACCGCCCGCTCGCGCATCCGGGGCGCCATCTCGCGCACGAGCCCGACGAGGTGGTCGCGGAACTCGCGGGTGCCCGGGGCGAGAGCGGACGGGTCGGACAGGTCGACGGCGGTCATCGGATGATCTTCCGCGTCGACGACGCCGTTGTCAACAGTGTTGACGACATCGTGGACAGCGCCACAGCACGTCCATCCGAACTACCAGCCGCCCATCCGAGTACCAACCGCCCATCCGAGTACCAGCCGCCCGCCCGAGTGCTCCTGGCCACCCCGGTTGTCCCGCTGGCACTCGGACGACCTGGTCGGACGCGCCGAGCGAGGGCTTCCGACGGCGTGTGCCGCCGTCCGCGGGGGTGCGGTCAATCACGTGGTCAACATCGTTGACAACGGTCCGACCAGGACTACCATCGGCCACCATGTCCGACACCGCCGCACCGGATCCCGCCGACGAGCTCGGCGGGCCCGGCAGGTCCGGCGGGGCGCGCGACGTGGAGGGCCGCCGGATCGCCTGGCGTGAAGCCGGCCCTGGCGCGAGCTCGGCACCGGTCGTGGTCCTGCTCCACGGGCTCGGGGGGAGCCGGATCTCCTGGGAGCCCCAGCTCCGGGGACTCGCAACGATCGCACGCGTGGCCGCCTGGGACCTCCCGGGCTACGGAGCATCCCCGCCGCTCGACGGGCCGACCTCCTTCTCCTCCCTGGCCGACGCGGTGGCCGGGTTCGCCGACGAACTCGGGGCCGAACGGGTACACCTGGTCGGGATCTCCTTCGGCGGGATGATCGCCCAGTACGCGACCGCCGCACACCCCGAGCGGGTGGCGACCCTCACGCTCCTCGCCACGAGCCCGAAGTTCGGCCTCGACGGCACCGAGCCGGACGCGTGGCGGGCGGCGCGACTCGCGCCGCTCGACGCCGGCCAGGAGCCGGCCGACTTCGCCGATCGCGTGCTCACCGCGCTGGCCGGCCCGTCGATCACGCCCGAGGCGATGGCGGGCCAGCGGGCGGCCATGGCCCGCATCACCGGCGCCGCGCTGCGACGGTCGATCGACTGCCTGATCACCCACGACAGCCGACCGGTCCTGCCCTCGGTGCAGGCGCCGACGCGGTGCCTCGTGGGTGACGCCGACGACGAGACGCCCGTGGCGTACAGCCGGGCGATCGTCGACCTCGTGCCGGGCGCCGAACTCGAGGTGGTGCCGGGCGCCGGTCACCTGCTGAACGTGGAGGCGCCCGAGGCCGTGAACGCGGCGATCCGTCGCCAGGTCGAGAGGAGCCACCGATGACCACCGAATGGCGGTACGTCCACGCCTTCCGCGAGCAGTTCCTCCGGTGCGGGCTCGTCGAGGGGGAGATCGTCACGATCCTGTCCGAGACGCAGAGCCGACCGTCGCTCGTGGAGACCGCGCGCCTGGCCGCGCAGTCGCTCGGAGGTCGGGTGAGCGACGTCGTGGTGCCGACCCCGCCGTCGACGCATCCCGTGCCGATCCGCTCCACCGGGGCCTCGCAGGCGATCGCCCACAACCCGGCGGTCGTCGCCGCGCTCGCCGCGTCGGACCTCGTGATCGACTGCACCGTGGAGGGGTTGCTGCACGCGCCCGAGCTCGGCCGGATCCTCGGCGGGGGAGCACGGGTGCTGATGGTCTCGAACGAGCACCCGGACACGTTCGACCGGCTGCGCTGGGACCCGGACCTCCCGCGCCGCGTGGACCTCGGGCTCGCGAAGCTGCGTGCGGCGTCGGTCATGCGCGTGACGAGCGCCGCCGGCACCGACCTGCGCGTCCGGCTCGAGGGCGGGTTCTCGGCGGGCTCCACCGGGGTGACGGCGGGTCCCGGATCGATCGCCCACTGGCCGGGCGGGCTCGTCCTCGTCTTTCCCGCGGCGGGCTCCGTCGAGGGCGAATTGGTGCTCTCACCAGGGGATCTGAACCTCACGTTCAACCTCTACCTGAGATCGACGGTGAGGCTTCGGGTCGAGCACGACCACATCGTCTCGGTGGACGGCGACGGTCTCGACGCCGAGCTGTTCCGGTCGTACCTGTCGTCGTTCGGCGACCGGGAGAGCTACGCGACGAGCCACGTCGGCTGGGGTATGAACCCCTCGGCGCGGTGGGACACGCTCGAGCTGTACGACAAGCGCGAGACGTGGGGGACCGAGTTGCGAGCGTTCGCGGGCAACGTCCTGTACTCCACCGGCGCCAACGAGGCCGCTGGGCGCTACACCGCCGGCCACTTCGACCTGCCGATGCGCAACTGCACCCTCACCCTCGACGGCGAGCCCGTCGTGGTCGACGGCCAGCTCGCCCCGGAGCTCGCCCCACCGACCTGACCCCGGGTCCCTGTGGTTGCGCCGGCGCGCGGACGGCGGAAGCACACGGTCGGCCCGGGTCGTGTGGGTTGTGACGGCGTGACGGCGGTGCACGTCCACGGAGGGATCACCCGACGGCGCGTGCGTCCGAGGCAACCTTTCGGTGTGGGTCGGCGTTACGAGGACGTGGACGTGTCGTTCGTCGGCCGATTCGAGGAGCTGCACCGGGTGGCGTACCGGGCCGCCTTCGCGATCCTCGGCCACCGCGCAGACGCCGAGGACTGCGCCCAGGAGGCGCTCGCCCGGGCCCTGGTGCGCTGGCGCCCGGTCGAGCCGTACGCGACGGCGTGGGTGGCCCGGGTGGCGACGAACCAGGCGCTCGACCGTGCGCGGCGGTCCGGTCGCACGGCACCGCTGTCCGACACCGAGGCGGCCGGCCGCCGTTCGGCCGATCCGCTCGACGACCGCCGCCGCGACCTGGTGGTTGCGCTGCGGGCGCTGCCGCGGCGCCAGCGCGAGGCCGTGGCGCTCCGCTACCTCGTCGACCTGCCGGAGGCCGATGCCGCCTCGGCGATGGGCTGCAGCCTCGGCACGATCAAGAGCGCCACCGCACGCGGACTCGACCGACTCCGGGCCGAGCTCGGACCGACCTGGGCATGGGAGGACTGACCATGGGAGGACCGTCCATGTTCGACGATCTCCACGATCCCGTCCCGCCGTCGGCGGGCACCGACACGCTCGCGGCCGTCACCGCCCGGGCCCGGCGCATCCGCCGGCGGCGCTCCGCCCTCACGGGGGCCGGCGCGGCGGGTGTGATCGCGCTGGTGGTCGGCGCGATCGTGGCCCTCGGCGGGCCGGCCGACCGCATCGTCCCGGCCGTCGACACCCTGGCGCCCACGACGATGGAGCCGGTGCCCACGAGCGCGCCGTCGCCGGACACCACGCAGCCGCCGATCGGGACGACCACTCCGTCGACGGAGGTGTCGGCCGGTGACCCCTGCCTCGACCTCCCGGCGCCACCGCCGTGGCTCGTGGACGGCACGTCCCCCGGCGAGGCCACGATCGTCGAGGCCGAGGACGGTTCGATCTCTGCGCGATGGGGCGTGGAGGGGTCCGCCACCCACGTGACCCAGGTGCGGACAGAGCCCTCGGCGGACTGGTTCCTGATCGTCGAGGGCACCGAGCAGTTCGTGACCTCCGGCAAGGCACGTGCCGCCGTCGTGCCCATCGGCGACGGAGCGATCGGGATGATCCGCATCGCCGTGAGCGACGAGTCGTGCGATCGCGAGTACCTCGTCGGCCCCGGCGTGGAACTCGACGACGCGATCGCGTTCGCGCAGGACTGGGTGGACGCGTCGGCGGCGTGGGACTCCCTGACGCTGAGCGACGGGACGAGCGAGATCTGCGCCACGGTGGCATCGGTGGGCAACTCGCCCTGCGTGCTGCGCGACCCGGGCGCATCACCGGTCGCGATCACCGCGTCGATCCTGAGCGGTACGTCGCTCACGCTCCTGATGGCGGTCGGTCCGGAGGGCACCGTCTTCGCCGAACCGTCGTCGCTCGCCCGCTCGCAGCCCGTCGCCGGCAGTTCGAACGTGCTCCTGCTCGATGTGATCCGCGACTCCGTGTGCGGCGGCGTGCGACTCCCCGACGGCTCGGTCCTGCCGGGCGGCTTCGCGTGCGGCATCGGACCGGATCCCGGGCCGACGGGCACGGCGTGGTCGGACGTCCTCGCGGTCGACGCGAGCGGGGACGTGGTCGTGTTCGACGGCGAGGGGCGGCCGCAGGCGGTGTACGACGGCACCGATCCCGACGACCCGCTGCCCGCCGAGGGGGAGGTGACCGCGGTCGACGGCGTGACCGTCGCCCCCGACGGCTCCGGCCTGCTCGTGGGGCTGTGCTGCGAACCGGTGCCGGGCAACGTGCTGAAGGTCGATCCGTCATCGGGGACGGTGGAGAACGTCGCGTTCGGACGTCTGCCCGCAGCGACCCGCTACGGCAACGTGGTGTGGGCGACGCTCGGTGATCCGGCCACGGGCGACCCGGTGCCGGTGGTCGTCGTCGGCGAGGCCGCAGGCACCGTCGCCACGACGCTGCAGTCCTTCCCGATCGACAGCCGGATCGTCGACCTCGCCGTCGTCCCCGATCAGGCGGACACCCGGGCCGTCGGCGACATCGTGGTCGTCCTGCTCGCCACGCCCGACGGGGTGGAGTTGCGACGGTTCTTCGCCGCCGGTGGCGACATGATGCTGACCGCGCGGATCTCCGACGTCCCGGGCACCGAGGACGCCGGCGTGTCGCTCGCCGGTTGGGGTGGCGGCACGATCGCCGTGCTCGATCGGGCGACCGACACGGTGCGGGCGTTCGACGTCGAGACGTTCGCACCACTGCCGGACCTCGATCGCACCGGGGTCGACTGGATCAGCGCATGGTTCACGCCGGGCAGCACCAGGGTCGTGACCGGTGATCGGCGGCTGGTCGTCGACGACGTCGAGGTGCCCGGCGAGTACGTCTGGGTGCGCTGATCCGCCCACGCAAGGCAAGCGTCACCCGCCCATTCACATCCGAGCGCCACGAGCCCATGTGAGCGCCACGTGTCCACCCGGGGTGGCCGCTGACACTCGGATGGGCCGCGGGCACTCGGACCCGGCGGGCCGGGTGGCGGCGGGTCAGGCGCCGAAGACGGTGGTGATCACGCGGCCGCGGCGCTCGGCGGCGCTGGGGCGGAGGTCGCTCACCACGAACGACCGCTGGAGCCAGCGGTCGGTGCCGTCGAAGCGAGGCGTGTAGGGGCTGCGGCCGTGCACGGCGACGGCGTTGTCGACCACCAGCAGGTCGCCCGGCTCGAGCACCACGCCCGTGCGGTGCGCCTCGACGGCGTGCGACAGCGCCTGCAGCGCCTCGTCGGCGGCGGCGTCGGTGCCCACCATGAGATCGGCGTCGAACACCATCGTCGGCAGCTCGCGGTCGCCGCTGAGCACCGGCATCGGCTCGCCGAGCACGTTCTGGCGACCGTGCAGGTAGCTCTCGTCGACGGCCGTGCGGAAGCGCGGCTCGAACAACGTGTCGCGCACCTCGCACGAGAGGTGGGGGAGCACCTCGTGGATCGACGAGAGCGTGGTGACGGCCTGGGGGTCGCCGCGCAGGCAGATGAGCAGGAGGTAGCGCGGGCGGTGCGGGTGGAACGCGGCCTCGGTGTGGAACATCAGCTCCACCTTCGACGACGTGCTCACCTGGCGCGTCTCCGAGCCCTGGACGGGCACGAGGTTCTGGACGATGTCGCCGCCGTGCTCGGGCACGTAGCCGACGGGCTGGCCGAGGCGGCGCGCCACGGTGAGCAGCGAGAACTCGCTGGTGCGGTCCTTCGTGGTGGGCGTGGTGGGGGTGGCCGGCGTGGCCGGGAGGTCGCCGATCGGCATGCCCTTCAGCAGGAGCGCGCCGCTGCGGTGCGGCTGGTCGACGAAGTCGACGAGGGCGTCGTGGGCGGCAGCGGGCAGCAACCGGCCGGCGTGACCGGCGGCGCGGACGAAGGCCTCGCTGCACGGGTCGGCCGTGGGCACGGGCGCGAACGCCGCACCCGAGTGGGTGACCACCGGGGGCAGGGCGTGGGTGGATGCGAGCGTGGGGGAGGCGGAACCGACGGAACGCATGTTCCAGATTGTACGGTGGAGGGAACACCCTGTCCACCCCGTCGGCGGGAGCTACGCTGCCGCGCGTGGAGTCGGCGGAACGCATCGGACGGCTGGGCGCGTCGCTCACCCGGGCCGAGCGGCGCGTCGCCGAGGTGGTGCTCGAACGACCGCAGCTCGTGGCGTTCGGCACCGTCGCCGAGCTCGCCGCCGCAGCGGAGGCGGGCGCGGCCACGGTGGTGCGGCTCGCCCTCAAGTTGGGCTTCGACGGGTTCACCCAGCTGCAGGCGTCGGTGCAGCACGACCTGGCCAACCAGCTCCGCCCCGCCGCCGAGCGCATCCGCGAACCGGTCGCCACCGATCGGGTGGGCCGGCACCTGCAACTCGAGGCGGCGAACGTGCAGTCCAGCCTCCGCTCGGTCGACCCGGACCTGCTCGACGACGTCGTCCGCCACCTCGCCGACCCGGCGGCGCGCGTGTTCGTGCTCGCCGGCGACAACTCGCGCGGCATCGGCCAGCAGCTCGTGGTCGACCTCGGGGCGCTGCGCGACGACGTGTGCCCGCTCGACGGCAACGACATGGCGGTGCGCCGCCAGCTCGCCCTCCTGCGACCGACCGACGTGGTGGTCACCCTCGACTTCCGCCGCTACGAGCGCTGGGTGGTGGACGCCGCCGCCGACGCCGCGGCGGCCGGGGCCTGGTGCGTCGCCGTGACCGACAGCCTGCTGTCGCCGCTGTCGTCCACGGCGCAGCGCACCTTCGTGGTCGCCGCCGCAGGTGCGGGCCCGTTCGACAGCCACGTGGGCGCCCTCGCCGTGTTCAACCTCGTCGTCGCCGGGGTCGCGGACCAGCTCCGCGCGGCCGCCGCCGACCGGCTCGACCGCCTCGAAGCGGTCTGGCAGCACTCGCTCACCGACCGCTAGGGATCCGGACCCACACCGTGCACCGCGAACTCTCCGACATCCACGAGGCGCTCTGGGACCCGGAGCGGCTGATGGTGCGCCTGCCGCCGGGCGTCGCCCCCGGTGTCGACCTGTCGGAGCTGGCGCTGCACAGCGTCCGCGAGACCGCCCTCGCGGCGTTCTTCGACCTCGACGGAGGTCGGGTGGAGCGCGCGGCAGCGGCACTGCGCGAGGTGCTGGCGCTGCAGCACGAGCTGTCGGAGTGGCCGTGGAGCGGCGCGTTCCCCACCACGGCCGAGCAGCCGCAGCCACCCGGCACCGACGCCATCGAATGGGTGCACTACGACCCCAACTGGCGCCAGTTCCTCGGCTGCATCCTGCTGCTCACCCGCCTCGTGCACGGCGACGACCTGCCGGGAGACGTGGCGTCGGGCATCGACCGTGCGGTCGACCGGTGCGTGTTCGGCGAGCCGCTCGGGCGCATCGCACCGGCCTACACCAACCCCAACCTGATGCACGCCTGGCTGCGTGGCTTCGTGGAACCCGAGGCCGGCATCGCCCACGCGACGCTGATCGCGGAGCGCGTGCGGCGACTCGGCGACGTCGACGAGTACAACTCGCCCACCTACGACGGCATCGACCTGTTCGCACTGGCCCTCTGGGTGCAGCACCCGCCGGCGCCCGAGTACGTGCCGCTGGGGGAGGAGTTGCTCGACCGGCTGTGCGCACGCATCTCCGCGCTGTACCACCCCGGCCTCGCCGCGGTGTGCGGACCGCACGTCCGCGCCTACGGGCTCGACCTGCAGTCGTACGTGTCGCTGCTCGGCATCTGGCTCGCGATCGCCGGCGAACCGCCTGCGCGGGTGCTCCCGCCCCGGCTCTCCGAGCACACCGACCACGTGCACGACCTCTTCTTCCTGCCCGTGTTCGAACGCGTCCGCGGACCGGTGGTCGAGCGGCTCCGACCCGATCCGGTCGACGAGCCGCGCGCCTGGCGCCAGGAGTTCGGCACCGCCGTCGCGAACAGCGTGATGCGGTCGGATCGTGCGCTCGGCTGGGAGCACGGTCGCCGCCCCACGTCGTCGGCGTCGCAGTACGTGCCCTTCGTCGCCCACGTCGAGCACGTCGGCCGCGTGGCGACGCTCGGCCTCATGCTCCCGGACGGCACCGGGGCGGCGGACTGCGTGGCGATCACCCCCGACCGGTTCCAGGTGATGCTGCACGCCGAGCAGGCCCCGGTCGGCATCCGGGTGCTCTCGAACGAGCCGTTCACCCCGGTGGACGACGGCTACCGCACCGGGCCGTACCTGGTCACGCTCGCACCACGCACGAGCGAGTTCGCGATCCTGCCGGTGCTGCACGGCTTCGAGCTCCGCGCCGCCTGGGCCGAGCGCACCACGGCGCTGCGGATCACGATCGAACGCTGAACCGCACGGCCCGCGGCGCACGTCGCCACTCCGACGGTCGCGGCTCCGGCCGCGACCGCTTCGACCACGACCGCTCCGGCGTCGACCGCTCGGACCACGACCGCTCGGACCACGACCGCTCGGACCACGACCGCTCGGACCACGGGCGAGGCGGAGGCACTGCCTAGGGTGCCGCACATGAAGTTCGGCCTCATCTTCGTCAACACCGGCATGGGATCCACCCCGGCCGGCGCCCGCCAGCTCGCCCAGAACGCCGAGGCGGCCGGCTTCGAGTCGCTCTGGACCGTGGAGCACGTCGTCGTGCCGAGCGGGTACCAATCGAAGTACCCGTACGACAAGAGCGGCAAGATGGCCGGCGGACTGGAGGAGTTCGACCTGCCCGACCCGCTGATCTGGCTCACCTACGCGGGCGCCGTCACCGAGCGGATCAAGCTCGGCACCGGCATCCTGATCCTCCCGCAGCGCAACCCGCTCGTGGTCGCGAAGGAGCTCGCGACGCTCGACGCGTTCACCGGCGGCCGGGTGATCCTCGGCACCGGTGTCGGTTGGTTGAAGGAGGAGTTCGACGCGCTCGGCGTGCCGTTCGCCGACCGCGGCCGCCGCCACGACGACTACGTGGAGGCGTTGCGCGCCCTGTGGACGGGCGACCGCGCCAGCCTCCACACCACCTACGCGAACTTCGACAAGTGCATCAGCCGTCCGGTGCCTGCCAACGGCACGATCCCCGTGGTGATCGGTGGGCACACGACGAAGGCCGCGCAGCGCGCTGCTCGCATCGGCGACGGGTTCTTCCCCGGCAGCGGCGGCCTCGACGAGCTGCGGACCGCCTTCGATGCGATGCGCGCCGAGTGCGCTGCGATCGGCCGCGACCCGAACGAGGTCGAACTGAGCGCCGGCGGGGGAGGCCGAGACTTCGACGAGCTCTGCTCACGCGTCGAGCAGCTCGCGGCGATGGGTGTCACCCGGGTCCTGCTCCCGCCGCAGCCGGGCGAGCGCCTCCTGCAGATGGCCGAAGGCCTGAAGACCCGCTTCGACATGGAGGTCTGAGCCGGCGGGCCGCCGTCGCGTCTGCGCTCAGCGGGCTCAGGTGGGGGAGAGGCGACCCCGCCGTGTCCGGCGGGATGCGTGTGGTTGCGCCTGCCGTCCGGCGGCGGAGCCACACGGATCACCGCCATCCGTGTGGTTCGACCGGCCCTGCAACGGCGGAACTACCCGGACGAGTCCCGTCAGCCGGCGGCGACGGCAGGTCCCTGGAGGAGCATCCACGCCGTCGGAGCACGCGAGCGGCATGATTTCGTCATGACGGAATCAGTGGGAGTGGATGGGGGCGAGGGGAGCGGGGCGCCGGTCGAGCGGCGGTGTCGGTGGTGCCGCTTCCCGTTGGCCGAGCACGACGGGCCGGGCCGGCCTCGGCAGTTCTGCTCGCAGGCGTGTCGCCAGTGGGACTGGGTGTCGCGGCAGCGAGCGAGAGAGTTGGCGCTGAGCGACGGCGAACTCGTGATGGCACGCAGCGAGCTCGATGCGTTGCACGACGACCTGTACGTGCTGGAACGGGCGGTGGCCGACACCCGGCGGGTGCTGGAGCACGACACGACGAAGTCCGAGCTGCTCACGGCGCTGCGCTGGCTGCTCGACGCTGCGGCGCCGTTGGTGGATCGACGCGGCCGGGCGCCGTCCGACGTCGGTGGGGAGCGCATTTCGTCATGACGTT
>WLDE01000075.1 GCA_009704985.1 Actinomycetota bacterium | reverse complement strand
GCCGCGGGTGCGACCCCGCTCCAGGAGGTCGTTCCACTCACCGGAGTCGACGCCCGCGAAGGGTGCCGCCGGGACCTCCGGTACCACGTCGTCACCCCCGTTCGTCACTCACGCTCCTCCCCGCGCCGCTCCAGCCACCCTAGCAACACGCCTGCCGCGTCCTGGGCCGTTCCGGCGTCGTCGAGGAACTCCAGCTGGCGGCGTGCCTCGGTGGCTTCGCGCATCGCCTCGGGGTCGACCAGACGGGTGCTGCGGGCCAGTTCTCGGCGGGTGGCGGCGGCGATCAGGTTGCACGCCTCCACGAACGGATCGGCGTCGAGATCCACCACGGCGGCACGCTCGAGCATCTCGCGCGCCTCGGGATCCGCGTCGGTGAGCGCTGCGGTGAGGGCTCCGCCCGCGTCGGCCAGCGCCAGGAACGCCCGCCGGGCGACGTCGTCGTGGAAGAGCGCCTCGATGAGCCAGTCGGCGATGTCGTTCCAGCGCTGCAGCAACAGCGCGACCGCCACGAACTCGGCGTTCTCGCTGACCCCCACCTGCCGGGCCGGTGCCGTGCGCACCACCGCCTTGCCGCCCCGCACGGCCACCGCCACGAGGTCGTTCACCGGCATCCCGACGCGAGTGGCCACCTCGCCCGCGTACAACTTGCGCACGTCGACGTTGGGGTGCTCGTTCACCACCTGCATCGCGTCCTGCGCCATCCGGGCCCGATCCTCCGGCGAGCGCAGCGGACGCGACTCCAGCACGCGCTGCAGCCGGAAGCCGAGGAACGGCGTCGCCCGGTCGACGGCCTCCTTCAGCGCGTCGGGGTCGGACACGCTGAGGTCGCCCGGGTCGCGGCCCGCCGGGAAGCGGGCCACGCTCACCTGCACCCGGTGCTTCTCCTCCCACTCGTAGAACCGCTCCGCCGCACCCTGCCCGGCCTTGTCCGCGTCGAACGCGAGCACCACCCTCGTCGCGTAGCGCTTCATGGTGCGCACGTGCTCCTCGGTGAGGGCGGTACCGCAGGTGGCCACGGCGCGCTTCACCCCGGCGCGGTGGAAGCCGATCACGTCGGTGTAGCCCTCGCACACGATCACCTGGTCCGCGGCGACGATGTCGCCCTTGGCCCAGTTGAGCCCGTACAGGGTCTTGCTCTTCGCGTAGATCGGCGTCTCGCTGGAGTTCTTGTACTTCGCCGGGTCGGGCGAACCCGGCAACACCCGACCGCCGAAGGCCACCGGCTCGCCGTTCTCGGTGTAGATCGGGAACATCACCCGCCCGCGGAACGCGTCCTGCAGCCGGCCCGCCTTGTTGGTGAACGCGAGACCGGTCTCGCGCAGCACGTCGCCCGGCGCGCCGAGCTGCACGCTCAGGCGGTCCCAGTCGTCGGGCGCCCAGCCGAGCTTGAAGTTGCGGGCGACGTCGCCGGCGAGGCCACGGCTGCGCAGGTAGTCGCGCGCCGGACGTGCCTCGGGCGAGGTGAGCAGCTGCTGGTGGTACCACTCCACCGCGTCGCGCATCGCGTCGATCAGCTTCTTGCGCCGCGCCCGCTCGCGGCTCTCACCGCCGGACGTGTAGGTGAGCTGGTACCCCACCCGCGCCGCGAGCTGCTCGACGGCGGTGACGAAGTCGACGTGCTCGAAGTCCTGCACGAAGCGGAACACGTCGCCCGACGCGCCGCACCCGAAGCACTTGTAGCGGCCCGTCTCCTCACGCACGTTGAACGACGGCGACTTCTCGCCGTGGAACGGGCACAGCCCGACCCAGTTGCGACCCTGCCGCTTCAGCGGGACGTGCTGGGAGACGACGTCGCGGATGGAGACCGTGGCGCGGAGTTGTTCGAGATCCTCCTCGCTGATCGCCATGGGCGCAGGCTACCGGTGCCCCGTGACGGCCCTCCGGACGCGGGTCCGCGTCCCGAGGGTCGTGCGGGGCGATGGTCGCTCAGCGCTCCGAGGTCGGCGGCAGCGGCCGGGCCTCGTCGTCCTCGACGAGCTCGATCGTGTCGTGCGCCGGTGGGCGCTTCAGCGACGCCGTGATCGAGATCGCGAGCACCATCGCGATGATCGTGAGCGACAGCCACGTGGGGATGTGCTGGTCGATCGGCTTCTGGGCGACGATCATCTTGATGCCGACGAAGGCGAGGATGATCGCCAGACCCTCCTGCAGGTAGCTGAACCGTGCGTGCAGGTCGGCGAGCAGGAAGTACAGCGCCCGCAGGCCCAGGATCGCGAAGGCGTTGGAGCTGAACACGATGAACTGCTCGTGGCTCACCGCGAGCACCGCCGGCACGGAGTCGACGGCGAAGATCACGTCCGTCGCCTCCACCAGCACCAGCACGGCGAACAGCGGTGTGGCGAGCCGCTTGCCGGTGATGCGCGTGAACAGCTTCTGGCCGTCCATCTGGTCGGTGGACGGCACGATCTTCTTGATCAGTCGCAGCACCGGGCTCGCGCCCGGGTCCATCTCGTCGTCCTCGCCACGGATCAGCTTGAACGCCGTGTACAGCAGGAACGCACCGAACCCGTACAGGATCCACTCGAACTTCTCGATGAGCGCGACCCCGGCGAAGATGAAGATCGCCCGCAGCACGAGCGCACCGAAAATGCCCCAGAACAGCACCCGGTGCTGGTACTTCCCAGGGATCTTGAAGTAGCTGAAGATCAGCGCCCACACGAACACGTTGTCGACGCTGAGGCTCTTCTCGATCAGGTAGCCGGAGATGTACTCGCCCGCGGCGGCGCCGCTGAACCCGAACCAGATGACGAAGGTGAACGCGAGACCGATCGAGACCCAGACGACCGACTCGATCGCGGCCTCGCGTGTGTGCACGTCGTGCGCCTCGCGGTGGAACACCACGAGGTCGACGAGCAGGAGCAGGACGATGAAGGCGATGAGCGCGCCCCACGCCCACAGCGGGACGTCGAGTTCGACGAAGTCGCCCTCCGCGGCGAGGACGCCCATCAGCGGACGACCATCAGCGGACGACCATCAGGCGAGGCCCATCAGTCGCGCCCGAACAGGCCGCCGAGCGGACTCGCCGAACCGGAGTTGGAGGTGCCGAGCATCGCGCCGATCCAACCGAGGAACTCGGTCGGGTTGCGGGTCTGGGTCCACACGCGACCCGGGCCCTGGAAGTCGAACACGAGACCCTCGCCGCTCTTGAACGTCTGCATCATCCCGCCGCCGCTGGCCTGGCGGAGGCCCATCTGCACGGTGTCCTCGTAGGCGACCATGTGGCCGGTGTCGACGGTGATGTGCTGGCCCGCCTCGAGGTTCCACACCTCCAGGGCTCCGTAGCACGCGAACACCACCTTCCCCTGCCCCTCGGCGCGCACGATGAACCCACCCTCGCTGCCGAACATGTTCTTGAAGCCGCCCCACTTGGCGTCGATGTTGATCGTGACCTCGTTGGCGAGCCACGAACCCTTCTGGATGAACAGGGCGCGGCCGGGCTGCACGTCGAACATCGTGACGTCACCCGGCAGACGGGCGGCGACGTCGACGAACCCGCCCTGGGCCGGCGCCGTGTAGGTGCTGACGAAGAAGCTCTCGCCACCCAGTGCCGCCCGCTTCAGCGACTTCATGATGCCGCCCTCGGCCTTGGCCTGGAGCACCACGCCGCCCGACATCGTCATCATCGCGCCGCTCTCCACGCGCACGGGCTCGTTCGGGCCCAGGGTGAGGCGCGCCACCCCGTACGCGGGGCCCTGTCGCATCGTGACATCCATCTCCGACTCCTCGTGCTCGCGATCCGCCCGCGATCCACTCGCGGTGCGCACATCGTCGTCGCCGATCATCGCTCGGCGGCGAACGACGGCAGGCCGGGCCTGGGGCCCGGCCTGCCGTGACGAACGGTAGCAACCCGCCGCGGTGTGCGGATGTCTTTCGAGTGGGACTACTTGGTCTCGGCCTTGCCCTTGCCGGTGGACCGGCTGATGACCGCCTGTGCCGCCGCGAGACGGGCGATCGGCACACGGAACGGGCTGCAGCTCACGTAGTCGAGGCCGGCGTCGTAGAACAGCGCGATGCTCTCGGGGTCGCCACCGTGCTCGCCGCACACGCCGAGCTTGAGGTCGGGCTTGGTGCTGCGACCGCGCTGGGCGCCCAGGTGCACGAGCTCACCCACGCCCTCGACGTCGATCGTCTCGAACGGGTTGCGCTTGAGCAGGCCCTGCTCGAGGTAGGCGGGCATCATCTTCGACTCGATGTCGTCGCGGCTGAAGCCGAACGTCATCTGGGTGAGGTCGTTGGTGCCGAAGCTGAAGAAGTCGGCCTCCTCGGCGATCTGGTCGGCACGCACCGCGGCGCGGGGCGTCTCGATCATCGTGCCGATGGTGACCTTCGGCTTCTTCTTGAGGCCCTTCACCGCGGCGTCGATCTCGGCCTGCACCCAGCTGCGGGCCAGTGCCAGCTCCTCGCGGGTGACGGTGAGCGGGATCATCACCTCGACGATCGGGTTCTTGCCCTTGGCCCGCAGCGCCGCCGCGGCCGCCATGAGCGCCCGCACCTGCATCGCGTACAGACCGGGCTTCACCACACCGAGGCGCACGCCACGGGTACCGATCATCGGGTTGTGCTCGCTCCACTCCTCGGCGGCCTTGAGCTCGGCCTTCTCCTGCGCGGTGAGCTTGCCCGTGGCCTGCTTGATGTGCAGCTCCTCGACCGACGGCAGGAACTCGTGCAGCGGCGGGTCGAGCAGCCGCACCGTGACCGGCAGGCCGTCCATCGCCTCGAGGATCTCCTCGAAGTCGGCCTGCTGCACCTTGCCCAGGTTCGCGAGCGCCTTCTCCTCCTCGGCAGCGGTGCGGGCGAGGATCATCTCGCGCACCACCGGCAGGCGGTCGGGAGCGAGGAACATGTGCTCGGTACGGCACAGGCCGATGCCCTCGGCGCCGAGCTCGCGAGCCTTGTCGGCGTCCTCGCCGGTGTCGGCGTTGGCGCGCACGCCGAGCTTTCCCTTGCGGATCTGGTCGGCCCACTTCAGGATCACGTCGAACTCGGCCGGCGGCTTCGCCGCAGCGAGCTTCATCTCGCCGAGGATCACCTCGCCGGTGGTGCCGTCGATCGAGATCACGTCGCCCTCGCGCACGGTGACGTCACCGACGGAGAAGGTCTTGCCGTCGATCTTGACGGCCTCGGCGCCGACGACGGCCGGGGTGCCCCAGCCGCGGGCGACGACGGCGGCGTGGCTCACGAGACCACCGCGGGCGGTGAGGATGCCCTGGCTGATCATCATGCCGTGGACGTCCTCGGGGCTGGTCTCGTTGCGGACCAGGATCACCGCTTCGCCACGCTCGTCGGCGTCGCACGCATCGTCGGCGGTGAAGTACACCTTGCCGACCGCGGCGCCCGGCGACGCCGCGAGGCCCTTCGCCAGCACCTTGCCCTTGCCGGCGAACTGCGGGTGCAGCACCTGGTCGAGGTGCTCGGCCGCCACGCGCATGACGGCCTCCTCCTTCGAGATCTTCCACACGCCGTTCGGGCCCTTCGTGCCCTTGGTCATGTCGACGGCCATGCGCAGCGCGGCGGCGCCGGTGCGCTTGCCGACGCGGGTCTGCAGCATCCAGAGCTTGCCCTGCTCGATGGTGAACTCGGTGTCGCACATGTCCTGGTAGTGCGCCTCGAGCCGCTTGAAGATGTCGAGCAACTCCTTCTTGATCTCGGGGAAGTGCTTGCCGAGGTGGTCGAGGTCCTCGGTGTTGCGGATGCCCGCCACCACGTCCTCGCCCTGGGCGTTGATCAGGAAGTCGCCGTAGGGGACGTTCTCGCCGGTGGCGGCGTTGCGGGTGAAGCCCACGCCGGTGCCGGAGTTGTCGTCACGGTTGCCGAAGACCATCGTCTGCACGTTCACGGCGGTGCCGAGGTCGTGGCTGATCTTCTCGCGCACCCGGTACGCGATGGCACGGGCACCGTTCCAGCTCTTGAACACGGCCTCGACCGCACCGCGGAGCTGCTCGCGCGGCTTCTGCGGGAACGGGGCGCCGGTCTCCTTCTTCACCACGGCGAGGTACTGGCTGCACAGGGTCTTCAGCACCTCGGCGCTGAGCTCGGCGTCGGTCTTGACGCCGGCCTTCTCCTTGGCCGCCTCGAGCGGGTGCTCGAAGTGGTGGCCGTCGACGCCCTGCACGATGCGGCCGTACATGGCGATGAAGCGACGGTACGAGTCGTACGCGAAGCGCTCGTCACCGGTGACGTGCGCGAGGCCCTTCACGCTCTCGTCGTTGAGGCCCAGGTTGAGGACGGTGTCCATCATGCCCGGCATCGAGAACTTGGCGCCCGAGCGCACGCTCACGAGCAGCGGGTCGTAGGGGTCGCCGAGCTTGCGGCCCATCGCCTTCTCGAGCTTGAAGACGTGCTGGGCGATCTCCTCGTCGAGCTCGGCCGGCCAGCTGCTGCGCATATAGGCACGGCAGGCGTCGGTGGAGATGGTGAACCCCGGCGGCACCGGGAGCTTCAGCACACTCGTCATCTCGGCGAGGTTGGCGCCCTTGCCGCCGAGGAGATCCTTGTACTCCATGGGCGGGCGCTTGTGCTTGTGGGAGAAGGCGTAGACGTACGGCACGGCGAACGAGTCTACGCCCGCCCCGCACGACGAGGTCGGCTTCTCGCCCTGAGGGCGTGTGTTCCTGTTTCGTGGGGGCTGACCTTGCAACGCCGTGCTGAAGGCACTCCGCGGGTGATGACGCACCCGTCCGACCTCGGCTCTGGGCGGTGGCGCGTCGTGCGCAGCGTGCTCGGTCGACAACGAGCTTCGAGAACTCCCCCCGACTCGTCGGCGGCACGGCTGCAACTCGCGTGCATCGCGCGCGCTCGGCGCTGTCGCTGAGTGCTTCTCGACCCCGACGACATCACCCAGGTGGGAGACGCTGCTCGAAGAACGCCCACGCGACCTCGGCGAACTCGATGTCACCGTTCTGGGTCCCGGTGACACGGTTCGACTCGACCCGCACGGTGCGGCTGGGCGGCGCGTGTCCGGCGCCGTCGAGTCGCCACCACTCGACTGGCGCTGGACCGGTGTAGGTGAAGCGGTGTGCTGCCCCGCCGTCCGACGCATCACGTTCCACCGTCGTCTCCACCGGTGTCGCATCGCCCAGGCCGTTGATGGTCAGCCAACGGTCCCTGGTCGCTTCTGCGGACAGAACCCGGCCACGGTTGCACGCACCTCCGACGTTGGCCACGCACCCGCCGTCGTACGGCATCTGCGTGTCTGCTGTGCCGTGGGTCAACAGGATCGGGATCGGACGCACAGGCCCGTTCGCACACGGGCCGGGCAGCGGTGACGCCGGGAGGCTTCCTGCGCTCGACGCAACGGCGCCGAGCAGTTCGGGATGATGGAACGCGAAGGCTTGGGTCATCTGCGCCCCGTTCGAGCCTCCGGCCATGAACAGGTTCGACGCCGGTAGTTCGTACGTCACGCCGAACGACTCGACGAGCGCCGTCAGGAATCCGATGTCGTCCGCACCACTCGCCACCGAGTTGTCACCCCGACAGTCGGACCATCCGGCGCGACCCTGACGATCCTCGGCGGGGAGGCCTTCGGGGTAGACGACGACGAAGCCCTCCCGGTCGGCGACCGTGCGGAACACCGCAAGTGGGTTCTCGCCGACGGTGGCGACGTTCAAGCTCTCACCTCCTCCGCCATGCAGCACGAACACGACCGCACGAGGTGTGGCGACGCCGACCGGCACGTACACGAGGAACTTCCTCGACACCTCGTCGACGACGATGTCGTGCAGCGACTCGCCCTCCGGATACGGCATCGGTGCGGCCGTCGACGTGGACGTCGACGACGCGGTCGACGCGGACGACGCGGACGACGCGGTCGACGTGGACGTCGACGACGCGGACGACGCGGTCGACGTGGACGACGCGGTCGAGTCGGTCGAGTCGGTCGACGCGGTCGACGCGGTCGACGCGAACTCCACCGTGGTCGACGTCGACTGACCGGGGTCGGCAGCTCCATCGGAGCAGGCCGCCACGAACGGGACGAGGGCGGCAAGCGCCATCCAGCGGATCTGGGCGAGAGACTCACGCACGACTCCAGTATCGGCAGGGCGTGTGAGGGATCTGTGAAGGTGAGTTGGGAATCCGACGACAGGAAGCGGATCACACGCCCTTAGGCTCGGGCTTCCATGGCAGGTTCGCCCTTGTTCCACCTGTTCCGGTTCCCGATCCACGTTCGACCGGGCTTCTGGATGTTCATGGTGCTGGTGGTCGTGGTGAACGGCGGCGAACTGGGCCTCTGGATCGCCGGGTCGGCGGCCGTGCTCACCCTGCTGCACGAACTGGGTCACGCGTTCGCCGCTCGTGCCACCGGCGCGCGGGCCGAGATCTCGCTCGACTTCCTCGCCGGCTACGCGTCGTTCGTGCCCACCCGACCGCTCAAGCGGTGGGAACGGGCGGGCATCTCGGTGGCCGGCCCGGCGGTGCAGATCGGGGTGGGGCTCGCCGTGCTCGTGCTGATGGGGGTGAACCCGATCGACCGCGACTCGTTCGCCCGCAGCGAACCGGCGCTCGCGATCTGGTGGACCGGACCGATGATGGGGCTGTTCAACCTGGCACCGGTGCTGCCGCTCGACGGTGGTCACATCGTGCAGGCCGGCCTCGACAAGCTGCTCCCCGGCCGTTCGCGGGCGGTGATGCTGTGGTTCAGCATCGGGCTCACCGCGGCTGGCGGCGCCTACTGCTTCCTGCAACCCGAGCTGCGCACGCTCGGCTACTTCGTGCTGTTCCCACTGCTCATCCAGCTCCAGATGCTGTTCGCCGACGCACCCCGCACCCGGGCGCAGGGCGCGGCGTCGCAGGCCGAGGCGCACGCCTGGCAGACGGACGACCTCAGTCGCATGCCCGACGGCATCGTGCCGTCGCCGTGGTTCCGGGCCGATCAGCAGCTGCGTCAGGGCGAACCCGAGGTGGCGCGCGACATCCTGCTGGCGGACCTGGCCGACACCTCACCGCCCAACTGGTGGCCACCCGACCGCGCGCCCGCCGAGCGGCTCGCCGCCGCGGTGGCGCTGCTCCCCCGCCCGCTGCCCGCCGGGCGCACCTACAGCGAGCACGCGCTGGCGCACGTGCTGCTGCGTGTGGGCAGCTTCGACGAGGCCGCGCACTACGCGTCGCAGAGCTTCGCCCGCGTGCCGAGCACGGCGATGGCCTCGGTGGTGGCTCGTGCGGCCGGGGCGCTCGGTGACCGCGACACCGCGGTCGGCTGGCTCCGAGCAGCGATCGACGCCGACACCGACCCGGCCGGTCTCGCCCGCACGATCGACGGCGCCCCCGAGCTCTCGGCACTGCGCAGCGACCCCGACGTCGTCGCCCTCCGCCAGCGCCTGGAGGGCTGACCCGGGCCCACCCCCGCGCGTTGTGGTCAGGCGACGATGGCCGAGCGCTTCACCGAAGCGATCGCCCGTGTGCCGGCGACGGAGGTGAGGGTGCCGATCGTGTCGCCGTCGCGCACCAGCGGGTCGCCCGGGGCGGCGTCGGCCGGCACGTCCACCACCTGCAGCAGGCGCGGCGCCACCGAGCCGCGGCTGTCCATCCGCTCCACGAGCTCCTGGCCGGGGTAGCAGCCCTTCGTGAAGCTCACCGCGACCGGGGTGACGCCGGTCTCGGCCGGGATCGTCTCCCCCGGCTGGATCTCGCTGCCCATCGCCGGCCAGGCGGCCGCCACCCGCGCAGCCAGGAGGTCGGCCTCGGTGCCCGGCACCGCGTCGGCGGGCGGCACCGGCTCGGGACCGAGCAGGTCGTACCCCCCGCCCCAGCCCACCACGACACCCATGTGGTCCGATGCGTCGAGGGCGGGCGCCACGAGGTCCGCGCCGTCGGCGGACCGCACGCCGAGACACGTCCAGTCCAGTGGCGTCACGTCCGCCTTCACCCGGATCTTGAAGCGGTTCACGCGGGCCACGAGCACCTCGCCGAACCCGGCGTCGGTGTCGAGCACGAACGCCTCCTCGCCCCGACGCCACACCCGGACGAGGACGTCCACCTTGCCCGTCGGCTGGAGCAGGAACGCCCAACAACTCTGCCCCACCTGCAGCGGGCGGAGGTCGTTCGACACCTGCGAGTGGAGGTAGGTCTGCGCGTCGGGACCTTCGACGAGGATCACGTCACGGGGGGTGGCGAACCACAGAACGGTCATGGGGTCCAGTGTCGCAGCGTTCACGGCAGCTGGCACACTGGGGGCATGACCGGCCCCGGCGGCATCGACCGCGTCGAACGCATGGCGACCAGCGCGAGCGACGGGCTGCGCACCACGCTCGGCCGGCTCGGCAACCTCGTGGGTGTGGTGGTGATCATCGCCGCCGTCATCGGTGCGGCCACGTTCGCCACCGGCATGTGGGTGTTCGACGGAAGCACCGGCTGGATCGTGGTCGGCGGCATCGTGTGCCTGGTGCCCGTCGGTGCGGCGGCGTTCGCCTTCGTGCTGGTGCGCGGCGCCGCCAAGGCTGCGCCGCGGCTGCTCGACGACGCCCGAACCTTCCTGGCCGGGTCCAGCAGCAGCGCCGCCGGCGTGCTGATCGATCACGACTCGGGCGTGGCGCTCGGCATGCAGGCGAAGTCGTTCAGCGGTCTGCGCCGCGAGCTGCTGGATCGCCGCAAGGAGCTCCCGGCGCTGTTCGCCGGCGTCCGCGCGATCACGAGCGTCCCGGGTCTGGTGCTGGTCGCAGCGCTCGGCTTCATCGCCGTCGGTGCGCTCGGCACGATCCTGCTGCTGGCCGGCCTGATCGACTGAGTCAGATCAGCCCGGCGCGTCCTGCTCACCCGCGACACTCGTGCGGCGGGCGGTCATGCGGCGGGCGGCGGGGACGGCCGCGAGCAGCGCCGCCGCCTTGTTGCGACACTCGAGGTCCTCGTCGTCAGGCACCGAGTCGGCCACCACGCCGGCACCCGCCTGGAACGACGCGCCGTGCGGACCGGCGAACATCGTGCGGATCGCGAGCGCGGTGTCGAGGTTGCCGCTGAAGTCGACGTAGCCGACCACGCCCGCGTACGGCCCGCGCTTCACCGGCTCCAGCGCGTCGATGATCTCCATCGCCCGCACCTTGGGCGCACCGCTCACGGTGCCGGCCGGAAGCGTGGCGCGCAGCACGTCGATCGGTGTACGACCGTCGACGAGCTCGCCCGACACCTGTGAGGTGAGGTGCATCACGTGGCTGTAGCGCTCGAGGGTCATGAGCTCGTCGACGTGCACCGTGCCGAACTTCGCCACGCGCCCCACGTCGTTGCGGGCCAGGTCGACCAGCATGATGTGCTCGGCGATCTCCTTCGGGTGCTCCTTCAGCTCGGCGGCCATGCGACGGTCGTCCTCGTCGGTGCGACCGCGGCGCCGCGTGCCGGCGATCGGGCGGCTGATCACCTTGCGACCGAGCACCTGCACCATCGGCTCCGGCGAGCTGCCCGCGATCGTGACGCCCGGGTTCCGCAGGAAGTACATGTACGGGCTGGGGTTCACCTGGCGGAGCACGCGGTAGAAGTCGAACGGGTCGGCCTGCAGGTCGATGTCGTACCGCTGGCTCAGCACCACCTGGAAGATGTCGCCGGCGAGGATGTGCTCCTTGGCCACCTCCACCGCACGCTGGTACGTGCCACCCGACATGGAGCTGACCACGTCGGGGATGCCCTCACCGGGCTGCGGGGGTTCGACGGGCGGCGAGGCGAGCGGCCGGGAGAGCTTCGCCGCAGCGGCCACCACGCGCTCGCAGGCGAGGTCGTACTCGCGGTCGACGTCGGCGGCACCCATGTCGAGCACGGGGACGCTCTCGATGAGGTACACCCGCTGACGCCAGTGGTCGAACGCGGCCAACGAGCCGATGATGCTCATGACCGCGTCGGGCAGGCGGCGGTCGTCGACCGGCGTGTCGGGCAGCCGCTCGACCTCGCGAACGACGTCGTAGCCGAGGTAGCCCATCACGCCACCCTGCAGCGGCGGGAGGTCGGGCAGGAGCGGCGCCCGGTAGGCGGCCAGGATCGCGTCGAGCGCCGCGAGCATGCCCCGGTCGAACGGGATGTCGGCGCTGAGGTGCTGACCGGTCTTGGTGATCAGGCCGTCGCGCAGCTCCAGCGTCGCCACCGGGTCGTGGCCGACGAAGCTGTAGCGGCTCCACCGTTCGCCGTGCTCCACCGACTCCAGCAGGAAGCCGTCGCCGTCGCCGACGAGCTTGAGGAACGCCGCGACCGGGGTCTCGAGGTCGGCGAGCAGCTCGGTCCACACCGGCACGACGGTGTGCGTGGCGGCGAGCGCGTGGAACTCGTCGCGCGAGGGGCGCATGGTGAGCGAGGTCACGACGGCACCCCTGCGGTCGTGTCGGTGTCGGTCGTGTCGCCATCCGTCGTGTCGTCGCCGGTCGTGTCGGCGCCGAAGCGGCGGAAGAAGCACGAGCGGGCACCGGTGTGGCAGGCACCGCCACCGTCCTGCACCACCTTGAACAGCAGCACGTCCGCGTCGCAGTCGTAGCGCGCCTCCTGCACCCACTGCACCTCGCCGCTCGTGTCGCCCTTGCGCCACACCTCCCGGCGGCTCCGGCTCCAGTAGACGGTGCGCCCCTCTTCGAACGTGAGCCGCAGGGTCTCGGCGTTCATCCAGGCCACCATGAGCACGGTGCCGTCGTGCACGTCCTGCGCGATGGCGGGCACGAGCCCGTTGGCGTCGTACTTCACGGCAGCGAGCTGCTCGGGGGTGGCTTCGATCCGGATGCCCGCAGACATGGGCGACAGCCTAGGAGGGGTCCGGCGAGGCGCCCCAGCCGGTTCCCGGGGTCAGAGGTACAGGCCGGTGTTGGTCTCGATGCGCTCGGCGGCCACGGCGTGGATGTCGCGCTCGCGCAGCATGATGTAGTCGGTGCCGCCGACCTCGACCTCGTAGCGGTCCTCGGGGCTGAACAGCACCCGGTCGCCGATCTCGGCGCTGCGCACGTTCTGGCCGAGCGCGACCACCTCGGCCCACACGAGCCGCTTGGAGATCTGGGCCGTGGCCGGGATGAGGATGCCGCCGCTGGAGCGCCGCTCGCCGTCCTTCTCGGGGATGCGGACGAGCACGCGGTCGTTGAGCATCTTGATCGGCAGCTTGTCGTCCACGGCCATCCGGGCAGGGTACCGTCGCCCCCGTGGGGATCGAAACACACCAGGTGGGACTGCACACGGCCGACGGCCTGCGCCTCGAGGGCGACCTGTGCGCACCCCACGGCGCGTCGACCGGCGTGGTGATCTGCCACCCCCATCCGAGCTACGGCGGCGACCGCTACAACTCGGTGGTGGACGCGATGTTCCGGGCCTTGGCGGCCGCCGACGTGGCCGTCCTGCGCTTCGACTTCCGGGGCGTGAACGACTCCGAGGGCCAGCACGGCGGCGGTGGGCCCGAGCGGCTCGACGCCGCCGCGGCGCTCGACACGCTCGGATCGGTGATCGACTCGCCGCTGTGGCTGGCCGGTTACTCCTTCGGCGCGGCGGTGGCGCTCGACGTGGTGCACCCCGACCTGGCCGGCTGGCTGGCGGTGGCCCCGCCGCTCGCGATGATGCCCGGCGAGCGGGCCGCAGCGACCGATCCGCGACCCAAGCACGTCCTCGTCGCCGGCCACGACCAGTTCAGCCCGCCCGAGCCGACCGCCGCGGCGATGGAGGGCTGGGTGCACACCGACACGACGGTGATCGCCCGTGCCGACCACTTCTTCGCCGCCGACCTCACCACCGTGGCCGAGTGGGCCGTCCGTTCGATCGGAGCCACCGATCCGCGATGAGGTCGCGAGCAGTGCACCGACGCGGTCGTGGATGCCCCTGCCGAACGCCACGTGCTGCTGCACAGTGCGGGAACGGGCACTGCTGCACCTCGTCGAGGCGCGGGTCGAACCCCCAAAGGGGGGGTCACACCCCACCCACCTTCGTGTCGACGCTCAGCCGTCGATCCACTGGTCGAGCAACCCGTGGAAGTGGCGGAGCTTGGTCTCCTGGTAGTTGGCGAAGGTGACGGTGTCGATCGCACCGGTCTCCAGACCGGCCTGCACCTTCGGCAGGTTGAACACGTCCTGGTTGAAGACCCGGGCGAGCATCCCGAGCTCCCACGCCTCGGTCCAGTCGTCGTCCGGCCCCAGGTGGTGCACCGGCACCGCCGGCGGGCGACCCTCGGCCTCGTCGTACGGGGCGAGGAACATGCACTCCATGATCGACATGTCGTGACGGTTGCCGTACGGGCGGAAGCGGTAGACGATCCGGTTGTAGGCGCCCCACGGATGGAAGTTCGGGAACACCGTGTAATAGAAGCTGTCGCACATCTCGGCGTCGCTCAGCAGCGACGCCTCGGCGTCGCCGAGCACCGCGGCCATCGCCTCGCGGCGCAGTGCACCGGCGGTCTCGCGGGCCGTGTGCCCGTCGGGCACTTCCATGATCCGCGGCTCGTCGAGGCTGCGGTCGAACATCGCGTCGAGCATGTCCTGCTCGGTGGGCGTCCACTTGAGGTGCGGGCTCGGCGTGCCGTTGGGGGTGATGGCACGGCAGAACGTGCCGAACACGTCGTACTGGCTGTTGGCGTCGCCGATGCCGGCGAGCAGCTGCGGGTGCGTCGCCACCACGTGGTAGGCCTCCATGAAGGCCTCCTGCGCGAGCTTCCAGTTGCAGCGCAGCACCTTCGCGACGTGCGCCTGCTTGTAGCGCTTCTCGAGCGGCCAGCGCTCGAAGTGGTGCGTGAGGTCACCGAGGTGGTCCTCCAGCGGCGCGCAGTCGCGGTCGAAGTTCACGAACACGAACCCGCCCCACCGGCCCACCTGCACCTCGGGCAGCGTCCAGTCGTCGGTGACCTGTGGGAAATCCCAGCGGCAGGGCACGTGCTTCAGCGAGCCGTCGAGGTTCCAGGCGAAGCCGTGGAACGCACAGCGCAACTCGGTGTCGCGGCCGGGCTTCTCCTTCAGCAACCGACCACGGTGCAGGCAGATGTTCTGGAAGGCCGTGATGACGTCGGGGGCCGTGCGGACGACGAGGACGGACAGGTTGGCGATGTCGTAGGTGACGTGGTCGCCGACCTCGGGCACGTCCTCCTCGCGGCAGGCCATCTGCCAGACCTTCTTCCAGAGCTTCTCGACCTCGAGGTCGTGGAACGCCTTCGAGGTGTAGCGCTCGACCGGCACGAACGTGGGGCCGGGCTCGATCGGGTTCTGCAGCCGCAGCACCACCGGCACGTCCTTGGTGTCGGCGTCGAGCAGGTCCTGGTACGACGCACCGCGCGACCGCACGGGCGAGATCGGTTCGTCGACGGCGGTCATCGTGCCGCTCCGCTCGACGCCTTCTGCCGGGCGATGCTCGGCAGGTCCTTCGGGTTGCGCGCCACGTGCGCCGGCACCTGCGGCCCGGCGAGCCACAGGCAGAGGTGCGGGTCCGCGTGGTGCACCTCACCCGACACGTGGTCGCCCTCGTGCGTGAACAACCCGACCTTGCCGTCGAGGTGCACCTCGACCAGTCCGTCCTCGCGGACGTCGTAGACGGCTCCGCTGAGCGGATGCTTGCGACGACGCATGGATTCCCTCCCCGGGTTCGATTCCCCGGGGCGACCGTACGGAATTGATCGGCCGGTGAGATAGAGCCCTTGGTCCCGACGCCGTGTCCGGCGAGCGGCCTGGCAGTGGCTACGTTCCGTGCATGGCCACGCCCGATCCCGATGCCGCTCCCCTGCTCGCCGAGTACCGACGCGTGGTCGACGAGGCCGCGGTCCGCGACCTCGCGGCCCGCTACTGCTGGGCGATCGACACCCTCGACCGAGAAGCGTTCGGACGGGTGTTCACCCCCGACGCGACGGCACTGCTGGGGAACTCGAACCACGACGGGATCGACGACATCTGGTCGAAGGTGGACACCACGCTGTCGCCGCTGACGTGCAGCCAGCACCTCATCGGCTCGCAGGTGGTGGACCTCGGCCCCGACGGCGACACGGCGAGGCACCGCTGCCAGTTCCACGCGCAGCACGTGCGCGAGGGCACCGAGGGCGGCAGCCAGTTCGTGGTCGCCGGCACGTACACCGACGACGTCGTCCGCACGGCGGACGGCTGGCGGATCCGCCACCGCGTGCTGACGGTGCTGTGGACGAGCGGCAACCCGAGGGTCACCCGCCCCTGATCAGCCGCTCAGCCGGTCGAGGTGGGCCTCGCTCGCTGGCGCTCGCTCAGCCGGTCGAGGTGGGCCTCGCTCGCTGGCGCTCGCTCAGCCGGTCGAGGTGGGCCTCGCTCGCTGGCGCTCGCTCAGCGGATGACGGCCTCGATGCGCCCCATCACCTCGGGCGTGAGCTGCGGCAGCACGTCGATCGCTCCGAAGTTCTCGACCACCTGGCTCGCCCGGCTCGCGCCGGTGATCACGGTCGACACCCGCGGGTTGGCCGCGCACCACGCGATCGCGAGCTGCGCGAGCGAGCAGTCGAGCTCCGCGGCGATCGGCCGAAGGCTCTCCACCTTCGCGATCTGCCCAGGATCGGTGAGACGGTCCGCGAGCCATCCGTGGCCGGGCAGTGCGCCACGCGAGTCCTCGGGGATCCCGTTCGCGTACTTGCCCGTGAGCAGACCCGACGCGAGCGGACTCCAGATCGTGGTCCCCAGGCCGATGTCCTCGTACAGACGTGCGTACTCCTGCTCGACGCGGCGGCGCGAGAACATGTTGTACTGCGGCTGCTCGACGATCGGCTTGTGCAGGTGGTGCTTCTCGGCGATGTCCCAGGCGGCACGGATCTCGTCGGCGGTCCACTCGCTGGTGCCCCAGTAGAGCGCCTTGCCCTGGGTGATCATGTCGCTCATCGCCCACACCGTCTCCTCCAGCGGCGTGTTCGGATCCGCACGGTGGCAGTAGGCGATGTCGAGGAAGTCGAGCCGCAACCGCTCGAGCGAACCGTCGATGGCCTGCATCAGATACTTGCGGTTCAGGGTGTTCTGCATGTTCGGCATGCGGCCGTGCAGCCCCCAGTAGAACTTGGTGGACAGCACGTACGAGTGACGCGGCCAGCCGAGCTGCTCGATCACGCGGCCCATGATCGCCTCGCTCTCGCCACCCGCGTACGCCTCCGCGTTGTCGAAGAAGTTGCACCCGGCGTCGTGTGCCGCCTGCATGCACTCCAGCGCGGTGTCGTCCTTCAGCTGGTTGTCGAAGGTGACCCACGACCCGAACGAGAGCACGGACACCTGGAGCCCGCTGCGACCGAGTCGGCGGTACTGCATCTTCTTCTTCGCGTCTGACGTCATGGCGGCGAACCTAGTGCCGCACCGACGGGACGGCGATCCGGACGTGCACGCCTGGCTCGGCGCGACCGCTCGTCGGACAGCACACTGACCGCATGACCACGTCGCAACGCCTGGTGTTCGTCCTCCGCCGACGGCCGGAGCTGACGCGGGACGAGTTCCAGTCGTACTGGCTCGGAACGCACGCGCCGCTCGTCGCCGGGGTGGCCGACACGCTCGGCATCACGCGCTACCAGCAGGTGCACACCGTGAGCGAGGACACCACGCGCGCCGCTCCCCCGTTCGACGGCGTGGCCGAGCTGTGGTTCGACGCGGCGCGCAGCACCGGCACGCGCGACGAGCAGGTCGCCGCCGCGGCGATGCTGCTGGAGGACGAGCGCCGATTCATCGACCTGTCCGCGTCGCCGATCTGGCTCGCCACCGAGCACGTGATGGCCGACGGGCCGGCGGACGGGCTGCGATCCACCACGGCGGTGCGCCGCCGGGCCGGGCTGTCCCGGGAGGACTTCCAGCGCCACTGGGTCGAGGTGCACGGGCCGCTCGCGGTGGCGCGACCCGACGTGTTCGGCATCACCCGGTACGTGCAGCTGCACACGCCGCCGGACGCCGACACGTTCCCGCCCGCGGTGGTGCGGGGGGCGCCGGAGCCGTACGACGGGTTGGCCGAGGTCTACGTGACCGAGGTCGAGGGTGTCGCTCCGGACGCCGCCGAGGTGCGTGCCGCGCTCGTGGCGGACACCGAGTCGATCATCGATCGCGACGCGAGCCCGCGCTGCGCGGGTCGCGTGCACGTGATCGTCAATCGCTGACGGACGGGGCCCGACTCGGCTCCCGACGTCACCTCGACGTCACGCAGCCATCGGCCGCGTCAGCGAGCGAGGTGCGCCTCGATCGCGGCGAGCCAGTCGTCCGGGTGCGTGAGCTGCGGCGAGTGGTACGCCCCGGCGATCACGACGTGCGTGCCGTGGGGCACGGACGCAGCGAGCTCCGCGGCCTGCCCGACGAAGGGGTGGTCGTGCTCGCCGACCACCACGGTCACGGGACACGCGATCGCCGCGAGGCGGGCACGGTCGGCCTGGGCCGCGAACAGCTCGATGCCGAGCGCCTTCATCGCCCACGGGTCGAACGCCGCGCTGCG
>WLDE01000074.1 GCA_009704985.1 Actinomycetota bacterium | reverse complement strand
GGTGTGAGGATGTGGTCGAACACCCAGACCGATTCGAGTGATGACCGTTCCGCCAGATCGGCGATCTCGATCACCAGTTCGGGATCGGCGAACGCCCCGGAGTTCGGTAGGTGGATTCCGTACTTCATGATGCAGTGCTCCTCGTCGGCCCGATTCGACGATCTCAATGGTATAACAGTGGCACAGCATATCGAGGAGGGGACGGAATGGATCTGCGCGACGTGATGAGGACAACCGGTGCGGCACGGGCGTTCACCGGACGAGCGATCAGTGATCGAGAGCTCTACGGCATCCTCGACGACGCCCGATTCGCTCCGAGCGGGTCCAATGCCCAGCCCTGGCGCGTGATCGTCGTACGAGATCCAGATCTACGACGTCAGGTGAAGGAGTTGTTCACGCTCGGATGGCGCGAGTACCGGGCGCACATCGTGAGGGGGTTCCGCCCGTTCGCGCCCATGGCGAACGGCCGATGGACCGAACCGGCGGTCGACTTGGTCGAGGCGCGGAACACGCCGGCACCGTTTCCGTTCGTCGACGAACTCGACCAGCACCCGGTGATGCTGGTGGTGCTCGCCGAACTCGCGAAGCTCGCGGTCCTGGACAACGGGCTCGACCGCCAGAGCATCGTCGGTGGCGCGTCGGTGTACCCGTTCACGCACAACATCCTGCTCGCAGCGCGTGACCGGGGCCTCGGTGGCGTGATGACCACTCAGCTCTGCCGGCAGGAAGCGGCCGCCTCAGTGCTGCTGTCGATCCCCGAGGGTTTCGCGATCGCCGCGTTGGTCGCGCTCGGCGAACCCACGAGCCATCCGACGCGCCTGAGCCGCCACCCTGTCGAGTCATTCACGACGATCGATCGGTTCGACGGCGATCCGCTCGGTCCTCCGACGCCGCTCTGACACAGGTGACCCGACTGCACCGCCTTCCCTTCCGCGCCGCGGCGCTCAGCCACCGGCGCGGACCAGGTGTCGGCGTGTGGGTTCACGCAGGATCCGCCGCTGGTGCGAGGTTGCCGATCTGCTCTCCGGCCCGTCGGGACGTGGATCCGATCGTGCGGGACCATGTTCGCTGATCCCGCCACCACGATCGTCGTCCGGCGACGCCGGCGTCGTCTGCGGTGGTGCCCCTCACCTGGCGAGCGATGACACCGCCCGTGTCGACTTGACCCGGTACATCTCGGCGTCGGCCCGCCGGAGGAGTGCGGCGGCGTCGTCGTCGGCGCCGCCGAGGACGACGCCGATGCTGACCGACATCGACACCTGGTGACCGCAGAGGATCATCGGCTCGCTCACCTTCGCGACGATCCGGTCGGCGATCGAGAAGGCGGCATCGGCACTGGGCACCCTGCGCAGCAGCACCACGAACTCGTCACCACCGAACCGCCCGGCCATGTCGGAGGCCTTGACCGAGGTCGCGATCCGGCGTGCTGCGGTCTTGAGGGCCAGGTCGCCCACCGCATGTCCGAACCGGTCGTTGATCGGCTTGAACCAGTCGAGGTCGCAGAAGAGCACGGCGATCGTGTCCGGGTCGGCTGCCGTGAGTGCCTCGTCGATCGCCCGGGTGATCGACAAGCGGTTCGGGAGCCCGGTGAGCTGGTCGTGGGCAGAGAGGTGGGCGAGCTCCGCCTGATCACGGACAGCCCTCGTGACGTCGCTGGTGATGGCGACGAACTGCCCGACCTCGCCGAGCTCGTCGAGCACCACACCCACCCGGGCGTCGAGCCACCGCACCTCGCCGTCGGTGCGGACCATCCGGTAGCGCACGTGGTACGACTCCTTGGCGGCTCGGGCTCGGGTGCCGGCGCTGAGGAAGTGGTCGCGGTCCTCGCGATGGAGCATGCGGAGCCATCCGAAGCCCATCGCCGACGACATGGGCTGCCCGGTGATCTCCTGCCAGCGCTCGTTCGCGTAGGTGGCCGCACCGGTCGCTGCGTCGTGGATGGTGATGGCCGCCGGGCAGGTGGCCACGATCGTGTGGAGGAGGCGCTCGGCCTGCAGAAGTTCTTCGCGGCGCGCATCGTCCACGCACGTCGTATCGGCTCCGCCACGAGGCAACTTGAGTCCGGTGCGCCGACCGGCTGACCACCGCGTTGGTCGACGAGTGCGTCCAGACGGAGTCGCCGCCCGACCGGTACGTGTCGGTCGAGGGAGCAGCCACGTGCTCGCCGGCCGACACCGAACTCCACGGTCGACCCATGGCGCATCGCTCTCTCGGGGTGAAGGGAGGCGACCGTCACGTCGAGAGCGGCGCGGGCGATGACGACGGTGAGTCGATCCGGGTGTCGATGGTGCCCGAGCGTTGGTTCGCCGTCGACCACTCGAAGATCTCGGCGACCGCTCGGAGACGAAGGGGCGTCGGTGACCCCGTCTGCAGACGGCTCCGCCGTCGCCGTCTCCGCTCCATCCTCGGTGCATGACTCGGCGGCCAGGTACTCTCGCCGAGATGCGTCGCACCATCTCGGTCGCCCTTCCGGCACTCGTGGATCGTCTCCATGGCAACGAGTAACCGACGTCGCGGTCCGGGCAGTCGGGCCGACGAGTCGCATCCCACCCGTCACGATCTCCTGAGGGCTGCAGCGAAGGTGGTCGACCGAGATGGCTTGGCGGCACTCAGTATCGACGCCGTCACGTCCGAGGCCGGCCTGGCCAAGGGGACCTTCTACATCCACTTCGCCGACCGGAGCGCCCTGCTCGTCGAGCTCCACCGTCGCTTCCACGACGACCTGTTCGAGACGATCGACCGTGAGACGTCGCCGCTCGAACCCGGGCCCGAACGTGCCCGCGCGCGGATGGCTGCATTCCTCGATGGCTGCCGGCGGCAAGCAGGCGTCCGTGCGATGTTGCTCCAAGCTCGCAGCGAGCCGTCCGTGCTCTCCGAGGTCGACCGCCGCAACGAGGAAGCGGCACGACTGCTGGCAGCCGATCTGCGCGGGGTTGCCGAGTATCCGGCCGAGACCGCCCATCTCCTGGTGGCCGCAACGGCCGAGGTGGCGCTCCGCGAGTTGCGGGCCGGCCGAACCCTTCCCCGGCTGCGGGCCTCGCTCATTGCGATCATCCCGGCCTGACACGAACCGTTCGCGCCGCCGGACCCTCACCGAGCTGCTTCGGCGAGGGCGCTTCCTTCGCTGAAGAAGATCGCCAGGCGTTGTGCCGAGGCCGACTCGACCCATGCCCCGCGACGTCGGCCACGCCGCCGGAGACGCCTGTGCCGCGATGCGCCGGGGCGATCCGCGTGGAGACGGCCCTAGTACATGACTTGCTGGTCATGTACTGTGTCGCCCATGACCCGACCTCGACTGCTCATCGTTCCCGCACTCCTCGGCTTGCTCGCCGGATGCAGTTCCGACTCATCCACTTCGGTCGACAGCACCCAACCGAAGCCCGTCGAGACGACGGCGGTCACTGCACCGGCGGCGCCGGAGACAACGGCCACACCCACCTCGACCACGCCTGCATCCACGGACGCGCCCACCACCACGACCACCGAGCCAGCCGCGAGCCAGTGGCTCCTCGACTACCTCGGCGCTGCCCCCGGCGAGGCGGCCGGCGAGCCCATCCGCATCGGATTCGTGAACCAGCGGTCGTTCTCGCCCGAGTCGGAGACCGCTGCCCGGATCGCAGTCGACACCCTCAACACACAGGCCTCGGGCGCAGCCGGCCGCCCCATCGAGTTGGTGCCCTGCAACGTGGAGACCGAGGCCGATGCAACAGCGTGCGCAACGTCGCTGGCCACCGATCCGTCGGTGACCATGATCATGGTGGGCGCATTCCAGGCGGGCAACGCTGCGTTCTACGCGGCCGCCGGCACGGCCAAGCCGATCCTGGTCGCGACCGGGCTGACGGCCAGCGACTTCCTCAGCACCACCTCGCAGACGTTCACCGTTGGCGGCGCAGGAGTGGTGGCAGGCCTGGCGACGTTCATCGTCGACGGGCTGTCGCCCGCCCCACAGCAGGTGGGGGTGCTCCACCTCGACAGCCCTGCCGGCCAGGCATCGGTCGACCTGTTCATCAGGCCGATCCTCGAGCGTGCGGGCGTGAATGCCGTCTTCGTCCCGCTGCCGGTCGACGGCGATCCGGCTGCGGTGCAGGCGGCGATCTCCTCGAGCGGTGCAGCGACGGCCGACACGATGTTGCTCGCGTTGAACGTCGCCAACTGCATCTCGGCGTACGACGCCTTCACGCAACTCGACATCGACCCCACGGTCGTGGCAGTCGGCCCGTGCAACAGCGTGGGCGTCGGTGAACACCTCGCCGGCCTGGGCGTGAACGATCCTGTCCCCGATGGCTGGTACTTCGGCAACAACGGGTACAGCAGCTACATCCCCAACAGCGAGGCCGGTGTCGACGCCTACAACGAGATCATGGACGCTGCGGCCGCCGCTACCGACACTCCGATCGACCGCACGGGCCTCGCGCCCATCACGGCTGCAACGACGTTCACGATCGCCAAGTTGATGAACTCGCTCGGCGCAGCTGCCACCGATCCGGCAGCGCTCCGCGACGCCATCGTCACGTTCGAGGGACCGATGATGTTCCAGGCCGGCCCCATCGCGTGCGGCAAGACCGTGATCGTCGGTGTGGCCCTCACTGCAGTCTGCGCGTCGCAGATGGGCGTTCATCAGTACAGGGACGGGTCGTGGATTCCCGTGCTCGATGGAAACAACGGCAGGGCGATCGACCTCAACGCCATCTAGCCCGATCATCACCTGGTACCCCGCACCAGGCGTGGGTTCATCCCGGACAGAGGCGGGTATACATGACCATTGGGTCATGTATACTCGCTTCATGTCCCAGGCACGCCAACTGGCCGCAGAGGTTGCGGTTCACTCCACCGGGAGCGGAGAGCCCATCGTGCTCCTCCATGCGAACGGAGGCGACCATCGCGACTTCGACGCTGTGGTCGATCGCCTCGCTGCGCACCATGCGGTGCATGCCATCGACTGGCCCGGCTGGGGCGACAGCACCACCACGGAAGGGCCGACCGCAACCGGGTATGCGGCCGCGCTCCCGCACGTGCTGCAGAGTCTGGGTGGGGGGCCGTTCGTGCTGATCGGCAACTCCGTCGGCGGGTTCGCCGCCATACACGCAGCAGCCACCCATCCCGAACTCGTTCGTGGACTCGTGCTGGTGAATCCCGGCGGGTTCACGCCGAGATGGCCCGGCTCCGTGGCCGTGTGCAGGTTGATCGGCTGGCCTCGGCTCGCAGGCCGGGCGATGCGCACCCTGCCACGCCTCTACCTTCGCCGCACCACTCCAGCGGTTGCCGAGATCCGGCACAGGGCCGCCGAGATGTCGACCGACCCTCACCGCGTCGAGGCATTTGCATCGATCTGGCGGTCGTTCGCGATGCGTGAGCACGACGCCCGACCCCACGCACGGCTCGTCGCAGTGCCGACCTTGCTCATGTGGGGCCGCCGCGACCCCGTGCTCGCCTGGACGATCGACGGTCGGCGCGCACGGCGCGCCCTCGAAGGGGCACAGGTGGCCACCTTCCCCTGTGGACATCAGGCATTCGCCGAGATGCCCGACGAGTTCATGGCGGAGTTGGAGCCGTTCCTGCGCTCCCTTCCCAGCAGGCCTCCGACCCGGGCTCGCGTCATCTCGGACCACGAGCCCAGCACCACCGACCACCAGCGCAGCGACTGAACACGCCGTCGAACTCACCGTTGCGAGGTGGGCCGGGAACGCACGCTCCACGACGAGTGGACACGACCGTCCAGCAGCGAACCGATCACGGCGTCGCCGAGGGCGCGCAGCCCGGGCAGGCCGGGAGCACGGTGCGTGAGCGACAGCGCGAAGGCCACCCCCAGGTCGGGCACGTACCCGGTCTCGAGCCCCCAGAACCCGCCGTGCGCCCAGACCCGCACGTCACCGACGCGGCGGGAGAACAGGCCGAGTCCCACGAGGTCTCCACCCGGGAAGGGCACTCCGTCGGGGCCGAGGGTGGGCGCCGGATCGGCCACGTGCGTGGCGATCGAACCGTGCACACCGGTGAACCAGTCCGCCCACCAACGGGTGAGGTCGGCAAGGGTGGACACCAGGCCCCCACCGCCGAACAGGTCGAACGACGGGTTCCAGGCGAACGTGTCGCTGCCCTCGAACCACTGGTGCGCCCGCGGGAAGCCGGCTGGTGCCGCCTCCGCGATCTCCCAGTGCAACGAGGGCATGGTGACGGCATCCACGCCGGCGCGGGCCCGCACCGCCTCGGGCAGCGACTGCCCGGTGAGGTGCTCGATCATCTGCCCCAGCAGCACGTATCCCGAATCGCTGTAGGAACACGCGGTGCCGGGCGCGAACAGCGCCGGCTTGCTCACCGCGATGGCGAGTTGCTGCACCGGCGTCCAGCCGCCGACGGCCATCACGTCGAACTCGGGGAACATCGTGTGATCGACCAGACCGCTGCGGTGCTGCAGCACCTGGCGCACCGTCACGCTCGAGGCGTGCTCGTAGCGGGCGAAGAGGTCGGCCACCGCGGGCCGCACGAGATCCGCCACCGGCGTGTCGAACCCGAGCGAGCCCTCCGCAGCGAGCGACACCACCGTGGCCGCCACGAACGGCTTCGTGCACGAGGTGATGCGATACGAGTGCGCAGGCGTGAGCGCTTCGCCGGTGGAACCATCGGCGACGCCGCGAACCACATCGGCTCGCTCTCCATCGGGGCCGAGGAGGGCCACCGCCGCAGCGGGCAGCGTCGGATGCTCGGCCAGCAACTGCTCGAGCACCGCCGCGAGCCGTTCCGACACCAGGGCGAGATCGATCGCAGTCACCTCGCGATTCAACCACCGCAGCGGTGCGTCGGGCGAGGAAGGCGCGAGAGAGCCCCGGCCTCACCCCTGCGCAGGTCGCGAGCACGCTCATCGCCCGCTCGGTCACCGTGTCGGCCGGGCCCCTGCTGCAGACACTGCCCCGATGGCCACTCACCGTCGCACGCTCCGGTGCCGGGTCGGGCCTGGTGACGTCGACCGGCGGTGCGATCGATTGCGGCCCGTCCTGCAGCACCGTCGTCGACGACGGAGCCGCGATCACGCTCCAGGCGACTCCCTCGCAGGGCAGCCGCTTCCTCGGTTGGTCGGGCGCGTGCACCGGCCCATCGGCCGGCTGCACCGTCACCGTCACCGACACCACGTCGGTCGGCGCCGAGTTCGGTCCCGCTGCGTGCGCATCGGTGTCGGCGTCGGGTCGCGTGGGGTGGTGGCAGGGATCGGGGTCGACGGTCGGTGTGTCGGGCCCGACGCTGTCCGGTGCGGTCGGGTACGGGCCAGGATTCGTCGGGGACGGGTTCGTGTTCGACGGGTCCGGCTCGTTGTCGTCGACGGCTCTTCCGACGGTGACGGACGCGATCACGGTCATGGCGTGGGTGCGGCCGTCGTCGATGATGCGGGTGCAGTCGGTGATCTCGCGCTCGAGGGCCGCGGCGACCCTGTCGCCGAGTTCACCGAGTTGCGACGATGACGGCGGCCGTGGCGGCATGGACCACGCCGCTCACACGGACTTCCCGACGGGGCCCTGCGGAGGTCGGCTCGTGCTGGCGTCGGGTTCAATGGGGAGATGACGACCATCGTGTTGGTGACGGCGTCGGCGATGCCGAAGCCCGACCCGGAGTCACATCTGCTGGTGACCGCGCTCGAGCAGCGTGGAGCGCGTTCCCAGCTGCTTGCCTGGGACGCCGAGTTCGACTGGTCGTCGGCAGATCTGGTGGTGGTGCGCTCGGCGTGGGACTACTTCGAGCGGCTCGACGAGTTCTTGTCGTGGGCTGATGCCGTGGAGACCGTCTCGCGTCTGGTCAACCCCGCGGCCGTGTTGCGGTGGAACACCCACAAGCGCTACCTCACCGAGCTCATCGAACGCGGGGTGCCCACCGTTCCCACCGTCGTGGTGGCGAAGGCAAGCGACCTGCCAGACCTCCCGATGCTGTTCCCCGGGTCGCTCGAGCTCGTGGTGAAGCCCGCCGTCTCGATCGGCGCGATCGGCGCCATGCGAGCCGCCGCCGACGACGCCGGTCTGGCCGCTCACCTGGCACATCTGGCGTTGTCCGGCGATGTCCTCGTGCAGCCCTTCGTCGCGTCCGTCCTCGACCGCGGAGAGACCTCGCTGTTGTTCGCAGGGGGCGATCTCAGCCACTCGGTCCGCAAGGTGCCACTCGCAGGCGAGTACCGGGTCCAGGATCACCACGGCGGAAGCGTCCATCACCACCAGGCCACCTCCCGCGAGATCGCAGTCGCACGCGCCGCCCTGGCGGTCGCTCCTGCTCGGTGCACCTACGCCCGCGTCGACCTCGTCGACACGGCCGACGGTCCGGTCGTCATGGAACTGGAACTCGTCGAACCAGCACTCTTCCTCGACGAAGATCCCTCGGCACCCGATCGGTTCGCGGCATCGATCATCGCTCAGGTGTGACTCGGGGTTCACGAGCCAGTCGCCGCTCCTCCGTGGAGGCTCGGCGGGTCGTTCTCGGCGGGTCGTTCTCGGCGGGGTTGGCGCCGGGCGGGTGCGTACCGACGATCGAGGCATGGCCTGCGCACCCGGCTCGCCATCGTCAACGGCGGTGGCCCGGCCACCTCGTTCGGGGCACTACCGTCCGGGGCGGGATGACCGGGTCCATCGGGGACCCCGGCCCGCAGATGGGGGGAGCCATGGGCACACTCGCGATGACGAACGACGAGCGGGAGCAGTTCCTCGCCGGGCTCCACGTGGGGGTGCTCGGCATCGAACGGTCCGACGGCCCACCGCTCACCGTGCCGATCTGGTACACGTACGAGCCGGGCGGCGAGCTCTGGTTCCTCACCTCTCCCGACTCGGTGAAGGGACGCCTGCTCCGGCGGTCGATGCGGTTCAGCCTGTGCGCCCAGACGGAGTCGCCGCCCTACCGGTACGTGTCGGTCGAGGGAGCAGCCACGTTCTCGCCGGCCGACACCGAACTCCATGCTCGACCCATGGCGCATCGCTATCTCGGGGTGAAGGGAGGCGACCGTTACGTCGAGAGCGGCGCGGGCGATGACGACGGTGAGTCGATCCGGGTGTCGATGGTGCCCGAGCGTTGGTTCTCCGTCGACTACTCGAAGATCTAGGTCACGGTCGACCTCCGCATCGGCCATGCGCTCGGGGGCTCGGGCGTTGCCGGCAGACCCGCGTCGGTGAGCAGCCACTCGTCGGTCGATGACCCCAGCACCTGCAGACCCACACCGGCGATGACGGTGGCGGTCTCCTCGGCCCCGTCGCAACCGACGTCGAACCACCACTGACGAAACGGCCTGACGAACCACCACCGACGAACCACCACTGACGAAACGGCCTGACGCACCCGATGGCCGACCGGTCTCGCCCGTGCCGAGCCCTGGCACGAGTCGCTGTGGCCGGGCGGGTGGCGCCGCCGGGGCCGTGAAACGGCGAACGCCCCACCCACCGGCACGGTGGATGGGGCGTTCGTACACGGTCGGGCGGAGGCTCCGCCTCTCGCGACGATTACGGGAGCTTCGGCAGGCTCAACATGGTCTGCGTGCCGATGGTGTTGCCGTAGTTCGGGGTCTGAAGCCCGAGGAACCGGCCGTGGGAGATCCCGTTGACCTGCGCCACCGGGATGTCCTCGGTCGTGTTCACGATCCGGCCGTTGGTGTCGAGGGTGTGGCCGGTCCGGACCGTCAGCACCGTGAACGACACCAGATCACCGTCGTCGCCGGGGCCGTTGGTCCGGCCGATCTGCTGCCACTGCGTACCGTTGAGTCGCTGGAAGCAGACCTTGCCGGGTCGAATGCAGTAGCCCGCCGCACCGAAGTCGCCGTCGACCGCACGGAAGTTGCCGTGCCGGATGATGCCCACGGTCGGGTCCTCGTCACCCACACCGTTGTCGGTCGAGAACTGTGCCATGTGCACCGTCCGGATGCCGACATTGACGAACTGCGGCGTCCACAGCGTGTCCCGGCCGTTCCTGGTCCCGAAGGCGAACGGAACGGTGTTCTGCCACGACGTCGCGCCGTTGAAGCCGTTGAACTTGAACGCGAACTCGGCGGTCGCCCAGCCGTTGTCACCGGCACCGTTGGTGCGGCCGAGAATCACGCCGCTGGGAGCGACGAACCCCACCCTGCCCGCAGCATTGACGTTGTTGACCACCCTGACCTTGACGTCGGCCTCAGGCGCGGGCAACGCTCCCTGGATGTCCAGCGCTCCCGCCTCCCAGGTCCGCTGGATCCCGACCGGGCTGACGTTCGACGCAACCGGCGGCTGTGCCGAGGTGGCACCGACACCGAGCGCAGTGGCCACGAGCACCGAGCCCACGACACCGCCGAACAACTTGTGTGATCTCATCAGGTTCATCTCCTTGTGATCCGAGACTCGTCATCCGCCCGACCACGACCGCGCCGCGTCGACGAATGAGTCGTTTCTTTCCGCCTGCTTGACACCATAAACGTGGTGACCACGGAGCGCAATAGAAGCCGACGGACCTTGCCCGACTCTTGACTGCGGACCACTCGGCGCGCGTCGCCCCTCACCGCTGCTCACGCCGAACACGGGCCGACACCGCCGACCCGATCGACCCGGATGTGGATGACGTGCCCGGCAGGCGGGTTGTCGAACGGCGGGAACTTCGTGCCGGGCCACCCGGCCCACGCAGCGGCGCTCGCCCACGAATCGGCCGTCCGGACCAGGCTGCAGGAGGCCCAGGCTCGGCAGGTCGGCCGACCCGTTCGCCGGGATGTGCGCCGGCTGGTCACCACCGCGAGAGCGGGTCAGGCGAAGTTCGGGCGCCGCTTCTCGATGAACGCCCTCATGCCCTCGCGCTGATCGGGCGAATTCGAGCACGCACGGACCGCCTCGCGCTCGCAGTCGAGCGCCTCGTCGAGCGACTGCGTCATCGCAGCCTCCACGGCGCGCAGCACGCCCGCCACCGCGGTCGCAGGCTGCCTGGCCATCTCGGCCGCCAGCTCCATGGCCCGTGGCTTCAGGTCGGCGAGCGGCACGACCTCGTTCACCAGTCCCAGCCGGTAGGCCTCGGGGCCGTCGATCTTGCGGGCCCGCAGGATCATGTCGAGCGCGGCGCTCTGGCCGATCGTGCGGGTGAGTCGCACCGTTCCGCCCCAGGCGGGCACGGTGCCGAGGTCGAGTTCGGGCAGGCCGATGCGCGCCCCCTCGGCCGCCGCGAGCCGGAAGTGGCAGGCGAGCGGCAGTTCGAGCCCACCGCCGAGGCAGTAGCCGAACAGCGTGGCGATGACGGGCTTCGACAGCGTCTCGATGCGGTGCAGGACGCGGCGGCGTTGGTCGAGCACCGCTTCGAAACCACCCCTCGATGCAGCCTGCGAGGTGAGTTCCTTCAGGTCCATCCCGACGCTGAAGTTGGTGTCGCCGGCTGCGGTGACGACCACTGCCCGGATCTCCGAGTCGGTCTCGATCCGGTCGAGCAGCACCTCCCACTCGTCGATGTAGGCGAGCGACATGCGGTTGATCGGCGGGTCGTTGCCCTCGACCACCAGGACCCGGTCGACCCGGGTGATGTTCAGCGCGTTCACCGGAACGGGCTCCGCACGTCGACCGAGTGAGGCTCGATCTCGATCGTGACCCGCTCGCTCTTGATCTTGAGGCCGTACGGCGAGCCGAGGTAGTGCTGGGAGAGCTCGTCGATGTGGTCGCGACCTGCCTGGCCGGCGGTGAACGAGGTCGCGCGGCCGCGGATCTCGACGTACGAGTACGGGTTCTTCGGGTGAACGACCACGAGCGAGCAACGCGGATCGCGCTGCAGGTTGCGGTACTTCACCCGATCGACCTGGGTGTTGATCCGCACCGTCGAGTCGGTGATGTCGAACCACATCACGTGGCTCTGGAAGTCGCCGCTCGGCATCGCGGTGGTGAGCACCGCCACCGCCTTCTCGGCGATCATCTCGTGGAGCTCGTCGGGGAACTGCATGGGTGTCTCCTGGTGTTGGTCCGGTTCTGGTGGGTCAAGGTGACGGCGGGGTCAGAGCGCCCAGCCGCCGGCATAGGGGAAGAACTGCCCGGTCGCGAAGCGGCTCGTGCCGTCGAGGAAGGTGGCGCAGAACGAGGCGAACTCGACCATCGTTCCGAGTCGCTTCATCGGCACCATCGCCTCGACGCGGGCACGGTCCTCCGGGGTCTCGATCCGGTTGCCGCGCAGGAACTCGGGGAAGTCCATGAAGTTGGTACCGACGACGTTCACCTGCACGCCCGTGGCCGCGACCTCGAGGCCGAGCGACTGCAGCATCACGGTCGCTGCGCTGCGCGTGCCCGCGTACAGCGACGCGCTCGGTGTCGGGCGGCCCGACGTCGCGCTGGTGGCGACGAGCACCTGTCCGTCGCCGCGCTCCACGAGCGGGCCGACGACTGCCTGGACGAACTCGAACGGCGCCTCGACGTTGTCGCGGAATGCGGCGCGCAGATCGTCGATCGAGGTCCGCTGGAAGCGCCCGAGCGCGATGCGGCCGGACGAGAAGAATGCCGAGTGGTACGTGCCGAACTGCTCGTGCGCCGCCTCCACCATCCGCCGGCCGAGATCGCCCGCCGACGAGCCGGGATCGTCGGAGTCACCGGGACCCTCGCCCCGGTGCTGGACCACCACCGTGGCCCCTGCGGCCTCCAGGTCGTCGCGAAGGCCCGGCGCCGGATCGGCGAGCACGAGATCGAAGCCCCGCGCGGCGAGCACGCGCGACAGCGCCGGCCCGACGTAGCCGCCTGCCGGCGCGACGAGTGCGACACGGCGGGTCATCGGACGAGTTCGCTGGAGTCGGGGATGACCGGCATCGCGCTCACGTGACCGGCACGAACGGTTCGTTCGACTCGTCGAGGCCGAGGCGCCGGCGCGAGCTGTTGCCCTTCGCTGCGATCGGGGAGAAGCCGACCGCGCGTGCGAGCAGCGTCGGCGGCATGTCGACGTAGATCGCCTCGTACTGGTCGGCCTTCACCAGGAAGGTCTCGTGGTAGATGCCGATGTCGCCCGTCTTGGCGACCGTTCGGTTGAACCGGCGCCAGGGCTCGAGGTGGGGCAGGGTCTCGTCGCGGGCGAATCGTTCGAGGTGTTCGTAGCTGCGCCAGTACTGGACCGAGAGGATGGTCCTGCCGAGTCGGTTCTCGGCGCCGAGACACCCCAGCTCGGGGTGCCGGGCGAGCTCGCGCTGCATGTGCCGGAAGGCCTTGACGATGGGGATCACCCGATCCAGACGCCAGAACCGGTTCGCGCGCGCCCCGATGAGGAAGACCACGAAGTCCCCCTCGATCGTGGCGCTGTGGCGGCCACTCACGATCGCCCTCGACGAGCTCCCCATGTCGAACCTCCCATTCCTCCGTGACGGCCGTCTCCGTCGTCTCCGTCGTCGCCGTCGTCTCCGGTGGCCGCACGGGCCACCGTCTCCAGCGCGAGACCGGTCCGGGATCTCACCCGGGGCCTCGTCATATTGTGTAGCGTACGCTATATAATGACGGGATGCAACCCGAATTCGCCCCGGTCATGCCCACCGCGCCCTACGAGCACGTCGGCCGGCTCTCGCGCCTCATGGCCCTCGTCACCCTGGCCGGTGTGCCCGAGTGGCGGCGCGTCCGGCGGGCCCAGGCCGCAGTCACACCCGTCGACGGCCCGCAGGTGTTCACCGCGGTCGCCCCCACCTACCGCACCGTCGCCGGGCGGACGATCCGCATCGCCGAGGCCGGCGACCCGGCCAGGCCCACGGTGGTGTTCCTCAGTCCGTTCCCGCTGACGATCCTCACCTTCGAGCCCGTGTGGCGCCTGCTCGCCGACGACGTGCACCTCGTCGGCTACGACGTGCCCGGCCTCGGCAAGAGCCCCGGCGGGCCGGAGGTGATGACCTACGAGTTCGCCGCACGACACCTGCTCGGCCTGCTCGACGAGCTCGACCTGCGCGACGTGCACCTCGTGGGCCACGACATCCCCTCCGCGATCGTGCTGCGCGCGGCGGCGATCGACCGCTCGCGGATCGCGAGCCTCGTCATCGGCGACGGCCCGGGGGTCGACATCGACGCGACCAGGCTGCGGCTGAACGGGTCGCTGGTCCACCGGCTGCTCACCTGGGGTGCCCCGTACCGCACGTTCGTCGGATGGGCGGGCGCTCCCGTCGTGCTGTGGGTGATCAAGCGGCTGGCGTTCGTGCGCGCACAGATCAGCGAGGTGGAGCTCGCGGATCAGATCGAGGGGTACCGGGGCCGCCGGCTCAGATCGATGATGGCGTGGTTCGCAGGTGGCCGTGAGGCGGTGCGCACCCAGGTGGACCCAGCGCTCGAGCGCCTCGACGTCCCCGTGCACGTGGTGTGGGGCGCCGACGACGTGATCGTGCTCGAGGAGATGGGACGAGAGCTCGACCGCCGGCTGCCCCGTTCGTGCTTCACCAGCATCGCCCGAGCCGGGCACGCCCCGTGGGCGGACCAGCCCGAGATCTACGCCGATCTCGTACGCTCCTGGGTCGCTGGTGCTCACGGTCAGGTGACTCCGACGGGCTGAGCGCGAGGAGGCTCGAGATGGCACGGCCGCGAACGTTCGACACCGACAGCGTGCTGTCGTCGGTGATGACGCTGTTCTGGCAGCAGGGCTACGAAGCAACCTCGATCAGGGATCTCGAGCGGGTGAGCGGGCTCACTGCGCCGAGCCTCTACGGCGCGTTCGGCAACAAGGAGGCGCTCTTCACTGCCGCTCTGCAGCGCTACGTCGACACCGTCATCGTCCCGGCGATCGAGGCCGCCACTGCGCTCGGCCTCCCCGGGCTCCGCGCGATGTTCACGTCGATCGCGGACAAGGACCCGGCGCTGCCCCGTGGCTGCCTGCTCGCCGTCACCTCGTGTGAGGCCGCGGAGCTCGGTGAACCCCCGCTCGAGGTCCTGGAGGTCGGGTTGGGTCACCTCCGCACGGCGCTGCGCAACGGCTTGGCCTTCGGGATCGCCGCAGGCCTGCTCGACCCGACGATCGACCCGTCGGCCACCGCCGACGCGCTGGTGGCGCTCCACCAGGGCATCCAGGTCCTGTACCGCTCGTCGCCCGACCACGTCGACGTCAGGGCCATCGCCGGGCCGGTACTCGACCGCCTCCTGCCACCACCGCCCGGCCCGGCGACGGAGGTGCCGGCCCGACCGCCGATGTGACAAGGTTCGTGGCCGGATATGTCGACGAGCTACCACCACGGGAACCTCCCCACCGTCCTCCGTGAGCACGCAGCGGCACTCCTCGCGGAGCAGGGTCTTGCCACCTTCAGCCTGCGCGAGGTGGCGCGGCGCGCCGGCGTCTCCCACGCTGCTCCCGCGCATCACTTCGGCAGCGTCGGCGGCTTGCTGACGGCCGTCGCCGCCGAGGGCTTCCGCCTCCTCGTGGCTGCGTGCACCGACGCCCTCGACGCCGCCGGACCGGACCCCGACGCCCGCTTCTCGGCGATCGGCCACGCCTACGTGGCGCTCTGGAGAACCAACCCGGGCCATTGCCAGGTGATGTTCCGGTACGACGTCGTCGACTACCACGACGACGACCTGCACCACTGGTCGGACGAGGCCTACGCCCTCCTCGCGACGACGACCAGAGCCGTCGTCGGGGAGATCGATGATCGTGCGGCGCATCGGTCTGCGCTGCTCTGGTGGTCGACGGTGCACGGGCTCACGCAATTGGAGACGAGCTTCGCCACCGTCAGCACCGAGGTCGCAGGTCAGCCCGAGCCTGCGACCACCGACGAGTTGGTGGAGGAGTTCGCGGCAATGGTCCTCCACGGCATCGAGCGAGGCCGGTCTCGGCAGCGGCGAGATCCGTGACGGCGCTGCGCCGTTCACCCCCCGGCTTCGGAGGTGGAGACGGTGCTTCGCCACAACGGGAGGAGCTCGGTGCCGAATCGTTCGACTGCGCCGATCACCTCTGCCCGGGGCACACCGGAGGATCCGAGCCCGATGACCAGCCGGTCGATTCCGAGGTCGACGAGCTCCATGAGCCGCCGCACGCAGTGATCCGCCGGACCCACGATCGCGAATCGATCGAAGAAGTCGTCGTCGAGTTCCTGACCCTGCGGCGCGCTCGACGAGCCGTGACGGGTGAGGTCATAGCTCGCCTCCAACCGGCGCAGGGTGTTCCGGTCGTCGACACCAACGCCGGGCATCGACTCCGCCATGGCGAGGTAGTGAGCGAACACGCTGGTGACCCCTCGTGCAATCCGTCGCGCCAACGCGATCTCGGGATGGCACACCACGGCAACGTAGGCGCCGATGGAGAACCCCTCCGGCGACAGACCGTGCGACCGACGCGTCGCGTGGATCAGGTCGATCGCGGCCCGAAGCCGCTCGAGGTCGGCGCCGAGGGCGAGGTTCACACCGTCGCCGAGCGTCGCCGCGAGGGAGATCGCCCTCGGACCGGTTGCGGTGAGGTGGATCGGGATCGGCGGCAGGTCGTGGTGGCGCATCCACTGGATGCCCGGCAACGATCGCTCCCCGACCGCGTCGGCGCCCGAGAGGTACTCACGCACGCGGCTCACGTAGGCCCCGAACTCCGTGACCGACGGCTGTTGCCGGCCGATGAGGAACAGGCTCGTGTCACCGCGCCCGATGCCGAGGACGGCGCGCCCGCCCGACTCGACGTGCACCGTCGAGATGGCCGAGGCCGTCACCGACGGATCACGGGTGATCGGGTTCGTGACCCCCGTTCCCAGTAGGAGCCGATCCGTCGCACGAGCCGCCAGGGTCAAGCCGACGAAGGGGTCGCCGGAGAGCAGTTGCGTGTCCGGTACGAGCAGGCCCGTGAATCCGATCGACTCGATCATTGCTGCGAACGACTCGAGACCGCTCCTCGGATGCGGGTAGTTCAGTGCCCACAGCTCGGGCAGCCCGGTGGTCACGACCGCGGGTCGGCGACGAAGTTCCCGTGGAAGCCGAACGGGACGCGCTGGGGTAGGTGGACACGGCCGACCTCCGGGCCGAGGAAGTCGGCGGCATCGACGATCACCAGGTCGGATGCGTCACGGTTCGGGTCGTAGCTGAGCGACAGCAACCAGCCGTCGTCCTCGTCGGTCGCCCCCTCCTTCGCGACGAACACCGCCTCGCTGGCCTGCTGGCCGGCGCCGAGCGAACGGACCTGGGTGGAGCCGGTGTCGCAGTCGATCTTCACCAGGCCCGCCAGGTCGAACACGTTGTCGACCGTCTCGACACCGAAGCCGAAGCGGTGTCGCTTCGTCGCGACCGATGGGTTGTGCCGCGGGAACTCCATGAGTTGCTCGGAGATCACCTCGGAGGTGAACCTGCCGGTGTCGAGGTGGAACGTCCAACGTGTGAGACGTCCGTCGGCCTCGCTCGGCCCGAGGATGTCGTGCACGAACATCCGGCTGTGCACCACGGTGTCGATGATGACGGTGTCGTCGTCGAGATCGAACGCGTTGAGCGGGTGGTAGGTGTAGCACGGGTCGATCTCGAACCACCTGATCGCCCGAGCGTCGTCGGCATCGCGAGGGAGCAGCCCGACGCGGGCCTGGTAGTCGTCGCTCCAGCGGAACGGGAACCGCCCGGCGAACGCGAGATCGAAGTCGACGAGGACCGGGAGGTCGAAGACCGCGACCACGCTCGGGGTGAGGGCGGTGTCGTGCAGCATCGTCATCCCCGGCAGAGGGATGTCGATCGTCTTCGTCACCCGGCCGTCGGGTCCGACGACGACGTACTGGATGTGATCGAGCCAGGTCTCCCAGTCGTAGCACATCGCGTGCAGTTCGCCGGTCGCCGGGTCGTACTTCGGATGTGCGCTGAACGCCCCGGGAAGGGTCCCGAAGAAGTCGTTCCGACAGATCGAGTTCAGCTCGTGGTCGAGCTCGACGGGGAACGGGCCTGCCTCGATGAAGGCCCAGGTCCGCCCGGCGAAGCCCCCGACGTTGGTGTTCGGGCCGAGGCCGAGGTTGCCGTTCTCGGGCCCGCCGATGTCGGGCTCGCCGAGCTCGGCCGATGGGAGGCGGCTGCGCACCCAGCGGTTGCGGTACCACCCGGCCCGACCGTTGCCCAGCTGCACGCCGTGCACCATGCCCGTCCCGGTGAACCAGTGGTACGTCTCGGGATCGACCGCGCCGATCGGATTGGGGCCGTTGCGCATGTAGCGCCCGTTCAGTTCCTTCGGGATCGTGCCCGTCACCGCCAGGTCGGTCACGGTGAGCTCGTGGTCGACCGGAGCGAAGTTGGCCTCCAGGTACTTGTTGGGTGTGGTGGACGACGTGCTCATGACTCCCCCTGCGTTCGGACGGACGGCGACCGTCCGTATCTTGACATTGGCAAGATAGACCGTCGACGACGTCACGACAAGACCCTGTCGGCCGACTCGCGTGCGCCGATGACCGCTCACGCGGCATCGCCCGAGCGCGACGCCTCGCCTGCCACTCAGCCGCGACGGCGGAGCACGAGGTCGACGATCTCGGCGCCGTGCGTGTCCTGCGGGACGCGGCTTGCGGGCACCTCGTCCCACGTCGACCGGGCGATGAGGCCGTGAGCGTTCACC
>WLDE01000073.1 GCA_009704985.1 Actinomycetota bacterium | reverse complement strand
CGCGGTGGCGGCGTGGCGATGGTGGGGGTGACGAGCAGGTCGTACCCGCGCGTACCGTCCGCCGGGTGCCACCACGCCAGCACCGAACGGCACCACCGGTGCACCTCGAGCATCGCCGCCACGTACTGCTGACCGCTCACGCGCCGGCCAAGCGCAGCGAGCGCGAGGTTGTCGGGCTCGACGTCGTCCGGTCCGGCCTCCCGGCCGAGGAGCTGCTCGAGCACGGCGACGTCGTTCGCGGCCCACGTGCCGACGATCGTGCGGAAGTGGTCGGCGAAGCCCGGGTCGGCGATCGGCGACGGCCATCCGTCGTCCACCTCGTGGCCGAGACGGGCGAGCAACGCCCCGGCGGCGCGGGCCGCGATCGTGCACTCCTCGTGACCGGCCGCGCCGAGCGGCGGGTGGTCGAGCACCCCGATGCGCAGACGGCCCGGATCGGCACCGACCTCGTCGCGCAGTGGTCGGGTGAACGGCGGTGCGGTGTACGGATCGCCCGGTTCGTAGCCGGCCAGCACGCCGAGCGCCGCCGCAGTGTCGCGCACGGAGCGCGTGACGACCCCGTCGATGGTCGACCCCATCCAGCTCTCGCCGATGTCCGGCGCCATCGACACGCGTCCACGCGACGGCTTGAGCCCCACGAGCCCGCACTCCGACGCCGGGATCCGGATCGAACCGCCACCGTCGTTCGCGTGCCCGACGGCCACGATGCCGGCCGCCACCGCGGCGGCCGACCCGCCCGACGAGCCGCCGGTGGAGTGGTCGAGGTTCCAGGGGTTGCGCGTCGGGCCGTACGCGAGCGGTTCGGTGGTGATCGTCGACCCCCACTCGGGCGTGTTCGTGCGCCCGATCGCGACGAACCCCGCCTCCCGCAGCCGGCGGTACATCGCCGAGTCGTTCGGCGCCCGGAGGTCGATCGCCTTCAGCGCCCGCACGCCCTGGTGGTGCGGCTCGCCGCCGATCGCGCAGCCGAGGTCCTTCACCACGATCGGCACACCGGCGAACGGTCCGGTGGCGGTGCGGCTCTCCGACCGCGCCGCGTCGAAGCGGCGGTGGATGATCGCGTTGATCGACGGGTCGAGCCGCTCGGCGGCGGCGATCGCCGACTCGACCAGCTCGGAGGCGCTCACCTCACCGGCGCGGACCAGGTCGGCCTGGGCGCACGCGTCGAGGCGGGCGAGCTGCTGCGGATCCAGTGCGGGCATGGCGCCACGGTAGGGCGTGGGTGTGCGCCCGTAGGATCCAGGCGTGCGCGTGGTGGCTGCGGTCGACAAGTTCAAGGGGTCGCTCACCGCCGCGCAGGTGGCGTCCGCGGTCGGGAGCGCCTGCTGGGAGCTCGGCCACGACTGCACGGAGATCCCGGTGGCCGACGGCGGTGACGGCACGCTCGACGCGCTCGGTGGACCCAACCGCACCACGGTGGTCACCGGTCCGCTCGGCGATCCGGTGTCGGCGCCGTGGCGGCTGCAGCGGCGCACGGCCGTGATCGAGATGGCCCGCGCCTCCGGCCTCGCGCTCGTGGGCGGCCGCGACCGCAACGACGCGATGGCGGCCTCCACGGTGGGCACCGGCGAGCTGATCGACCAGGCGCTCGACGCAGGGGCGAAGCGGATCATCGTCTGCCTCGGCGGGTCGGCCACCACCGACGGCGGACTCGGTGCGGTGCGTGCCATCCACGCACCGCACCGGCTGCGGGGCGTCGAGCTGCTCGTCGCGTGCGACGTCACCACCCGCTTCGTCGACGCTGCGCCGGTGTTCGGCCCGCAGAAGGGCGCGAGCCCCGCACAGGTGCGGATGCTGACCGGCCGACTCGAACGGCTCGTGCAGGTGTACCGCGACGAGTTCGGTGTCGACGTCTCCACGATCGACGGCGGTGGCGCCGCCGGCGGCCTGGCCGGCGCGCTCGCCGCGCTGGGCGGCAAGCTCGTGCCCGGCTTCGACCTGGTGGCCGACGAGCTCGACCTGCACGACGCGATCGCCGCTGCCGACCTGGTCGTCACGGGCGAGGGGCACCTCGACGCGCAGAGCTTCGAGGGCAAGGTGGTGGGTGGTGTGCAGGCCATCTGCGCCACGCTCGGCCGCCCGGTGGGAGCGGTGGTGGGCGACACCGACGACGACGTCGCCGACCGGCTGCCCGTGGTGTCGCTCGTGCGTCGCTACGGCGCGGAGCGCGCGATGAGCGAGCCGATGTGGTGCGTGGAGCACGCAGCCGCCGAGCTCATCGTGACGATGACCGGCGCGGGTACGACCGGTCGCTGACGGCGCCGTCGCGCCGGCGGGCCGTTGCCCCGGTCAGGGCGCGGTGGTCGAGTCGGTGACGGCGGCGGGCACGGACCCGGCCGGCACCGTCGTGGTGGGAGCGCTCATCTGCTCGAGCGTGAGCGTGGCCTTGTCGGAGCCGAGCATCACGATCACGGCCGCACCGTCGGGCAGCACGCCGCCCTCGACCGGCGCCGGCGTCGGCACCTCCTGGATGATCGACACGTTCATCAGCACGCCGAGCGACTGGGCCACGGCGAGCGCCTCCGGGTCGGTCGGGTCGTACAGGATGGTGGTCTGCTCCTGCTTGGCCGTCGCGTTGGTGGCGTCGGCCGTGGTGAACCCCTGGCCCTGCAACGCCGTGCTGAGGCGGCCGGCCGCGCCGTCGACCGTGGAGGAGTTGGCGACCACCACGGTGGCACCGTCGACCGTGGGCACGAACACCGTCGAGGTGGTGAACGCGGGTGCGGTGGACTGCGGCGTGAGCGAGGACGCCGGCACGGTGTCCGGCGTGGTGGCGCTGACGTCGGGCACCGCGGCGGCGCCGCCGTCGTCGTCACGGATCTGACGCAGGATCAGGAAGCCGGCCACGACGGCCACGACCGCGATGACGATGGCGGCCGTGGATCCCATCGGCGACCCGGCCGATGCGGCACCGATCGAGTCGCGTCCCCGACGTGGCTGGTCGCTGCTCATGCGTGGAGGCCTCCTTGTTCGCCGGTGCGGCTCGGACCGTCGAGGCGGGCACGGCGTCGACGCTCACGCTGACGACGCAGGCGCCGCACCACGAGCGGGTCGACCGACAGAGCCCCAGGATGGTCGAGCAGCAGGTTGAGCTGCTGATAGTACTCCTCGACGGAGCACGCGAATCGCGCCCTGATCGCGGCGGCCTTGTCCTCGTCCTGCATCCACCACGTGGCCTCGAACTCGATGATCGCGACCTCGCGTTCGGTGAGTGCGGGCGCGGCGTCGAAGGCGGTGGGGTCCGGGATCACGGCGCACAGCCTTGCCGCGATGGGGGCCGCGTTACAAGCACCCCCACGGGGACGGACCGGAGCCCCCGGGGTAACGTGCTCGCCCGATGAGCGATCCGCGACCGACAGTCACCGGGATCGGCGACCGTGTCTCGTCCCCCGACGCCGACGTGCCGCTCGCGCGGCCGTTCCTGATCGGTGTCGCCGGCGGCACCTGCTCGGGCAAGACCACGGTGAGCGAGCGCCTGGCCGAGCTCGCCGGCGAGGAGCACGTGGCCCTCATCAAGCTGGACTCGTACTACGTCGCCCGCGACCACCAAGCCGTCGAGGAGCGGGCGCTCGCGAACTACGACCATCCCGATGCGTTCGACTGGCAGCTCCTGAACGACCACATCGCGGCGCTCGCCAACGGTGCCACCGTGCCCGTGCCGATCTACGACTACACGCAGCACACGCGCAGCGGTGAGGTGCGGATGGTGCGGCCGGCGCGGATCGTGGTGGTGGAGGGCATCCTCGTGCTCTACGAGCGGCAACTGCGCGATCGGTTCGACCTCAAGGTGTACGTCGACACCGATGCCGACATCCGCTTCATCCGCCGGTTGCAGCGCGACGTCGTCGAGCGCGGCCGCACCTCGGAGAGCATCGTCGACCAGTACCTCGCCACGGTGCGGCCGAGTCACGAGCGGTTCATCGAGCCGAGCAAGCGCTACGCCGACGTGATCTTCCCGCAGGGCGGCCTGAACGCCCCTGCGCTCGAGGTGCTGCTCGCCCGCGTACGCGAACTCGTGCGGGTCGACTGACCGCGAGCCGGGTGTGGGAATCGAACCCACGACATCCGCATTACAAGTGCGGTGCTCTGCCAACTGAGCTAACCCGGCGATGTCCTTCGAAGCGTACCGAGCGACGCCGCCCCCACGTGGCGGCCCGTCTGTCCGAGGACTCACCGTCGGCGACCGATCAGCGGGGGGTGCGGCGGGCTCGCGTCACCTCGTAGGTGGCGAGGGCGGCGGCCGCCGACACGTTGAGGCTCGACAGGCGGCCGAGCATCGGGATGCTGACGATCATGTCGCAGCGCTCGCGCACGAGACGCGACAGCCCCGCCCCCTCGGCACCCATCACGAGGCAGATCCCGTCGACGGCCAGATCGCCGATCTCGAACAACTCGCGCTCGCCCTCGTCGGCGAGGCCGACCACCCAGATCCCCTGGTCCTTGATCGTGGTGAGCGCGGACGGCAGCCCACCGACCATCGCCATCGGCACGTACTCGACCGCGCCGGCGGCGGCCTTCGCCACCGTGGGCGTCACGTGCACGGCACGGTGCCGCGGCAGCACCACGCCCTGCACCCCGGCGCCGTCGCAGCAGCGCAACAGGGCGCCGAGGTTGCCCGGGTCGGTGACGCCGTCGACGGCGACGAGGAACGGTGCCGGCCGGCCGGGCACGCGGCGCACGAAGTCGGCCAGGTCGGCCTCGGGGATCCCGTTCGCGTAGGCGATGATCCCCTGCGGTGCCTCGCTGCGCGCGGCCGCCTCGAGGCGCTTGCGTGCGACGTACTGCACGGGCACGCGTTCGTGGCTCGCGATGTCGAGGATGTCCTGCACCGTCTCGTTGTCGTCGAGGTCGCTCGCCACCCAGATCTCGCGCACGCGGCGCCGCCCGGCGAGCAGCAGCTCGCGCACGGCCTGGCGACCCTCGACCTGCTCACCGCCGAGCGTCTTCTCGGGCTTGCGCGACGGTGCACCGGTGGGCGACACCTTGCCGGTGCGTCCCTGTCCGCGCGACTGGAACTTCGTGGAGCCGCCCCGCGGGCCACCGCCCGCGGCGCCGGCCTTCGACCCGCCGCGCGAGGCCGAACCGCCCGACGACGCACGACCGGCGGTGCCGCCGCGCGTCGCAGCTGCCGCCTTCGCCTTGCCACCGCGGCCCTTGCCGCCCTGCTTCGTGCTGCTGCCCTTCGCCGATGACGGCTTCATGCGTGCTCCTCGTACGCCTCGCGGGACCCGCCCTCGCCGGCCGGATCGCGCACGATCACCGCGACGGCCCAGCAGGCGATGCCCTCTCGACGCCCCAGTGTGCCGAGTCCCTCGGCTCTTCGCCCCTTCACGGTCACGGGCGCACCCGCAGCCTCGCTGAGGAGCCGCTGCATCTCGGCCTTGCGCGGGGCGAGCTTCGGTGCCTCGCACACGACGGCGCAGTCGACGTTGCCGATCCGCCAGCCGTGCTCGCGCACGAGCGCCGCGACGTGGCGGACGATCACGAGCGAGTCGACACCCTTCCAACGCGGGTCGGTGTCGGGGAAGTGCTCACCGATGTCGCCGAGGCCGGCGGCGCCGAGCAGGGCGTCGGCGACCGCGTGCGCGGGCACGTCCGCGTCGCTGTGACCGACGAGGCCGCGCTCGCCCTCGAACACCACGCCGCCGAGCACGAGCCGCCGGTCCGGGTCGTCGCTGAAGCGGTGGATGTCGAAGCCCTGCCCCACCCGCACGTCCATCAGCGCTCCTCCTCCGGGCCGGGTGCCACACCCGCGCGCCCATCACGGTCGCCGGTGCGTCGTGCCACCAGCCCACGTGCCCATTCCAGGTCGTCGGGGTGGGTGATCTTGCGGTTGTCGACGTCGCCGTCGACCACGACCACGCGCCCACCGAGCGCCTCCACGAGCGCGGCGTCGTCGGTGCCCTCGGCACCGCTCACGTGCGCACGGCGCAGCACGTCGGCGCGGAACGCCTGCGGGGTCTGCACGGCACGCAGCGTCGACCGTTCCGGGGTGGCGACCACACGACCGTCGTCGTCGACGACCTTGATCGTGTCGGTGACCGTGAGCCCGGGGATCGCACCGTCGGCGCCCGCCACGACGGCGTCGACCACGCGCGCGTAGAGCGCTGCATCGGCGAAGGGTCGCGCGGCGTCGTGCACGCACACCACGTCGGCGTGGTCGGGCACCGCGGCGAGTCCGGCTCGCACGCTCTCGCTGCGCGATGCCCCGCCCGCGACGACGTGTGCACCACCGGGCACGCTCGAGAACGCGGTGGCTTCGCGCGCGACGTCCGCGGCGGGGACCACCACGACCACACCGGCGGACGACGCCGCGGCCACCTCGACGGAGCGATCGATCACACGTGCCGGGCCGAGGTGCTCGTACTGCTTCGGTCGGCCGAAGCGCGCACCCGACCCACCCGCGACGACCACCGTCCACACGGTGACCGTCGACCGGGCGGACGGGTCGTGCGGCGACGCGCGGGTCGTCAGCGGTACGGAGTCGGGGGTGACGTCGGATGTCACCGGGGATGTGACTGGACGCACGCCTCGCGACGGCCCCGGATTCTCGGGTTCGGCGATGGCCACGAGCGGCGAGGGTAGTACGGTGGCGTACGCATGGCTCACGAGGAACTCCTGGCGTCGACCGAATTCTTCGCCGACGCGTCGCCCGAGGTGATCGCCACCATCGCCGCTGCCGGGACCGATCGGCACCTGGTCCGCGGCGACGTGCTCTTCCGCGAAGGCGATGCCGCGGACGCGCTGTACGTCGTCACCAAGGGTCGCCTTGCGATCGCGATCTCCAATCCGATCGATCACCGCGAGACGGTGATGTCGCTGATGGAGCCGGGCGACCTGTTCGGAGAGATGGCGATGCTCGACGACGGGCCCCGCTCGGCCATGGCCCGGGCACTCGAGCCGTCCACCGTCATCGCGATCCCCTACGGCGCCGTGCTCGGCGTGTTCCGCGATCAGCCGCACCTGCTGTGGGGCGTCACCCGGCTGCTCGCCAAGCGGCTCCGCGCGATGGACGAGAACCTCGCCGACAGCGTGTTCCTCGACGTCACCGGTCGGACCGCGAAGCGGCTCCTCGAGCTGTCCGAGGGCGCCGACGAGTTCACGTTGCCGGTCACCCAGGAGGAGCTCGCCGGCATGGTGGGCGCGTCGCGCGAGCGGGTGAACAAGGCGATCGCCAGCTTCATCCGCCTCGGCTGGATCGACCAGCACGAGCGTCGCTACACGATCCTGAAGCGCCAGAGCCTCGAGATCCGCGCCCGCTGACGCGGGCGCCGCTCAGCCGAGCAACCAGGCCCGCGCCCGGCCGAACGCGTCCGCTGCGTCCTCGGCGCGGTGCGCCGGACGGCTGGCGTCGTGGGCGAAACCGTGCTCCGCGTCGGGGTAGCGCACCACGTGCACACCGGTCGCCTCGAGCGCCTCCACGTCGGCCGGCGGCGTGTAGTGGTCTCGCTCGCCGATGATCGCGAGCACACGGTCGGCGTGTCCGGCGGACAGGTGCTGCAGCGGCTCGCCCTGCGTGGGGCTGCGCCAGGCCTCGGGCACGCGGATCATCCCGTAGAAGCTCGCGATGCGGGCGAAGCGATCGCTGCGGCTGGCCTTGTGGCAGTACATGCCACCGAGGCAGAACCCGAGCAGACCCACGCGATCGCACCCGGTGGCGTCGGCTCCCTCCAGCAGGTCGCGCAGGTGCGCGTCGTCGTCGAGCGATCCCACGGCGGCGAAGCGCGGCTCCACCTCGGGACCGAGCTCGCGACCGGGGAACGGCTCCACGGCGCAGACCACCATCGACCACTCCTGCGCGAGGCGGGCGACCAGGTCGTCGTAGAGCGGGCGCAGCGAGAAGATGTCGGGGGCGATGACGAGCCCCATCGAGGGTGCAGCGTCGGCGGGACGGGCGATCTCGGCGGGCGTGCCGCTCGGCAGCGTGATCCTCATGGTCGCGACCCTATGCGGGTGGCGGCTCAGGCGTCGCGCTTGGACGTCACGAGGGCGCCGAGCCACACCACGACCGCCCCGGCCACCAGGAACACGAGGCCACCGGTCCAACGTCCCAGCACCACGTCCTCCCCGAGCGACCCGTCGTCGAAGAACCAGAGGCGGTTGCCGGCTTGGAACGGGAGGAACTCGGCGACGGTGTCGAGCCGAGCCACGAACAGCAAGGTCGCGATCAGCCCCTCGGCGATCAGCGGCCAGAGGATCAGGATCGCGACGGCGCCGGGCGTGCTGCGCACGAGCAGCCCGATGCCGACACCGATGAGCGACACGATCGCGGCGAAGAGCACGATGCCCACGATCGGTTCACGCGAGCCGCTCGTGTCCGCCCAGCCCGCCGACCCGCCGCGGGAGGTGATCAGTGCGGACCCGATCGCGAAACACACGGCGATCAGCACGAACTGCACCACGGCGGCGACGCCGACCGACAGCACGACCTTGGCGCCGACGACGCGCATGCGTCGCGGCGTCGCGGCGAAGGTGGGGCGGATCGTGCCGAAGCCGAACTCGCCGGCGACCCCCGCCACCGCGATGACACCGAGCAGCATCGCTGTGATCAGTGACGAGCCGACGGCCAGCTCGAGGACGTCCTGACCGTCCATGTCATCGGCGTCGATGAGAAGGGTGGTGAGCAGCGTGATCAGGAACGGCAGACCGGCGCCGATCCCGAGCAGCACGACGTTCATCGGCACCGTGCGGAACTTGATCCATTCGCTGCGCAGCGTGTCGATCATCGCAGCACCTCCGCCGAGTACTCCTGCACGCCGGCTGTGGCCTTCAGGAAGGCGTCCTCGAGCGACCCCGTCTGCGTCGACAGCTCGTGCAGCGTCACCTGGTAGCGGGCGGCCAGCTCGCCGACCTGCGCTGCGGTGGGGCCACGCACGTCGACGGTGACGTCGTCGATCGGGCTGACCGACGCCCCGCCGGCGGTGAGCGCCTCCACGAGGGTGCGGACCCGCGGACTGCGCACCCGCACCCAGTGATCGCCGTAGCGTCCGACGAAGTCGTCGACGGTGCACTGCTCGATGAGCTGGCCCTTGCCGATCACGACCAGCGAGTTGGCCATCAGCGCCATCTCCGACAGCAGGTGGCTGCTCACGAGCACCGTCTTGCCCTGACCGGCGAGGTGCACCAGCACGTCGCGGATCCAGCGGATGCCCTCCGGGTCGAGACCGTTGGCCGGCTCGTCGAGGATCACCGTGTGCGGATCGCCGAGCAGCACGCCGGCGAGGCCGAGCCGCTGCTTCATGCCCAGCGAATACGTGCGGACGCGCTTGGCGGCGACCTGGGCGAGGCCGACGACGGCGAGGCACTCGTCGACGCGCGACACCGGCAGACCGTTCGAGGCGGCGAGCCACCGGAGGTGGTTGCGGCCCGTCCGGCCCGGGTGCACGTAGCCCGCGTCGAGCAGCGCACCCACCTGGTGGAGCGGGCGGTCGAGCTGCCCGTACGGCACACCATCGAACGTGGCCCCTCCCGCGTCGGGGCGATCGAGGCCGAGCATGCACCGCATCGTCGTGCTCTTCCCCGACCCGTTGGGGCCGAGGAAGCCGGTCACCCGGCCCGGCGCCACGTCGAACGAGAGGTCGGCAACTGCGTACTTCGCGCCGAAGCGCTTCGAGAGGCCCCGGACGGAGATCACGTGGGAGAGTCTCTCATCTGGTCGGCCGTGATCGGTGACACCGTCGGCCCGACCGCGCAGCAGCCACGGACGGGGGTCACTGCGACGACGACTGCGACGCGAGGAAGGTCTTCGCGGCGAGCTCGGGCGAGTCGCCGTTCACCTGCATCTTCACGAGCAGCGCCCGGACGACGTCGGTGGTGAGCAGCGCGTTGAGCTGGCCGATGACGGCGGTCGCCTCGGGCGAGGTGGCGGGCACACCGAGCAGCGGCACGATCGCGTCCTGCGGCGCCGCCGCCTCGTCGTCCACGAGCGGCAGCAGACCGTCGATCGTGATCTCCGGCGCGAGCGACGAGACCACGCCGCAGTCGACGTCGCCGGCCGAGATCGCCGCGGCGACGTCGGCGTCGGTGTCGCCGGACGCGGTGAACGCGAACTCCGTCTCGTAGGCGGCCTCGAGGTCGGCGAGCGAGAACGACGGGTCCGTCTCGAACGAGGACGGTCCGCCGAGCGTGGCACCGTCGGCACCGGCGAGGTCGCTCACGCTGGAGAGCTCGAACTGCTCGATCGCCTCACCCGAGCACACGACCGTGCGGGTCACGAAGACCGACGCGACCGCCTGCACCGACTGGCCCTCGGGCAGCACCTCGTTGATCGCGGTGAGCTGGTCGTTGATCGTGTCGGGCACCTCGGCGCCGTAGCGGGTGAGGAGCGACACGGTGGACTCGGGTGCGAAGTGGAGCGTGCCGGCGTCGAACGCGGCGTGCATCGCGTCGAGGCCGGCCGACGCATCCTTGCGGGCGACCCGCACCCCCGAGTTCTCCATGCCCTGGCCGTAGATCTCGCCGAGCAGGTGACTGAGCGGGTCGGCGGTGTGGCCGACGACGACCGTGGGTGACACCACGGGGGTGCCCGCCTCGGCAGCGTCGTCGTCGCTGCCGCAGGCCGTCAGCGCGAGCGCACCGACGAGCGTGAGAGCGAGCGCTGCACGGGTGGATGTCACCGGGATCCTCCTGGACCATCGAGTGTGGGGCGAGTGTGGAGCGAGCGGGTGGCGGCCGGGGTCACCCGGTCCGCATCGGGGCGACATCGTAGGAGCGTCGAGGCCGTTTTTCGCCGCACGCGGCGCCACGCAGGCGTACCATCGCTCCGGGGAGCGCCGGAGGGGGCGCTCGGGAGGGGACCCGAACATGCAGCAGGTGCTCGATCGCTACACGGTCGCGGCGCTCGCCGGCGACCGCGCGTCCGCCGCCGAGGTGGCGACCGGCCTCCTGTCGCGGGACATCGCGCCCGAGAAGATCATCGGCCACCTCCTGGCACCCTCGCAGGTCGACGTCGGCAACCGCTGGCTCGAGCAGAGCTGCAGCGTCGGTGCCGAGCACACCGCCACCTTCGTCACCGAATCGATCCTCGCCTCGCTCGCGGTCGGCCTCGAGCCCCCGGTCACCGAGGGCCGCATGATCATGGTGTGCGCCGAGGGCGAATGGCACGGGCTGCCGGCGCGCATGGCCGCGGAGCTGCTGATGCTGCAGGGCTGGCGGGTCACGTTCCTCGGCCCGGCGACGCCGGCCAACCATCTGCGCGCGTACCTGGCCGACGCCGATGCCGACGTGGTCGGGGTGAGCTGCTCGATCGCGTCCAACCTGCCCGGCGCCGCACGGACGGTTCGCGTGGCCCGGCGGCTGGGGTTCACCACCATCGTGGGCGGAGCTGCGTTCGGCACGTCGGCGACACGGGCACGGGCGATCGGCGCCGACGGGTGGGCCAGCTCGGTCAACACGCGCTTCGACCTCGATTCGGTGGTGTGGCGCAACGTCCGCGAGCTCGATCACGACGCCGAGTGGGCGATGATCGAACACGAGCGGCTCGAGCTCACCCGGCAGGCGATGCGGTGGCTGAGCGACCACCACCCGCAGATCCTCGCCACCGGCGGCAGCTGGCTCGAGCACGTCGTCGGTGATCTCGACGAGATCATCCGTCACGCGTCCGCAGCGCTGCTGTGCGACGACCGCTCGATCCTGGTGGAGCACCGGCAATGGCTCGGCCGGTTGATGGTCGCGTCCGGCCTGCGCGACGCCGCGGCCACCGTCGGGTTCGACGCGGTGGCCTCCGTGCTGCGCCACGTGTCGCCGAACGCCTCGGCGATGGTGAGTCGGGCCGCAGCCGAGGTGCCCCTCGACCGACGACCCTGAACCGACCCGCCGCGACCCGCCGCGACCCGCCGCGACCCGATGAGCCGTCAGATCCCGCCGGCGAAGGTGTCGATCATCAGCCGCACGTCGTCACCGAGCGGGTACAGGATCGGACACGTGCAGCCGTTGGCGACGTACTCGCCGACCTTGGCGCGCACCTCGTCGGGCTCGCCGGACGCGGTGATCATCTGCACGATCTCGTCGGGCACGAGCTTGCTCGCCGCCACCACCTGGTCGTGCGTGGCGGGCCAGGTCAGCACCTTGCCGATCTCGTCGAGCAGCTCCTGGGGCACGCCCGACGCCTTCATGATGTGCGGCTGCTGGCCGAGGTACTGGGTGACGAGCAGCCGGGCACCGTCGAGCGCAGCGGCGCGATCGCGGTCGACGCTGCACACCACGAGCTGGGGGCGGTCGATCTGGTCGAGCGTGCGCCCCGCCTTCGCGGCGCCCCGTTCGAGCGCGGCGATCGCGTCGGTGTTGTAGGCCGGTGAGACGAGGTAGTTGAGCACGGCGCCGTCGGCGATCTCCCCGGTGAGCTCCATCATCTGCATGCCGGTGGCACCGATGTAGATCGGCACGTCCTTCGGGCGCCGCTCCTGGTGCACGTAGTCGAGCTCCACGCCGTCGAGGTGAGCGAAGTGGCCGTCGAACGTGACGGTCTCGTTGGCGAGCAGCGCGCGCACCACGGTGACGACCTCGCGCATCACCGTGAGCGGACGCTCGCGGTGGATGCCGACCTTCGACGCGAGCGGGTCCCACCACGCTCCCAGGCCGCAGATGATGCGGCCCGGCGCGAGATCGTCCAGGGTGGAGAAGGTGCTCGCGAGGCGCGCCGGGTTGCGCGTCCAGATGTCGATCACACCGCTGCCGACCTTGATCCGGTCGGTGGTCGCGGCGAAGGCCGCCATCGGCACCACCGCGTCGCGCACGAGACGGCTGTCGGCCTGCCAGACCGCGTCGAACCCCTGCTGCTCCGCGTAGCGGACGAGGTCGATCCCCTCCGTGATCGCGTGGGCGTCCTGCAGGTAGAGCGCGACTGGAGTGGTCATGCGGTCGATGGTAGTCGCTTGACTTTTTGTCAAGCGGCTCACCCGGTCACAGCCGTGTGAACAGCCGCGCCGCCTGCTCGGCCGCCTTCGCCCGTACCTCGTCGAGGTCGACGCGAGTGGGCCGGCCGTCGCGGACCAGCACCTCGCCGTCGGCGCGGACCACGTCGATCGCTCGGATGCCGGGCGTGAAGGCCACGTGCCAGGCGGAGTCGGCGTGGTCGTAGCTCCACCGCACCCGGTCGTGGCGGGCCTCGGGGAAGCAGCGATACCCCTCGTCGAGCCAGCCCCACACCGTGTCCGGTGATGCGGTCACGTCGTGGGCCCGCAGCGCGACGTACGCGAGGCGCACCTCCTCGAGCATGTCGGCCCCGATGCCGTCGGTGCCGAGCACCACCGGGTTCGACCAGCGGGTCGGCTGCGCGTACCCGACCGAGTTGTTCATGTTGCTGCGGGGGTTGTGCGCGATCGTTCCGGGCAGTGGCCGGTCGAGGTGCACGCAGTGCACGATCAGCCAGTCGTCCGCGGCGAGCCGCTCGAGGCGGGCTCCGGCGTCCACGTCGTCGACGCCCTCGGCGACGTGGACGTGGACGCCCACACCGTGCCGGCGCGCCAGGTCCGCCGCGGCCTCCAGCGTGGAGTCGTCGCACGTGAACGCGGCGTGCACACCCACCATCCCACGACCACCGGCGCGCAGGAACCGTTCGTTCTCCTCCAGCCCGCGGCGGGCGCCGTCGGGTCCGTGGCGATCGGTGACGCCGTAGGCGCAGCTCACGCGCACCCCGACCTCGGCGCAGGCCTCGGCGATCACGTCGAGGCTGCCCTCGATCGCGTTCGGGCTCTCGTGGTGGTCCACGATCGCCGTCGTGCCGCTCTGCAACGCCTCGACGGCGCCGAGCATCGCGCTCCAGCGCAGCATCTCCAGGTCGAGCGCCGTGTCGAGGCGCCACCAGATCTGCTCGAGGATGCTGCGGAAGTCGGTCGGCTGGCGCGGCGGTGCCGGCATCCCGCGCGCCAGCGCCGAGTACAGGTGGTGGTGGCCGCAGACCAGGCCGGGCGTGGTGTCGCTCACAGGGTCACCCGCACCGTGTCACCCGCACCGTGTCACCCGCACCGTGTCACCCGTCGCCGTCACTCGTCGCCGTCACTCGCGTCGCGCCGCATCGGCAGCGCAGTGCGCCACTCGCCGTCGAGGTCGTGCAGCGCCGCCGCGACGGCCGGCGCCGTCGGGACGAGTCCGATCTCGCCGACGCCCTTGATGCCGTAGGGCGAGCGGGGCTGGGGCACCTCCACCATCTGGACGTCGATGTGCGGCACGTCCTTGGCCCGGAGGATGCCGAGCGAGCGCAACGTCATGTTCGTCGGGAAGCCGGTCTCGGGATCGCTCGGGAAGTCCTCGGTGAGGGCGTAGCCGAGCCCCATGTGCACGCTGCCCTCGATCTGCCCCTCGCAGAGCAGCGGGTTCACCGCACGGCCGACGTCGTGGATCGCGACCACGCGCTCGATGCGGCCGGACGCACGGTCGATCTCCACCATCTGCGCCGCGTACCCGAACGCGGCGTGGATCGTCGGGTTCGGGTGGTCGGGATCGCCCAGGTGCTGGGTCCAGTCGACGAGGTGCTCACCGACGTGATCCACCTCCGGCGCACACCCGGCGGCGAGGGCGGCGCGGCAGGCCTGCTGCACCGCCCCGGCCGCCATCAGCGTGCCGCGCGATCCGGTGGTCTGGCCGAAGCCGAGCTCGCGGGTGGTGTCGACGACGACGTCGATCCGGGCCGGATCGATGCCGAGTTCCTCGGCGGCCACCTGGAGGGCCACGGTGTGGACGCCCTGACCCATCTCGGTCCAGCCGTGGCGCACCTCCACCCGCCCGTCGTCGCAGAAGCGCACGACCGCCCGCGACAGCTCGCGGAAGCCGTTGCCGAGACCGCTGTTCTTCAGCCCGAGGCCGAGACCGACCGCACGGCCCTGCTCGCGCGCCGCGTCGTACCGTGGCTTCACGGCGTCGAGGCACGCCTCGGCGCCGCCGCAGCCGTCGTCCATGATCTGACCCGGACCCCACACCTCGCCGGGCCGGATCACGTTGCGCTTGCGGATCTCCCAGCCGCTGATGCCCACCCGGTCGGCGAGACGGTCGAGCACGCCCTCCATCGCGAACTGGGCCTGGTTCGCACCGAACCCGCGGAACGCCCCGCAGATCGGGTTGTTGGTCCGCACCGCCACGGCGTGCACGTCGATGTTCGGCACCCGGTACGGTCCGCTGGCGTGCCCGGCGGCGCGCTCGAGGACCTTCATCCCGACGCTCGCGTAGGCACCGCTGTCCCCGATCGCACGCACGCGCAGCCCCGTGAGCCGACCCTCGTCGTCGCAGCCGGCCCAGTACTCGAGCCGGATCGGGTGCCGCTTCGCGTGCATCCGGAGGCTCTCCTCACGCGACAGGGTGCACTTCACCGGACGGTCGAGCAGCCATGCTGCGAGCGCTGCGTGCGCCTGGTTGCTCATGTCCTCCTTGCCGCCGAACGCACCGCCGTTCGACACGAGGGTCACGGTGACGCGGTCGTTCGTGAGGCCGAGCACCCGGGCGATGTCGTTGCGGTCGTCCCACACGCCCTGACCGCCGGAGTACACGTGCAGGGAGCGCTCGTCACCGGCGCCCGACGGCACGGCGAGCGTGCTCTCCGGCTCGAGGAACGCGTGCTCGATGCGCTGGGTGGTGAACACCTCGTGCACGGTGTGCGCGCTCGACGCGAGCGCCGCGTCCACGTCGCCGCGGGCGTACTCGCTGGTGCTGAGCACGTTGCCGTCCGTGCGCCACACGGCCACCGGTGAACCCGGCTCGATCGCGACGACGGGATCCGTGACCGGCGGCAGCACGTCGTAGGTGACCTCGATCAGCTCGGCCGCGGCGCGTGCCTGGGGTCGGGTGTCGGCGACCACCACGGCCAGCACGTCACCGGCGTACGACGTGCGGCCGCTCACCGGGATCATCACCGGCCAGTCCTTGTGGATGATGCCGACGAGCAGCTCGCCGGGCACGTCGGCGGCGGTGAGGACGGCGTGCACGCCGGGCGCGGCGAGCGCGGCAGACGTGTCGATCGCGACGACGTCGGCGCGGGCGTGCGCGGTGAGGTGCAGCGCCGCGTGGAGCATGCCCGGAGCACGCATGTCGTCGACGTACCCGCGATCGCCGAGCGTGAGCTCGGCCGCCTCGTACTTCGCACCGGGCTCGCCGATGGCGCCGCCGAGCACCGGGGTGAGCTCCTTGCCCTGGGCGACCGCCTCGATCGCGTCGAGCACCTTCACGTACCCCGTGCACCGGCACAGGTGCGCGCCCAGGTGGCGCGCCATGTCGTCACGGCGGAGTTCGGCACCCTTCTTGTCGATCTGGGCCTTGGCGCGCATCACGATGCCGGGGATGCAGAACCCGCACTGCAGGCCGCCGCACGCGGCGAAGGCGTCGGCGAACCTGCGGCGCTCGTCGGCGTCGACGCCCTCGAGCGTGAGTACGTGCTTGCCGGCCAGCTTCGCGACCGGCTGCTGGCAGCTCACGACCGCCTTGCCGTCGATGTGCACCGTGCAGCACCCGCACTGCCCGCTCGGCGAGCACCCGTCCTTCGGCGACGTGAGGTGCAACTCGTCGCGCAGTGCCGCGAGCAGGTGGGGGTGATCGGCGCGCACGGAGACCGGGACGCCGTTGACGGTGAGGTCGACGGTGGTCGAGGCGTCGGCGTGCGGAGTGGTCGTGTCGGTCACGCTTGACATTTTGTCAAAGCCGGGGGCGCTGGTGTTGGCGATGGTCGAACTTCTCGTTCGCAGGCCTCCCCCGCCGACTGGAGAGCGAAGTAGCGTTGCGATCGGTGACGTTGATCGGCGTGGAGGACGAGGCACGAGAGCGCCGCATCGCCGACGCGGTCCGTCGCCTGCAGCTCCTCGACACGCCCAACGAACAGGCCTTCGACGACCTGGTCATGTTGGCGAGCAAGGTGATGCACACCCCGTTCGCCGCGATCGCCGTGGTCGACCGCCACCGACTGTGGCTCAAGGCGACGGTCGGCCTCGTGTTCGACGAGCTGAGCCGCGAGCTGTCGGTCTGCGAGTACGCGATCACGACCGGCGACACGCTGGTCGTCGCCGACCTCACCGCGACGCCCCCGTTCGACACCAGCGAGGTGGTGACCGGGCCGCCGTTCCTGCGCGCCTACGTGGCGGTGCCGGTGCGCGGACCGGACGGCACCACCGTCGGGACGATCTCGGTCGGCGACACCGAGCCACGGGTGTTCAGCGGCGAGCAGATCTCGTTGCTCGAGGCGTTGGGCCGTCAGGTCGAGCAGCTGTTCGCACTCCGGATCACCATCAACGAACGGTCGGCCGACCGCGACGAGGCCCTCCAGCGTGAAGCGCGCTATCGCAGCGTGCTGCAGTCACTGGCGAGCGGTGTGCTCGTGCACGACCGCGACGGCGTGATCGACGACGTGAACCCCTCGGCCGAGGCGATCCTCGACGCGTCCCGCGACCAGCTGATCGGCATGAGTGGTCTCTCCGTCGTCGCGATCCACGAGGACGGCACGCCGTTCGGCGTGGAGGACCGTCCCGTGGCGATCACGCTGAAGTACGGCATCGAGGTCCGCGACGTGGTGATGGGCTTCTCCACCGGCACCGGCGCCCGCACGTGGTTGCTCGTCAACTCGGCGCCGCTCTGGGACGCAGCCGGTCGCAGCAGCGGCGCCGTGGTGACCTTCGCCGACGTCACCGACCTGCTCACCCTGAACAACCAGTTGCAGGAGTCGCTCGGCGAGCTCGCGAAGGCCGCCCAGGAACGCGCTGCGCTGCTGTCGGCGGTCTCTCACGACATCCGTGCGCCGCTCGCTGCGATCCGGATGATGACCGAGATCCTCGAGGACCGGGCCGACGCGATCACCGACAACCAGCGCAGCGAGCTGATCCGCCGGGTGCGCGCCGAGGCCCGTCGCACCGAGGGCGTGCTCGCCGACCTGGTGTCGGCCGACCGCGTGGGCACCGGTCTCGAGGCACCCCGCCGCAAGCGGATCGACCTGGAGCAGCTGATCTACGCACGAGCGCGGGAGTTCGACGGCGCCAACCACTCGATCCGCGTCGGCGAACTGTCGGGCGACCTCACGATGTGGGCCGACGGCGCCCAGCTCGAGCGCATCGTCGACAACCTCATCTCCAATGCGGTCACGCACACGCCGACGGGCACGAAGATCGTGATCGAGGCTCGCGAGTTCGACGGCCGCATCGAGCTGGCGGTCGACGACGACGGCCCGGGTGTGCCCGAGTCGATGCGGGTGCGGGTGTTCTCCGCCTACGTCCGTGGCGAGCGTGCGTCCGATCGCCCGGGCACGGGCCTCGGCCTGTTCCTGGTGCAGCAGTTCGCCGAGTTCCACGGCGGCACGGCACGCTGCCTGATGAGCGAGCGCGGCGGCGCACGGTTCGTGGTGACGCTGCCGCGTCGACCCGGCCAGAGCTCGGACGACGACACCACCTGACCCCGGCAGGCGCCGGTCGACAGGAGACCGTCAGCCGGGACCCGTCAGCCGGGACCCGTCAGCTGGGACCCGTCAGCTGGGACCCGTCAGCTGGGACCCGTCAGCTGGCGTCGGGCAGCAGGCCGGCGCGGCGGGCGATCGCCACCGCCTCCAGCTGCGAGTGCGCGCCGAGCTTGCGGAGCACTTCCTTCACGTACCCGCGCACGGTGTGGACGCTGAGG
>WLDE01000072.1 GCA_009704985.1 Actinomycetota bacterium | reverse complement strand
TCGTCGAGCGTTCGGGCGAGCACGCGGGCCTGCTGGGCCATCGACCGGGCAGCGGCGATGTCGCTGCCCTGGGAGGAGCGCGCGTCGTCGAGCAGTTCGCGGACCGTCCTGGCCACCCCGGAGTCCTCGACCAACTGCACCACCCGAATCGCCACTCGTGTTCCCTTCACGACCACTTCTGACGTGGTCCGCCGGCGCCCGGCCGATCCGCACCGGGAGCGGACCGTGGCAGCGACGACGGGTCGGACGGCGACGCTCGGTCGCCGTCGGCATCGACCACGGTGTCGTCGAGCGGACGGATGCTCACGGAACCGATCGACCGCGACTCGCGCGGCCCGTGGCCAAGGGTAATGAACATGGGTCTCCGATGCACGGATCACCGGCATCTCTTGGCCCGATCTTGAGTGCGTCCGCCACGCTGCGTGGTGGTGGGCTCTCGCAGCCGCGTCGTCCCTGGCTCTCGACCTGACGGTGAGGTCGAGGGGTCACCCGGGTGACGACGGTGGGCGCGCTCGTGGAGGCGAACGCCCCGACGCCGGCCGCGCTGCGTGACCGCTGCTCGCTCGGCGCGGTCACGGGGCGGACCTCCTATCGTGTGGCGATGCATGTCGGTGGGCGGCGCGTGGAGAGCTCGGCCATCGCCGCGCTCGTCCCGGTGCTCGTCGTGCTCCCGATGTCGCTCGCCGCGCTGGCGCTGGTGTGGCTCCCCCTGCACCTGGTGTGGGACGTGTCGTTCACCTGGTTCGCCGTCGGCTACCTGGCCTGCGCCGTGCTGCTGTTCGTCCGGCCGGTCCAGACCGCGGTGCTCGCGCGACTCCTCGGCGCCCGGCCACCCACTCGCGACGAGCGGGTGCGGCTCGACACCGCGTGGCGGTCGGTGCTGCAGGCCGCACGGCTCCCACGGCACCGGTACGTCCTGGCGGTCCTGCCCGCCGACGAGCTGAACGCCTTCGCCTGCGGTGGGCATCTCGTGGTGGTGACCACGCTCGCGGTCGAGACGCTCCCGCGCGACGAGCTCGCAGGCGTGCTGGCACACGAGCTGAGCCATCACCTGGGCTTCCACACCGTGGCGCTCACGATCGCCCAGTGGCTGAGCGTGCCCGTGCTCGTCATCGCACGCCTGGGGTTCTTCCTCCAGAACGTGGCGGCCGCGGCGACGACCAGCTTCGCGAGCCACAGCGCGGCGCTGACGTTCCTCGGGCGCCTCGTGAGCGGGGTCCTGACGGTCGTGTCGTGGGTGCTGCTCTCGGGTCTGCTCGTCGCGAACGCCGCCGGCAACCTCACGGGCCGTGCCGCGGAGTTCCAGGCCGACGAGCGAGCGGTGCTCCTGGGGTTCGGTCCCCAGCTGTCCAACGCGCTGCGTCGCGTGGTGGCGATGGGGGTGGGCGAACGACCGCGCACGCTGCGCGAGCACCTCGCCGCCACCCACCCGCCGGCACGCACGCGGATGGCGAAGATCGACGCCCTCCGCCGCGCACGCGAGGGCACGAGCCTCTAGCGCGTTCCCGGCCGGCGACCCCGGGCCGATGCCCTACGGTGTCGCGATGCTCCTCGCACACGACCGCACCGGGTCGGGGCCCGGCCTCGTCCTCGTCCACGGCATCACCGAGTCGCGCCACACGTGGGACCCCCTGGTGTCCGCGTTCGCCGAGCACTACGACGTGCTCCGCGTCGACCTGCGCGGGCACGGGGCCTCGGCGCCGGGTCCGACGTACGACCCGATCACGCTGGCCTCCGACGTCGCGGAGACCGTCGACGCGGCGGGGATGCGGGCACCGCTCGTCGTCGGTCACTCCCTCGGTGGCATCGTCGCCAGCGCCTACGCCGCAGTGTCACGCCCTCGTGCGGTGGTGAACGTCGACCAGCCGCTCCGCCTCGCGGACTTCAAGGCGGCGCTGGGCGAGCTCGAGCCGATGCTGCGCGGTGACCGGAACTCGTTCGAGGCCGCCATCTCGATGGTGTTCGACGCGATGCACGGGCCGCTGTCCGACGACGAGGTCGCCCGCGTGCGGGCGTTGCGTCGCCCCGACCAGGACGTGGTGCTCGGGATCTGGGGCACCGTGTTCTCGTCGACCGCCGACGAGCTGGACGCCACCGTGACGGCGCTCGCCGGGGCGATCACCATCCCCTACCTGTCGCTGCACGGGATCGATCCGGGCGAGGCCTACGGACACTGGCTGCACCAGCTGGTGCCGACGGCGACCGTGGAGGTGTGGCCGGACCAGGGTCACTACCCGCACCTCGTCCACCCGGCACGGTTCGTGCAGCGCGTGATCGACTTCGACCACCTCCGCGACCTCTGAACCCGGTCGCCGGAACGAGCACCTCGGCGGCCGCCTGCGTCACCAGACGGCGATCGGTGCGACGACGGCACCGAGCACGTCGAGCAGCACGGCCGGTGCGATCTCCAGGTCGAGCCCGCGACGCCCACCGCTGACGAAGATGGTGTCGGACAGTTCGCACGTCTCGTCGACGACGGTGCGCAACCGCTTCTTCTGTCCGAACGGGCTGATGCCGCCGACCACGTACCCGGTGAGCCGCTCGGCCACTGCGGGGTCGCACATCTCGGCGCGCTTCGCGCCGACCGCCGCGGCGATCTCCTTCATCGAGAGCTGTGCGCTCACGGGGAGCACCCCCACCACGTGGGTCACCGTGCCACCGCCGCCGGTCACCTCGGCGAGCAGCGTCTTGCACACCCGATCGGGGTCGACGCCGAGCGCGCGTGCGGCGGCGAGTCCGTAACTGCGCTCCGCGGGGTCGTGCTCGAATTCATGCACCGAGAAGGCAGCGCCGGCACGTTGCAGCTCGACGACGGCGGGGGTCACGGCGGGCGATCGTACCGAGCGACACCGCCGCGGTCCCCCGTCGGCGAGGCGCTCGACTCGTCATCGCGGCGATGGAAGACTGGCCGTGTGGTGATCCATGATCCGGCCGCCGAGACCCGCCCTCCGATCGCGCCCTACCGGTTGGACGACCGCTACCGGCGTGACGACGGCACCGTCTTCCTGAGCGGTGCGCAGGCGCTGGCACGCTTGCCGTACGAGCAGCTGCGCCTCGACCGTGCCGCCGGCCTGCGCACCGCTGCGTACGTGACGGGCTATCCGGGCAGCCCGCTCGCCGGGTACGACGGTGACGCGGCGGCGGTCGCCGCGCTCGCCGCCGCCGACGGTCTGCACCTGGTGCACCAGCCGGCCGTCAACGAGGAGTTGGCGGCCACGGCGGTGATGGGTTCACAGCTCACCGTCACGCTCGAGTCGTGCCGCTACGACGGCGTGCTGGGCATCTGGTACGGCAAGTCGCCCGGGCTCGATCGTGCGAGCGACGCGCTGCGCCACGCGGTGTTCGCCGGCGCCTCGGCGATGGGCGGGGCGATCGCACTCGTCGGCGACGACCCGAGCGCGAAGAGCTCCACGCTGCCGTCGTCGTGCGACGCCACGCTCGTCGACCTCCGCATGCCGGTGCTGTTCCCCGGCGACGTCCAGGACGCGGTCGACCTCGGCCGCCACGCCGTGGCGCTGTCCCGGGCGTCGGGGCTGTGGACCGCGATCAAGGTGACGGAATCGGTCGCCGACGGCACGGGCACCGTGGAGCTGCACCCCGACCGCATCGTGCCCGTGATCCCCGTGGTCGAGGTCGACGGCCCGCACGGTCGCGTGCCGTTCCGTCCGATGCCGAGCGGGCGGCTCATCACGCCCTACACGCTCGAACTGGAGCGCGAGCTCCTGCAGGTGCGCCTCGAGGTGGCGCGTCGGTACGGCGCCGAGAACGGACTCAACGCGGTCACCGTGCGCGGCGCCGACGACTGGATCGGCATCGTCGCGTCGGGCAGCACCTTCGGCGAGACGCGCGAGGCGCTGCGGCTGCTCGGGCTGCGCACCGACGACGACCTGCGAGCCGCGGGGGTCCGCGTGCTCCGGCTGCGTCTGCCGGTTCCCCTCGACGCCGCGGTGGTGCGCGAGTTCGCCGCGGGTCTGTCGGAGGTGTTCGTCGTCGAGGACAAGAACCCGACGCTCGAGCTCCGCGTGCTCGAGACGCTCTACGCGCAGGCCGAACGACCGGTCGTGACGGGCAAGCGCGCCCCGGACGGCACGCCGCTGCTGCCGGCCACGAGCTCGCTCACCGCCGACGCGATCGTTCCGCACCTGCGAGCACGCCTCGCGCAGCGACTCGCCCCCGAACGGCTCGCTCCCCCGGCGCCTGCGGCCGGCGAGCGGCGGCTGATCCCGCTCAGCGTCACACGCACGCCGTACTTCTGCTCGGGATGTCCGCACAACACCTCCACCCGGGCGCCGGAGGGAGCGCTCGTCGGCGGCGGCATCGGCTGCCACACGATGGTGCTGCTGATGGAGCAGGGCCCGTTCGGTCACGTGGTCGGCGTGACGGCGATGGGCAACGAAGGTGCCCAGTGGTTCGGCATGGCCCCGTTCGTGGACGAGCCGCACCTGTTCCAGAACATCGGCGACGGCACCCTGTTCCACTCGGGCATGCTCGCCGTGCGGGCCGCCGTGGCGAGCGGCACCAACATCACGTACAAGGTGCTGTACAACGGCGCGGTCTCGATGACGGGCGGCCAACTGCCGAGCGGGCAGCTCGACGTGCCGGCGCTCGCGACGGTGTTCCTGGCCGAGGGCGTCCGCCGGGTGCTGGTCACCACCGACGACCCGGGCCGGTACCGGGGTGTGAGCCTCCCGCACGGCGTGGACGTGTGGTCCCGCGATCGCATCATCGAGGCGCAGGAGTCGCTCGCCCGCACCGCCGGGACGACCGTGCTGATCCACGACCAGCGATGTGCCGCAGAGCTGCGCCGCGACCGCAAGCGCGGGCGGGCGGCGATGCCCGGGTGGCGGCTCGTCATCGACGAGCGGGTGTGCGAGGGCTGCGGCGACTGCGGGGCCAAGAGCAACTGCCTGAGCGTGCAGCCGGTCGACACTCCGTTCGGCCGCAAGACCGCGATCGACCAGGCGAGCTGCAACCTCGACGCGAGCTGCCTCGACGGGGACTGCCCGTCGTTCCTCACGGTGCGGCCCGCCCGCAGGCTCGGACGGCTCCGGCGCCGTCGGGCGGACGCTCCCGGCCGTGCGTCGGGGCGAGCGGCACGGACCCGGCGGACGGTCGACCCCGCCACCCTCGCGGAGCCGGTCGTCGTGGTCGATCGCGACGACTGCACGGTGCGACTGAGCGGCATCGGCGGCACGGGGGTGGTGACGGTGAGCCAGATCCTCGGCACGGCGGCGATGCTCGACGGCTTCCAGGTACGCGGCCTCGACCAGACGGGCCTGTCGCAGAAGGCGGGACCGGTGGTGAGCGACGTGCGGATCACTCGCGGCGAACCGCGTGCGTCCAACCGCGCGAGTGCCGGATCGGTGGACGCGTTGCTGGCCTTCGACGTCCTCGTGGCGTCGAGCGACACCCACGTCGTGGGCGCGTCGTCCGACCGGACCCACGTCGTGGCGTCCACCTCGGCGGTCGGCACCGGTTCGATGGTGGTGCATCCGGGCACGCCGTTCCCACGCGGCGAGGCGCTCGATCGGCTCCGGGCGTCGAGCCGGTCGGTGTCGACGATCGATGCGATCGCCAACACCACGGCGGCGCTCGGCGACGCGGCGATGGCGAACGTGTACCTGCTGGGTGTCGCGGTGCAGCAGGGCGTCGTGCCGGTGTCGCCCGCGTGCATCGAGGAGGCGATCTCGCTCAACGGTGTGGCGGTCGACAAGAACCTCGCCGCATTCCGCGCCGGCCGGGCCGACGCCCACGACGACGCGGCCGCACGCGCACCGTCGGCGCCGGAGCACCTCGACGAGCTGGTCGACCGGCTCGCCGACGACCTCACCGGCTACCAGTCGGCGCGCTACGCCCGTCGCTTCCGCGAGGTGGTCGACCGCACCCGCCCGTGTGCCGACGAGGCCTTCACGCGTGCGGTGGCCGTGCACCTCCACAAGCTCATGGCGTACAAGGACGAGTACGAGGTCGCCCGACTGCTGCTCCTGCCGTCCTCGCGGGCGGCCGCCGAGGCCGTGGCCGGTCCCGGTGCGCGCGTGCAGTGGAACCTGCACCCACCACTGCTGCGGGCCATGGGGTTGCGGAACAAGCTGCACCTCGGCCGGTGGGCCACACCGATCATGGTGGCGCTGCGCGCGGGTCGGCGGGTGCGGGGCACCCCGCTCGACGTGTTCGGGTTCGCCGCGCTGCGTCGCACGGAGCGGGCGATGGTGGCCGAGTACGGGGCCGCCGTCGACCGCCTCGTCGCCGGGTGGCGCCCAGAGGTGGCCGGCGAGGCGATCGCGATCGCGTCGTTGCCGGATCGCGTGCGCGGCTACGAGCACCTCAAGGCCGAACGCGCCGCGGCGTACCGCGACGAGCTGCGGAGCCGTCTCGAGTCGTTCGGCTGACGCGGCGACGCGGCCGGCACCCGACCCGTCGCGTCAGGCCGTGCCGTCCCACTCCGACGTGGGGGCGATGCGACCGAGGCCCGCGTAGGCCTCGATCGGCGTGCGCTCGCCGCGCACCACGGCGGCGACCTCGCCGGCGATGGGGGCCTCCACGCCGTACTCGCGGGCGAGCTCCACCACCACATGGCTGGTCTTCACGCCCTCGGCCACCATCCGCATGCCCGAGGTGATCTCCTCGATCGTGCGGCCCTTGGCGAGCTCCACCCCGACGGTGCGGTTGCGGCTGAGCGGGCTGGTGCAGGTGGCCATCAGGTCGCCCAGGCCGGTGAGACCGGGGAAGGTGCGCGTGTCGCCGCCCATCGCGACGCCGAGCCGCGTGATCTCGGCGAGGCCGCGGGTGAGCACCATCGCCTTGGTGTTGTCGCCGACGCCCAGCCCCTCGGCCATGCCTGCGGCGATCGCGACCACGTTCTTCAGCGCGCCACCGAGCTCGCAGCCGGTGACGTCGGGGTTGGTGTACACGCGGAACCGGCGGCTGCTGAACACCCGCTGCAGGCTCGTGGCCACGTGGGCGTCGGGCATCGCGATCACCGCGGCGGCGGCGTAGCCCGCCAGCACCTCGCGGGCGAGATTGGGGCCGGCGAGCACCCCGCCGGGATGGCCCGCGAGCTCCTGCTCGATCACCTCGGTCATCCGGAGGCGGGTGCCCTGCTCGAGGCCCTTCGTGAGGCTCACGATCGGCACCCAGTGGCGGATCAGCGGTGCGATCGTGACGAGGGTCGACCGCACCGCCTGGGAGGGCACGCCGACCACGATCACGTCGGCGTCGTGGACCGCCTCCTCGAGCGACGTGGTGGCGCGCAGGCCGGGGTGCAGGTCGAGGTCGGGCAGGTAGCGGCTGTTGCGGTGACGCTCGTTCACCTCGGCGACGGTGGCCTCGTCGCGGGCCCAGAGCACCACCTCGGCGTTGGCCGCCGCGAGCGACGCCACCGTCGTGCCCCACGATCCTCCACCGAGCACGGCAACGTGCACCGCTCGCATGCGTGTCCCCCTCGCGTCGTCGCTCGACCGCCCCCGGCCGGCGCCCGCGCTCACCGTACCCGCGGTCCCGTGACCGCGCGGGTTCCGGGCGTGCGGAGTCCCGCCGCGGCTGCGTGGTCGACGCGTAGGGTGAGGCGCCATGGACGAGGCCTGGCCGCCGCCCTCGATCGACGACGACCCCTCTGCACGCCACGGCCGCCGCGCGCCCAACTACGCGTTGCGGCGCATCGTCGTGCTCGTGGTGGTCGTCGGCGTGCTGGCCGGCGCGGCGTTCCTGGTGATCGGCCGCGGGGACGACGGCGACGGCGGGGGCGACACCGCGGCGGCGGGCTGGGACGTGGTCGTGGTCCAGCAGCCGGACGGCACGGTCACCGTGCACGACGCCGACGGCGAGGAGGTGCTGTCGGCAGAGACCGACCTGGAGGGCGTCGACGACATCGGGCTGGCCGGTGCGGTGCTCCTCGGGCTCGACGGCGAGCCGTCCGCGGACGGCCTCGGCGTGCTCGACCTCGACGACGGCGGTGTCGCAGAGCTGGAGGTGTCCTTCGACGAGGTGCGCCGGCTCGGTCGCTCGTCCTTGCTGATCGCCCATCCGACGACGGGCACCGGGCTGGAGCTCGTCGTCCCGGCCGAGAACCGGACGATCGACCTCGTGGAGCTCGTCGGCGGTGCCGATCCCCTCGTCGACCCCTTCACCGTGCAGGTCGACGACACCGGCGGGGTGGTCGCGTTCGACGAGCTGCGCAACTCCGAGACGGTGGTCGTGGACGTGGCCGAGGGCACCGGGGCCTCGTTGCCGGGCGCGCTGATCGACCTCGCCTTCGGCCGGGTGCTCACGGTCACCAACCGCGGCGAGACGGTGCTGCTCGACCTGTCGGAGACGACCGGCGAACGGGTCGGGACGGTGGAGACCCCCCGCGTGGTGGCCGCCATGCTCGTCGACGACGCCACCGCGATCGTGGTGACCGCGCAGGGTCTGGTGTCCCTGGTGGACTTCGGCGACGAGCGCGTGGAGGAGGTCGTCGACCTGGCCCCGCTGCTGCCGGTGCCGCCGGGCACCGATCCGGCCGTCGACACCGAGATCGTCCTGCAGGGGGTGACCATCGCCGACCGCACCCGGATGGCGCTGTTCGGCGAGCGCTACGTGGCGTTCCTCGACGAGGCGGGCGAACTGGTGCGGTCCGTGGACGTGCCGATGCGCCAGCAGCCACGGCTCGACCCCACCGGAGCGGAGCGCTGCATCACGGTCGGCGCGGACAGCGGGCCGGCCACGCTGCTCGACGGCAGCACCGGCGCGATCGTCACGGCCTTCGCCGAGGGCACCGTGGTGGCCGGGAGCGCCGACGGCTGCGTGGTGGCCGTCACCGACACCACGAGCGGCGTGGTCGCCGGCCTCGAGGTCGACCGCTCGGTCGACGGTGCCGTCGTCGCGCTGGCCGACGACGGTTCCGCCACCGTGCAGTCCGCCGCGCGATCGGCGGAGCTCGTCGCCGTCGGCGACGACGGCGATCCGGTGGAGCTGCTCGACCGTCGCGCCACGAGCGCCGCCTTCGCCCGCCGCTGACCGAAACTCGGGCGACGTCGCGCCGCCCCTCGGCGAGACTGGGGCGATGGGGTCGACGAGCACCTCCCGCTGGCGCGCCCTGGTGGCGCTGCTCCGACCCGACGCACGACGGTGGGTCGGGCTCGGCGTGCTGCTCGCGATCAGTTCCGCGCTCACCCTCGCGGGGCCACTCGTGGTGCGACGCATCGTCGACGACGCCGATGCCGGTGCCACGCGGTCGCAGCTCGTGCAGCTGGCCCTGGTGTTCCTCGCGATCGCGCTGCTCGCACAGCTGATCGCGGTGGTGGTCACCTGGTTCGCGACCGTCACGGCCTGGCGCACGGTGAACGAGCTCCGGCTCGACCTCACCCGACACGTGCTCGGCCTCGACCACGAGTTCCACCGCACCCACACCCCCGGCGAGCTGATCCAGCGCGTGGACGGTGACGTCACCTCGGTGTCCGACTTCCTCGGGCGCGTCGTGCCACGGGCGGCGGGCGCGGCGTTCGTCGTCGTCGGCATGCTGGGCGTCCTCGCGGTCGTCGACCTCCGGATCGCGCTCGGTGCGCTGGTGTACGTGATCGTGTCGGGGTGGGCGGTGGTGCGCGGCCGGCACCGGGCGGTCGGCGAGTCGTCGGAGGAGATGGGATCGCTCGCCCGTCTCTTCGGTGGGATCGAGGAGCGCCTCACCGCGTCGGAGGACCTGCGCGCCAACGGCGCGTCGACGCATGCGATGTGGGGCTTCGTCGAGGACAGCAGTGTCGCGATGGCGAGCGCCGTTCGGCGCGAGCGCGCCTTCCTCCGGATGTGGTGGATGGTGCAGGGGTCGGTGGCCACCGGATCGGTCGTGGCGCTGCTCGCCGGGACCGCGCTGGTGTCGGCCGGTGCGATCACCGTCGGGACGGCGTTCCTGCTGTTCCAGTACGTGCTGCTGCTCTCGCGACCGCTCGAGGACGTGGTCGACCAGTTGGAGACCGTGCAGAAGGCCAACGGTGCGATGGTGCGCGTCATCGACCTGCTGGCCGTGCGATCGACGATCGTCGACGCCGGCACGGTCTCGCCTCCGCCGGGTGCGCTGCAGGTGGAGCTGCGCCGTGTCGGGTTCGACTACGGCGACGACCAGCCGGTGCTCGCGGAGGTCGACCTCGCGTTCACAGCGCGTCGCAGCGTGGGCATCCTCGGACGCACCGGCAGCGGGAAGACGACCATGTCGCGACTCGTGCTGCGGCTCGTCGAACCCACCACGGGCACCGTGCTGCTGGGCGGCGTCCCGATCGGTGACGTCCCGCTCGACGAGCTGCGTCGGCGGGTGGCACTCGTCCCGCAAGAGGTCGAGCTGTTCAGCGGCTCGGTCCGCGACAACGTCACCCTCTTCGACCCCGCACCGACCGACGCCGACGTGGAGGCCGCGCTGCGCCGGGCCGGACTCGGCGCGCTCGCCGAGGCCGGCATCCACCGTCCCCTCGGTCCGGGAGGTGCCGGGTTGTCCGCCGGCGAGGCGCAGCTGCTCGCCTTCGCCCGCGTGTGGTTGCGCGACCCCGATCTGCTCGTGCTCGACGAGGCGACCGCTCGAGTCGACCCGAACACCGAGGCGCGACTGGAGGCCGCGACGCGCGAGCTGATGCGTGGCCGCACCACGCTCGTCATCGCACACCGGCTCGCCACACTGCGCCACGTCGACGAGATCGTCGTGCTCGACCACGGTCGCGTGGTGGAGCACGGCGAGCGGAGCGCGCTCGTGGCCGACCCCTCGAGCCGCTTCCACCGACTGCTCACCCTCGGCCTCGACGACACGTCCGACGGCGGTGAGGACCGGCCGGGACCGACCACGACCGGAGCGGGAGTGGTGCGATGAACGTGTGGCGGCTCACGTGGCGGGCGACCCAGCACCACCCGCGCAGCTTCTGGCTCGGGTGGTCGCTGTTCGTGCTGTTCTTCACGTTCCCCGTCGCGATCGGCTGGCTGCTCGGCACCGGGTTCGACGCGCTCTCGGAGGGCGACACGCGGCGGGTGGTGGTGACCGCCGTGCTCATCCTCGTGCTCGAGGTCGCGCGGATGGCGACGATCCACGTCGGCGCGTTGCTGTGGACCCAGGCATGGGTGCACATCCAGAGCCTGCTCCGGGCGAACATGCTCGAGGCCCAGCTCGCGAGCGGAGGCGAGCACGCCGGTCGACCGGTGTCGTCGTCCGGCGAGGCGATCACCCACTTCCGCGACGACACCGAGGACGTCGCGATGCTCGTCGACGGGTTCATCGACGTGAGCGCCGGCGTCGCGTTCACCACCGGCGCGGCGTTCGTGCTCGGCAGCATCGACGCGAGGGCGGCGATGGTGCTGCTCGTTCCGCTCCTCGCCGTGGCGCTCGCCACGCGGACGCTCGACGACCGGATCAAGCGCTACCGGGTCGCCGACCGCGAGGCCGCCGCGGCGGTGAGCGGGCTGCTCGGCGACGTGATGGCGGCCAGCACGACCGTCAAGGTGAACGACGCCGTGCCCGGCACGATCCGACGGCTCCGCGTGCTCGTCGACCGGCGCCGCCGAACGGCGGTGCGCGACCGGGTGCTCGACGAGAGCGTGTGGGCGTTCAGCCAGGGCGCGGCCGACGTCGGGCTGGGTCTGGTGCTGCTGGTCAGCGCAGGCGCGATGGCGTCCGGCGAGCTCGCCGTGGGCGAGCTCGCCGTGTTCACGGCGTACCTCGGATGGCTGAGCTTCCTGCCGCGCATGGTCGGCCGGATGCTCGCCCGCCACAAGCAGGCATCGGTGGCGTTCGGACGGATGAGCCGTCTGGTGGCCGGCGACGACGCTCGCAACACGGTGCGACGACAGCACCTCCCGATCGCCCGCCGCGACCGCCGTTCGCGTCCGACGCCGACGCGGCCGAATCGGGTGCCGCTCGACGAGCTCGAGGTGCGCGGCCTCTCGGCCACGTACTCCACCGGCGCGGGTGTGCACGACGTGTCGTTCCGGCTGGCACGCGGCGGCTTCACGGTGGTGACGGGCGAGATCGGTTCGGGCAAGAGCACCCTGCTGCGCGCCCTGCTCGGCCTCGGCGGCGACGGGCTGGAGGTGCGGGGTGACATCCGCTGGAACGGCGAGGTGGTGGTCGACCGCGCCGCGTTCTTCGTGCCGCCGAACGCGGCGTACCTGCCCCAGGTGCCGCAGCTGATCTCCGACTCGCTCCTCGACAACGTCGCGCTCGGGCCGGCGGATCGCGAGGCCGTCGTCCGGGCGCTCGAGCTCGCGGCGGTCCGCCTCGACGTCGACGAGATGCCCGACGGTCTCGACACCCGCATCGGCCCGCGCGGCCTCCGGCTGTCGGGTGGTCAGCGCCAGCGGGTGGCGACGGCTCGCGCACTCGTGCACGGACCGGAACTGGTGGTGCTCGACGACCTGTCGAGCGCCCTCGACGTGGAGACCGAACTCGAGCTGTGGCAGCACCTCTCCGACGCGGGCATGACGGTGCTCGCCGTGTCGCACCGCGCGGTCGCCTTCGAGCGCGCCGACCAGGTGCTGCGTCTCGTGCAGGGCAGGCTCACCACGTGAGCGACCCCGACCTGCCGGAGGCGATCCGGGCGGCACGTGGCCTCGACGGCACCGGTGCGGCGCGGTGGCGCACCCGAGGCCCGGTTCGTCGTCGGCCGGTGCCGCTGATCGAGTCACTTCGAGGGACTCACCTCGAGGGACTCACCTCGACGGACTCACATCGACGGACTCACTTCGAGGGACTCACATCGACGGACTCACATCACGACGGACACACCGGCGAGCGACACGGCCGCGACGAGGCACCAGCTCGCCAGGCCGAGCAGGAGCGGCCGGCCGCCGAGGCGTCGTAGCCGACGCCACACCACCTGCCCGCCGAGACCGACGAGGCCGGCGGCCACGAGCGTGGTCTCGGCGACACGTGCCGTGTCGAGCACGGGGTCGCCGAGGACACCGGTCGATCGCAGCGCCACGGCGCCGAGGAACGCCACCACGAACCACGGCACGAGCGGCGGACGGCGGACGGGCTCGTGCTGCATCGCGCCCTCGGACGGCTCGGTGACGACCGGCCGGCGGCGGGCGGCGACGGCGACCGAGGCGAGCAGCGGCGCCAGCATCGCCACGCGGGTGAGCTTCACCACCACGGCGGCCGCGAGCGCCTCGTCGCCGTGCGTGGACGCAGCGGCGACCACCTGGCCGACGTCGTGCACGGACGCCCCCACCCACGCTCCGAACACCGGGTCGGGGAGACCGAGCAGCGTGCCGATCGCCGGCAGCACCACGATCGCGAGCGAGCCGCAGAGCGCCACCATGGCGACGGCGTAGGCGACCTCCTCCTCGTCGGCGCGGGCCAGCGGTTCGGCGGCCGCGATCGCCGACGCGCCGCAGATCGACCAGCCGGTCGCGACGAGGAGCGAGAACCCCGGCGACAGGCCGAGCAGACGGCCGAGCGCACGCGTGCCCAGGAACGTCGCGACCACGACGGCCACGACCACCAGCAGCAGCGCGGGGCCGAGGTCGGCGACGTCGCCGACGGAGATCCGCAGGCCCAGCAGCACGATGCCGAACCGCAGCAGGTGCCGACCCGCGATACGGAAGCCCGGGTAGGCCCGTGCGCCGAGCGCGGTGTTGCCGATGACGACGCCCAGCACGACGGCAACGACATGGGCGGACAGCGTGCCGACGTGCTCGTGGACCACCAGGCCCACCAGGGCACCACCGAGGGCGATCGCGAGGCCGAGCACCGCACCGGGGGGCGGTGCGGTGAACGATCCGCCCGAACCCGTCGCCCGGTGGACCGGGCGGAGGGGAGGCGCCGCGTCCTGCGGCGCCACGCGCCGGTGCCGGACGACGAGACGGGTGGAGGACACGTGACGATCGTGCGCCTCCGTGCGCCGTGGATGAACCCACCGATCACCTGCAGGTCATAGGCTGTGCCGATGACCCTGCGGCTGGAGGACCTCGTCGGCCTGGAGGTGTTCGTCGACACCATCCGTCTCGGGAGCATCTCGGCCGCCGCGCGCGAACACCACCTGTCGCAGCCCTCGGCGACCGAACGCCTCCGTCAACTCGAGCGACGGATGGGCGTGCGACTCCTGGTGCGGGGGCCGAGCGGCTCGGTGCCGACCACGGAGGGCGAGGCGGTCGCCGGGTGGGCGCACGAGGTGCTCGCCGCGGTCGATCGGCTGGCGTCGGGCGTGGTGGCGCTCCGGGCGTCCGGCACGAGCGGTCCGCTGCGGATCATGGCGAGCCTCACCGTTGCCGAGTACGTCCTGCCCGACTGGCTCCACGCCCACCGCGCCACGGGCGGCGCACCGGTGGAGCTGGCCGTCGGCAACTCTGTCGCCGTGGCTCGCGCCGTCGCAGAGGGAGCGGTGCAGCTCGGCTTCGTGGAGACGCCTCGGCGCTTCCCCGGACTCTCGACGGCGTCGGTCGGCGGCGATCGGCTCACCGTGGTGGTGGCGCCCGGTCACCCGTGGGCACGTCGACGCCGGCCGCTCACGGCGGCCGAGCTCGCCGCTGCGCCGCTGCTCGTCCGCGAGGCCGGCTCGGGCACGCGTGACGCGTTCGAGGCGGCGCTCGCCGAGGTCGGCTTCGAACTGGCGACACCGCTCGCCGTGCTCGCGTCCACCACCACGCTCAAGGCCGCTGCGATGGCGGGCGACGGCGCGTGCGTGCTGAGCGAGCTCGCCGTCGCGGGCGAGATCGCGACCGGCCGGCTGCTCGCCGTGCCCGTCGCGGACCTCGACCTGCGACGCGAGTTCCGGGCGGTGTGGTCGGCGGGCGGGGCCGCCGCCGACGTGCAGCGCTTCGTCCGCCTCGCGCGCCAGGCCGGACGGCCGGCGTGAGCACCCGCTGGAACACCGACGGCGGCATCCACGAGATCCCGCTCGGCACGCTCGCCGGACGGCTCTGGCTGTGCGGCAAGCACGTCGCCGCGCCCGATCCCGATCGGCTGCTGGCCGACACCGGTGCGGACGCGATCGTCTGCCTCACCGAGCGTCACGAGCTGCTCGACCGGTACCCGCACTACGTGCGCTGGCTCGCGGCCGACGCCCGAGCCGTGTGGTTCCCGGTGCACGACCTGCACGCCCCCGACCCGGTGGCCGCGCGCCCGTTCCTCGACGGCCTGCTCGATCGGCTCCGCGAGGGCCAGGGCCTCGTGGTGCACTGCGCGGCGGGCATCGGGCGCGCCGGCACCACCGCCGTGGCGCTGCTGGTGCTCGACGGTTGGCCACTCGACGACGCGCTCGCCCACGTCCGCGCCCACCGCCCGATGGCCGGGCCCGAGGTCGGCGCCCAGCTCGACCTGGTGCGGCAGCTCGCGGACGAGCGCCGCTGACGTCCGGGCCGCGCTTCGCTCAGGTGAGCAGCTCGCGCACCACGTCCAGCCACAGGTTCGTCGTGAGCCGGAGCGACTCCACGTCGATGCGCTCGTCGTGGCCGTGGAAGCGTCGTCCGAACTCCGACGGGTCGAGGTCGGGGCTGAACAGCCCGGCGCCGTAGGCGACGGACCCCATCGCGCGGTACACCCGTGAGTCGGTGAAGCCGACCACCAGCTGCGGGGTCGGTCGTGCCGTGGGGAACGGCTTGGCGATCGAGCGCTCCAGCGCGTCCCACAGCGGCGTGTCGGTGCGGCTGATCGTGGCCGGATCGTTCATCACGACCTCCACCTCCACGCGGTCGTAGAGGTCGCCGAGCGCGGCGCGCAGGTGCGCGTCGACGTCGTGGTGGTCCTCGCCGGGCAGCGTGCGGATGTCGACCCCGATGTCGACGCAGTCGGGGATCACGTTCGTCTTCATCCGGGTGACACCGCCGCCGCCCTGCGTCCCCGGTCCGATCGTGTTGCACGAGAACGTGGTGTGCGTGCAGGCGTGCAGGTGCGCCCCGGGTCCCGGCACGGGGAGCGCGTCGAGGAACTCGTCGATGCGTTCGGGGTCGAGCAGCGCGGCACGGGTGGCCTCGTCGACGCCGAGGGTGTCGACCCGGGTGCGCCACAGCTCGTGGAAGCGGGGTGCCGGCCGGTAGTCGCCGAGCCGCTGGATCACCGCCGCCGCGGTCATCAGCGCGTTGTCGGCCTTGAACGGCGCGGATCCGTGGCCCGGTGTGCCGCGCACCCGCAACGTGCGCCAGGCGACGCCCTTCTCGCCGACGTTCACGCCGATCCAGGGCCGCTCCTTCGGGCCGGAGTGCAGCCCACCGTTCTCGGTGAGCACGTAGTCCGCGTACACGGCGTCGCGCTCGTGGTCGGCCATCCACTGCATGCCGTGTGCGCTCCCGGACTCCTCGTCGGCCACCGCCACGTACACCAGGTCGCCGCGGGGACGGAACCCGCTGCGGGCGAGGTGCCGGAACGCGACCGCCATCGACGAGGTGAGGTTCAGCATGTCCACCGCGCCGCGACCCCACACCTCGCCGTCGACGAGCTCGCCGCCGAAGGGGTCGCGGGTCCAGCCGTCGGGGTTCACCGGCACGACGTCGGTGTGGCCCATCAGCGCCAGCGACGGTGCCTGCGGGTCGGTGCCCTCGATCCGGGCGACGATCGTGGTGCGGCCCGGCGTGGGTTCGTACGTCTGCACGTCGAGGCCGGTGATGCCGAGGAACTGGCGCAGCACGTCGGCGTTGCGGACCTCCTGACCCGACTCGGCCGTGCCGTCGTTGACGCAGGCGTTGCGGATCATCACCTGCAGCAGCTCGACGGTCTCACCCGTCAGCCCGTCGAGATCGCGTTCGTCGGTCACCGCACCCTCCTCGGGTGTGTCAGGAGGTCTCAGGACGGCAGTCTCGCGGCCCGCAGCGCGGAGCGGCGGACCTTCCCGGCGTCGTCGCGCAGCGCCTCGTCGACGAACTCGAACGTGCGCGGGATCTTGTAGGTGACGAGCCGCTCGGCGAGGAAGCCGCGCAGCTCGGCCTCGTCGATCGCGCCGGCGTCGGCCTCCACGATCGCGTGCACCGTGTTGCCCTTGTCCTCGTCGGGCAGGCCGATCACGGCCACCGAGCGCACCTGCGGGTGTTCCTGGATCGCGAACTCCACCTCGGCGGGGTAGATGTTCGCCCCGCCGCTCAGGATCATGTCGGCCGCACGGTCGCCGAGGTACAGGTAGCCGTCCTCGTCGAGCCAGCCCATGTCGCCCAGCGACTCCCAGCCGCCCTCGCGGGCGCGCGGCTCGGCACCGACGTAGCGGTACGTGGGCGTGTCGCGCAGGTTGCGCAGCCACACCTCACCCATCTCGCGCGGCGGCAGCTCGTTGCCGTCGGCGTCGGTGATCTGCACGCTGCCCGGCACCGGCCTGCCGACCGACCCGCGGTGGGCGAGCCACTCGTGTCCGGTGATCACCGTGGCGGTCTGCCCCTCGGTCCCGCCGTACAGCTCGACGATCCGCTCGGGACCGAGCCAGTCGATCCACACCTGCTTCAGCCACTCGGGGCACGGCTCGGCGAGGTGCCACAGGGTGCGCAGGCTGCCGAGGTCGTACGACAGCCGGACGTCCTCGGGCAGGCGCCAGATCCGCTTCATCATCGTCGGCACCATGTACACCACCTCGCCGCGATGGTCCTGGATCGCGGCGAGCGTGGCCTCCGGGTCGAAGCGCGGCAGCACCACCACGCCGTTGCCGTGCAGCAACGCCTGCACCGACCAGATGAGCGGACCGTTGTGGTAGAGCGGCCCGGGCATGATCATCGGGCCGGTCGCACCGAACAGCAGGGTGGACGGCACCTCGGGGTCGAGCGCCGCCGGGTCGCCGGACACGATGAGCTTCGGCCGCCCCGTGGAGCCGCCCGAGGTGGGGGCCTTCCACTCCTTCGACACCACCACCGGCAGCTCGCTGCCGGCCGGACGCGCCGGGGCGCGATGGCCGATCGGCAGGGTGGCCCGGCCCGGCACCGAGCCGTCGGGCACGCCGATCACCACGCGCGGGTCGGCGAGCTCGACGATCGCGTCGATCTCGCGCTGGGGCAGCCGCGACGACACGGGCTGCGGTGTGGCACCGAGTCGCCACGACGCCGCGAACGCGACGAACCACTCCACCGAGTTCGGCAGCGCGATCGTGACCATGTCGCCCTGGCACACGCCGAGCGAGCGCAGCTCGTGGGCGAGGTCGTCGATCCGGTCGACGAGCTCGGGGTAGCTGACCGCCTCGTCACCACAGGTGACGGCCGACCGTTCGGGGTGCGCCGCGGCGAGGCGGTGCAGTTGCTCGATGTACGAGACGACCGCCATCGGTCAGCCGGCCTGCAGGAACTCGACCCAGTTGCCGTCGGGGTCCTCGACGATCGAGATGCTGATCCCCTCGCGGATCGCACGCGGCGGCACGACCACCTTCGCACCGGCGGCGGCGCAGGCGTCGGTGACCTCCTGGAGGTTCGACACCGAGATCGTCCAGTAGCGGTAGCCGGTGGCGCCGGGGATGCCGCCGGGGGGCGCGACCGCGGGCGGCGGACTGGCGGGGTGCACGAGCTTGATCAGGCTGGTGCCGCACATCAGGCGGTACATCGTGCCGCCACCGCCCGGCATCGGCATGGAGCCGGCGTCGGTGAAGCCGAGCGTGTCGCGGTAGAACGCGAGCGAGCGCTCCGCGTCCTGCACGACGATGCCGAGATCGATCGAGTCCTTGGTGAGCTGCACGCCCATGTGTCCCCCTGCGTGGTCCGGTCGAGAGTGCGGCGCCCCACGCCGCATCCCCACCCTACGCAGACGTCAC
>WLDE01000071.1 GCA_009704985.1 Actinomycetota bacterium | reverse complement strand
GCGCCGTCTGCCGCCGCCCGCGCGACCGTGAGGATCGTGCCCTCGATCGGCTTCAGCACCGCCTGGTACGCCGCCGCCGAGGCGGCTGCGAGTGCGTCCGCCACCCGTGCGCCGGTGGCCTCGCCCGCGTCGCGCAGCGTGCCGGTGAGGCCGCGCAGGATCTGGCTGAGGATGACCCCGCTGTTGCCGCGGGCGCCCATGAGCGACCCGTGGCTGATCGCGTCGCACGTGGGGCCGAGACCGGGCTCGCCGGCCGGGTCGCCCTCGACCCGGCCGGCCTGGCCGACCTGGGCGAGCCGGTCGAGCTCGTCCACGACCGCGTCCAGCGTGCGGGCCATGTTCGTCCCGGTGTCGCCGTCGGGCACCGGGTAGACGTTCAGCCGGTCGATGCCCCGCTGGTGGGCGCGAACGGCGTCGCGGTACGCGACGACGGTGCTGCGCAGCGCGTCGGCGGACAGCAGCTCCAGGGTCGGCACGCCCGACAGACTACGGCCGCCCCGGATCGCGCTCACCGCCCCGGCCGGCACCGCCGGCGCGCGGGGATGGGGGCATCGCTCGAAACGATCGGGGCGCTGCGCGCATCGCTTGGGGAAGCGGCCGCACCCGCTGATATCGTTTTCTAGCCCTGCTGACGGCTCCGGCTCCCGTCCCTCCGACCCTGGTCGGTGGCACGACATCCGGCCCGTCACCAGGTCTGATCGATCGAGAGAAGGCGAGTCATGGCAGCTGTTTGTGAAGTGTGCGGGAAGGGCCCGAGCTGGGGCATGAGCGTGTCCCACTCGCACCGGCGCACCAAGCGCCGCTGGAACCCCAACGTGCAGCGCGTGCGCGCCCTGGTGGGTGGCACCCCCAAGCGCCTCTACGTCTGCACGGGCTGCATCAAGAGCGGCAAGGTCGTCAAGGCGGGCTGAGGCAACCGTGCAGGGCGTCATCAAGTCGTACGACCCGACCACGGGCGACGGCACCGTGGTGCGTGACACGGACCTCTCCGAATACGACCTCGCCCCCGATGCACTCGAGGGCTCCGTCTTCCGCATGCTCCGCCAAGGACAGCGCGTCGTGTTCGACCTCGACGACGAGGGGTTGGCATCTCGCCTCCGCCTCGGATCGGAAGTCGACATGGGAACGCCCGGCCAGTAGGCCGGGCGTTTGTCCATTGCGGGGACAAAACAGCCGGACGATCGTGGCCGTCCCCCCGGGTACCTGAGCACCACCGAACGCCCCGACATCAGCAGTTCGACCAGCAGTTCCACCAGCAGTTCCACCAGCAGTTCCACGCACGACTCGACACCCCCGAACGTCATCCAGCACCGTTGCACCCGAGCATCGGAGAAGGAGCACCCCCATGAGCGCCACCACCACCAACCGCCGGCTCCAGCAGTGGGTCGACGAGTGGGCTGCGATCCTGCAGCCCGACTCGGTGTACTGGTGCGACGGGAGCGCCGAGGAGTACGAGCGCCTCTGCCAGTCGCTGGTCGACGCCGGTACGTTCACCAAGCTCGACGAGGCGAAGCGCCCCAACAGCTACTGGGCGCACTCCGACCCGGGCGACGTCGCCCGCGTGGAGGACCGCACGTTCATCTGCAGCGCGGACCCGGCCGACGCCGGCCCGAACAACAACTGGCGTGAGCCCGCCGAGATGCGTGCCGAGCTCATGGGGCTGTACCAGGGCGCGATGCGGGGACGCACGATGTACGTCGTGCCGTTCAGCATGGGCCCGCTCGGCTCGCCGATCGCGCACATCGGGGTGCAGCTCAGCGACTCCGCGTACGTGGCGGTGAACATGCGGATCATGACCCGCATGGGCCAGGGCGCGCTCGACGTGCTCGGCGACGGCCAGTGGGTGCCCTGCGTGCACTCCGTCGGCGCCCCGCTCGAGGCCGGTCAGGCCGACGTCGCCTGGCCCTGCAACCCGGACAACAAGTACATCGTCCACTTCCCCGAGACCCGCGAGATCATGAGCTTCGGTTCGGGCTACGGCGGCAACGCCCTGCTCGGCAAGAAGTGCTTCGCCCTCCGCATCGCCTCGGTGATGGCCCGCGACGACGGCTGGCTGGCCGAGCACATGCTCATCCTCAAGCTCACCAACCCCGCCGGTGAGTCGAAGTACATCGCTGCGGCGTTCCCGTCGGCGTGCGGCAAGACCAACCTCGCGATGCTCGTGCCCACCATCCCGGGCTGGACCGCCGAGACCATCGGCGACGACATCTGCTGGATGAAGTTCGGCGAGGACGGTCGCCTGTACGCGATCAACCCCGAGGCCGGCTTCTTCGGCGTCGCCCCGGGCACCGGCTACGACACGAACGCCAACGCGATGGAGACCCTCTGGGGCAACTCGATCTTCACCAACACCGCGCTCACCTCCGAGCGCGACGTGTGGTGGGAGGGCATGAGCGACACCCCGCCGGCCCGTGCCACCGACTGGCGCGGGAACCAGTGGACGCCCGAGACCGACACCCCCGCCGCGCACCCCAACGCCCGCTTCACCGCCCCGGCGTCGCAGTGCCCGTCGATGGCGAACGAGTGGCAGGACCCGGCCGGCGTGCCGATTTCGGCGATCCTCTTCGGCGGCCGTCGCCGCACCACGGTGCCGCTCGTCACCCAGGCCAACGACTGGGAGCACGGCGTGTTCCTGGGCTCGATCATGGCGAGCGAGACCACCGCCGCCCAGCAGGGCGCCGTCGGCAACCTGCGCTTCGACCCGATGGCGATGCTGCCCTTCTGCGGCTACAACATGGGCGACTACTTCGCCCACTGGCTGTCGGTCGGCAAGAGCACCGACACGTCGAAGCTGCCGAAGATCTTCTTCGTCAACTGGTTCCGCCGCGACGAGGACGGCCGCTTCCTGTGGCCGGGGTTCGGTGAGAACAGCCGCGTGCTGAAGTGGGTGTTCGAGCGGGTCGCCGGCACCGCCGAGGCCGTCGAGACGCCGATCGGCCTCCTGCCCGCGCCGGGCGCGATCGACACCGCCGGCCTCGAGGTGCGCGAGGACGACCTGTCCACCCTGCTGTCGGTCGACACCGAGGGCTGGGCGAGCGCGATCCCGCAGATCCGCGCCCACTACGCCCAGTTCGGTGACCGCCTGCCGGCACGACTCGGCCTGGCGCTCGACGAGCTCGAGAGCAAGCTGACCGCCTGACCGTCGTGGTGGGTTCGGCTCCGACCACATCGGTCGGAGCCGATTTCTCTTCCGCGAGGCGTCCGCCGCCGCACACCCCTAACGTTTCCCGCCGTGCCCGCCGCGACACCACCGGTCCCCGGGCGACTCGCCCGCAATCCGGCTCGCGTGGTCGCACTCGTGTTCCTGGTGGCCATCGCCGTCGGCACGCTGCTGCTGTGGTTGCCCGTCTCCGCCGACGGCCCGCGCACCACCCCGATGCAGGCGCTGTTCACTGCGGTGTCGGCCGTCTGCGTGACCGGCCTCACCGTCGTCGACACCGGGTCGCACTGGAGCGCCACCGGCGAGGTGATCGTGCTGGTGCTGGTGAAGGTGGGCGGCCTCGGGATCATGACGCTCGCGTCGGTGGTGGTGCTGGCGCTCAACCGTCGGCTCGGCGTGCAGACGAAGCACCTGGCCAACGCGGAGCGCACCGCGCTCAGCAACGGTGAGATCCGGCCGTTGCTCGTGGCCGTCGTGCGCTACTCGTTCGTGTTCGAGGCCGTCGGCGCGCTGCTGTTGTTCGTGGGCTTCCGGTTCGCGCACGACCGGGCCTGGACCACCGACGCCTGGAGCGGCGTGTTCCACAGCGTGATGGCGTTCAACAACGCGGGGTTCGGACTGCGCGCCGACAGTCTCAGCGCCTACGTGGGCAACTGGTGGATCAACGGAGTGATCGCGGCCCTCGTGATCTGCGGCGGCATCGGGTTCCCGGTGCTGCTCGAGCTCCGACGCCGCCTGGCCACCCCGCGTGGCACCCGGCGCCCGTCGCTCACGCTGCACACCCGCATCACCCTGATCACCACCGGCGTGCTGCTGGTGCTGGGCACCGTCGTCATCGTCACCGCCGAGTGGACCGACGACCGCACGCTCGGTGCGATGTCGATCCCCGAGAAGCTGCTCGCCGCGGGGTTCCAGTCGGTGCAGACCCGCACGGCGGGCTTCAACTCGATCGACATCGGCGCGATGGACACGGTCAGCTGGCTGTTCATGTCGATGCTGATGTTCGTCGGCGGTGGCAGCGCCGGCACCGCCGGCGGCATCAAGGTCACCACCTTCGCCGTGATCGCGCTGATGATCTGGTCGGAGGTCCGTGGTGACGCGGACGTGCACGCCCACCGGCGCCGCCTTCCCGAGCGCACGCAGCGCCGCGCCGTCGCGATCGCGGCGATCTCGATGGGTGCGGTGGTGGCCGGCAGCCTCGCGATCAAGTCGCTCAGCACCACCGACCTCGACCGGTCGCTGTTCGAGGCCACCTCGGCGTTCGGCACGGTGGGCCTCAGCACCGGCATCACCGCATCCCTGCCCGAGCCGGCCCAGGCCGTGCTCGTCGTGCTGATGTACCTGGGTCGTCTCGGCCCGCTCACGCTCGGCGCTGCCCTGGTGCTGCGCGAACGTCATCTCAGGTTCCGCTACCCGGAGGAGCAACCGATCCTTGGCTGATCACCCGTCCCCCACCGCCGTGCACCACCCGGCCGGTTCCGTGCTCGTCGTCGGCCTCGGCCGCTTCGGCGGCGCGCTCGCCCGCACCCTGATCGAGCTCGGCACCGAGGTGCTCGCCGTCGACTCCGACGCGCGACTCGTGCAGATGCACTCGATCGACCTCCCCCACGTCGCCCAGGTGGATGCGACCGATCTGGTCGCGCTCCGACAGCTCGGCGCCCATGAGTTCGACACCGCGGTCGTCGCGATCGGCGCCGGCGTCGAGTCGAGCGTCCTGGTGACCACGGCGTTGCTCGACCTCGGGATCGAGCGGGTGTGGGCGAAGGCGATCAGCGACCAGCACGCGAAGATCCTCGAACGTGTGGGCGCGCACCGGGTGTTCCGGCCGGAGGCCGAGATGGGCGCGCGTGTCGCACACCTGGTGTCGGGTCGCGTGCTCGAGTACCTGTCGCTCGACGAGGGGTTCGTGCTCGCCGAGGTGGTGGCACCGCCGAGTTTCGTCGGCCGGGCGCTCGGCGACATCGGTCTTCGCGCGACCTACCGGGTGACGGTGGTGTGCGTGAAGCACCCCGGCTCGACGTTCACCTACGCCGAGTCGTCCACGATCGTGCGCGACGGCGACCTGCTCGTGCTGGCGGGAGCTCCCGGCGACGTGGAGCGTTTCGCCCAGGTGCGCTGAACCGGGTCGCGCCTGACGCGGTCAGCTCATGAAGAGGCTGCGCAACGCGAGGCCCATCAGGAACAGCCCGCCGCCGCCGTAGATCAGGTACCGGCGGGCCTTCATCTGGTTGGCGTACGAGTACACGATGCCGATCGCGGCGATCCCGCTGAACTCGTAGAGCATGTGCAGCTCCGGGAACTCCCAGTCGTACCGGGCGAGCAGCACCGACGCCATCACCACGTTGGCCGTGACCACGAGGTACGTGACGAAGGTGACGATCCACAACGCCCGACCGCGGACCCGCTCCCACTGGTGGGCCGCCAGCGCCCAGCTCCCGGCGACGGCGCCGAGGGCGACCTGCACCCACAGCATGGTGCGGTACACGTCGTGCAGCGACTCGCCGGCCATGGTGGGGCGCTCAGCCGGCGAACACGTGCGTCGGGGACATCGGGGCGGAATGGTACCGGTGCCCCGTGAGCTCCGCCCGGCGAGCACCCCGTGACACCGGGCTCCGGGGCACGGCCGACGGACGCCGCGCGCGTGACCGTCAGCAGATCAGCGGATCAGCGTGTCGGCCTCGTGCCCGCCCTCGACGAGGGTGAGCGCGCCGTCGGCACCGACGTCGACGACGGTGACCGAGCAGTTGTCGAGGCTCCGGATGACGAGCCGGTCGTCGCCGAGCGCGGCGCCGATCACGGCGTTGATCGCCACGAAGTGGCTGAACATCACGGTGTCGCGCGGGCACGCCCGCACGGCAGCCACGACACCGTCGCGGAAGCTGGTGTACCGCTCGTCCAGCGCACCCCACGTCCCCTGCATCGCGGCGCGCAGCCAGTCGACCCGGTCGGCCATCGCGACACCCTCCGGCGACGGGATCTCGGCGATCCGTGGCTCCACCAGCAGCGGCAGCCGCCATGCTGACAGCAGCGGGGCCGCGGTCTCCTGGCACCGCCGCAGCGGGCTCGTCTCCACGTGCAGCGGACCGAGCGGAGCGAGCCGGGCGCACACGTCGAGCGACTGCTGCCGGCCCAGCTCGTCGAGGCCCGGGTCGGGGTCGGTGTCCCAGCCCGCCGCGGCCCGGCCGTGGCGGACGAGGTGCACCCGGGTCATCCGAACATCCACCCGGGCCGCAGCCCGGCGGGCGCGCCCTTCTCGATGTACCACTCGGTGCCGAACGCGATCGCGAAGGCCTCGTCGTCCATCGCGAGGAAGAACGACGAGTCGGACACCTGGCTCGCGTGGCAGGCGATGCTCGCCCGCTTCGCCGCGATCCACGGCCGGACGTCGACCTCGAGCGTGAGCTCGGCCTCCGGGGTGCCGAAGGGATTCCCGTCGTCACTCGGGCCCTCGGGGTCGAAGTCCTCCTGCTGCTCCGACGGCATCAGGTTCATCATCCGCACGATCGCGTCGCGGTTCATCGTCGACTCGAACACCCGCGGCGTGCCGGCCAACTCCGCGGCACGATGGCCGACGTGGTGCACCTTGATGTGGTCGGGGTGGCCGTAGCCGCCGTGCCAGTCGTACACCGTGAGCACGTCGGCCTGCTCCTCGCGCAGGATCTCCGCGAGTCGCTCGGCCGCCTCGTCGAGCGGCGCCTGCAGGAACGACGCAGGGTGACCGTTCTGCTCCCACCCGGTCATGCCGCTGTCCGCGTAGTCGAGCCACGCGACCCGGTGGATGCCGAGCATCGATGCCGATGCATCGGTTTCGCGGCGACGCCGGTCGACGAGCATCTCACCGGGGGCGAGGTCGTCGGGCACCTCGCCGTGGTCGCCGTTGGTGGCCACCACGAGCACCACCCGGTGCCCCTCAGCCGCAGCCCGCGCCATCGAGCCGCCGGTTGCGATCGCCTCGTCGTCGGGGTGTGCGTGGAAGCACACGAGGGTGCCCATCAGGCGTCGACCACGGCCTTCGACCCGAGCAGCTCCTCGATCCGGTCCGCGGGCACACCCCAGTCGGCGAGGACCTCACGCGAGTGCTGACCGGCGTGGGCCGGTGCGCTCACGATCTCCGGCGTGGTGCGGCTGAACCGCGGCGCCGGGGCCGGCTGGGTGACGCCGGCGACCTCGACGAAGGTGCGCCGCTCGACGTTGTGCGGGTGTGCCGCGGCCTCGCTCATCGTGAGCACCGGGGCGAAGCACACGTCGGTGGCCTCCATGATCTCGCACCACTCGGCGCGGGTCTTCTGCTTGAACACGTCGCGCAGCCGCTGCTTCAGGTGCGGCCACTGGCTCTGGTCCATCTGCTTCGCGAACTCGGGATCGCCGGCGAGACCGGTGAGCCGCATCAGCTCGGCGTAGAACTGCGGCTCGATCGAGCCGAGCGACACGTACTGGCCGTCGGCACACTCGAACACGTCGTAGAAGTGGGCGCCGGTGTCGAGCAGGTTGGTGCCGCGTCGGTTCTCGTCGAAGATGCCGGCCGACTTGAACGCCCAGAACATGCTCATCAGCACCGCGGCGCCGTCGACCATCGCGGTGTCGACCACCTGGCCCTGACCGCTGCGCTGCGCCTCGAGCAGGGCGCACACCACGCCGTAGGCGAGGAACATGCCGCCGCCGCCGAAGTCGCCCACCATGTTGAGCGGCGGCACCGGGGCCTCTCCTGCGCGACCGAAGTGGGCGAGCGCACCGGCGAGCGCGATGTAGTTGATGTCGTGACCGGCGGCCTGGGCGTACATGCCCTCCTGGCCCCAGCCGGTCATGCGGCCGAAGACGAGCTTCGGGTTGCGGGCCAGGCAGACGTCGGGGCCGACGCCGAGGCGCTCCATCACTCCGGGGCGGAAGCCCTCGATCAGTGCGTCGGCGCGCTCGACGAGGTCGAGCAGGGTGGCGACGCCGTCGGGGTGCTTGAGGTCGATCGCGATGTTGCGCCGGCCGCGGAGCATGACGTCGAAGTGCGGCGTGTCGGGGGCGGGCCCGCGCACGCTCTGCGCGCGCTCGACGCGGATCACCTCCGCGCCCATGTCGGCGAGCAACATGGCGGCGAACGGGCCGGGCCCGATGCCGGCGATCTCGATGATGCGATACCCAGTGAGCGGTCCAGCCATGGGTGCGTTTCTAGTCGCCCGGACCGGCCGGGACGGCACCGGGTGGGCGGCCGGCGCGGGTGGCGCCGGCCGTCGCGTCAGCCCGCGAGGCGGGTGTGGGCGGCGACGGCGTCGACCACGAGCGGCCAGAGCGGCTCGGGGAGGTCGTGGCCCATGTCGGCCAGGTACAGCAGGTGCGCGCCGGGGATCGCCTCGGCGGTCGCCAGGCCACCGCTGGGGGTGATGAGCGTGTCGTCGCGGCCGTGGATCACGAGTGCCGGCACGTCGAGCTGCCGGAGACGCTCGGTGCGATCGCCGCTCGCGAAGATCGCCGCGAGCTGGCGGGGACCACCGTCGGCGTAGTTCGAACGATCCCACGCGACGGCGGCGAGCTCCTTCGTGCGCTCCGCGCTCCGGTGCTTCTTCGAGTGCCACGCCATCCACTTCGGCGACGTCTCGATGTACTCCTCGCGCGTGGTGGCCGGCGGCGACAGCAGCACGCCGAGCACCTCGGGCGCCGCCTGGCCGACGCTCGGGTCGCCGGTGGTGCTCATGACCGAGATCACCGACCGCACCCGCGTCGGGTGCTCGATCGCCATCGTCTGCACGATCATCCCACCCATCGACGCGCCCATCACGTGGGCCCGCTCGACGCCGAGGTGGTCGAGCAGACCGATGCCGTCGGCGGCCATGTCGGAGAGCGAGTACGGCACCTCGGGCAGCTCGCCCCCGCCGAGCGCGGCGGCCATCACGGCGCCGGTGTCGACCACGACGCCGTCGAGCTTCGTGCTCAGCCCGCAGTCGCGGTTGTCGAAGCGCACGACGTGCAGGCCGGTGTCGGCCAGCTGCCCGCAGAACCGCTCGTCCCACTGGATCATCTGGGCCGTGAAGCCCATCACCAGCAGCAGGGTCGGGTCGTCGGGCGATCCGAACGTGTCGTACTCGAGTTCCATTCCGGTGGCGACGAGGGCGCGAGGCATCTGCGCAGGCTACCTTCGGCGGTCATGACGATGTTCGACGCCGTCTTCGGCGTGCACGCCGGCCTGCAGCACACCACCGCCGACGAGCTGCGCTCGGTGTGGCGCCGGATCGAGGACCTCGGATATGGCTGGATCTCCGTGTGGGACCACTTCTACGGGGCGACCGGCCACCCCGACGACGCCGCCTGCCTCGAGGCCGTCGCGATGCACGCAGCCCTGGCGTGCAGCACCGAGCGGGTGCGGGTCGGGTCGCTCGTCTACTCGATCGGCTACCGGCACCCGGCGGTGCTCGCCAAGGCCATCACCGCGATCGACCAGCTGTCCGGCGGCCGCGCCGACATGGGCATCGGTGCCGGATGGGCCCAGATCGAGTACGCCGCCTACGGCATCCCGTTCCCGGACGTGCGCACCCGCATGGACCAGCTCGAGGAGGGCATCCAGTGCCTGCGCGGGCTGCTCCACGACGAGGTCACCAGCTTCGAGGGCCGCTGGTTCACACTCGACCACGCCCGCAACGAGCCGCGCCCCATCCAGGACCGGCTGCCGATCTGGATCGGCGGGGGCGGCGAGAAGCGCACCCTGCGGATCGCCGCGCAGTACGCCGACGGCTGGAACGTGCCGTTCATCTCGCCCGAGCAGTTCGCCCACAAGAACCGCGTGCTCGACGAGCACTGCGAGCGGGTGGGGCGCGACCCCAGCGAGATCAAGCGGGCGATCAACACCGGGCTCGCCTGGACCGAGGCCAGCCTGCAGCAGCAGTTCGGCGCGATCGCCGAGTTCGTCCGCCCCGGCGTGCTCACCGGCAGCGACCAGCAGGTGATCGACACGATCGGCGCCTACGTGGAGTCCGGCGCCGACCAGGTGAACATCGCGCTGCGCGCCCCGTTCGACCTGGAGGCGATCGACCGCCTCAGCACCACGCTCGGACTGGAGCGCGCATGAGCGTCCGCATCGCCCGAGCCCCCGGCCGCGTGAACCTCATCGGCGACCACACCGACTACACGGGCGGCCTGGTGTTCCCGATGGCGGTCGACCGCTGGACGGACATCCGGTTCGAACCGTCCGACCAGGTGGAGCTCACCTCGGCCGACGAGTCCGAGCCGGTGACGCTCCCCCTGCGCGTCGACGACCCGACCACCGTGTCGCCGGCGTGGGGGAAGTACGTCGCCGGCGTGGTGTCCGAGATGGCGCCCGCCCACGGCATCCGCGGGCACGTGAGCACCACGATCCCGATCGGTGGGGGGATGTCGAGCAGCCACGCGCTCGAGGTGGCGGTGGCGCTCGCGCTCGGCTTCGAGGGCAGCGTGGTGGAGCTGGCGAAGCTCACCCAGCGCGCCGAGAACCGAGCGTCGGGCGTGCCCACGGGCATCATGGACCAGTTCTCGATCGCGGGCGGTGTGGCCGGCCACGCGCTCCTCATGGACTGCGGGGCGCTCACGATCACCCCGGTGCCGTTCCCGGACGACGTCGACGTGGTGGTGCAGTTCATCGCCCACCGCACCCTGGTCGGTTCGGCGTACGCCGACCGCGTGCGCGAGTGCGCCGCAGCCGAGGCGATCATCGGCCCGCTGCGCGAGGCCACGTCCGTCGCCGCGGCGTCGATCGACGACCCGGTGGTGCGCAAGCGGGCCATGCACGTCGTGGCCGAGAACCAGCGGGTGCGCGACTTCGCCGACGCGCTGCGCGCCCACGACCTCGCCACCGCCGGCGAGCTGATGCTCGCCAGCCACGCCAGCCTGCGCGACCTGTACGACACCTCGACGGCGCAGATGGACGCAGCCGTGGCCCACGTCGCGTCGCTGCCGGGCGTGCACGGGGTGCGGATGACCGGCGGTGGCTTCGGCGGCTGCATCGTCGCCCTCGCCGAACCCGGCGCACTCGACGAGGGCTGGCGGGTCCGCGCCGTCGACGGCGCCCAGCTGCTCGACGCGGACGCAGCCTGACCGACCACCCGGCCGACCGGTCACCACCCGGCCGACCGGTCACCACCCGGCCACACCCACCGACCCACAGAGACGAAGCGGAGGACACGCGATGGGACTCGACGTGCTCGCCACCGGCCTCCGCTTCGGCGAGGGGCCACGCTGGCACCACGGCAAGCTGTGGTTCAGCGACATGTACGACCACTCGGTGCAGGCGGTCGGCCTCGATGGCCACGTCGAGGTGAAGGTCGACATCCCGGGTCAGCCGAGCGGGCTCGGCTGGACTCCTGCCGGCGATCTGCTCGTCGTGCTGATGCGCGAGCGCCAGGTGCTGCGCCTCGCCCACGACCGGCTCGTGGTGCACGCCGACCTCGACGGTGTCGCCACATGGCACTGCAACGACATGGTGGTCGATGACGCCGGACGCGCCTACGTGGGCAACTTCGGGTTCGACCTCCACACCGCCGAGGCCACGGGCGACTTCTCGCGGCGGGCCACGGCCACGCTCGCGCTCGTGGACCCGGACGGCAGCGTGAGCGTGGCCGCCGACGGGCTCAAGTTCCCCAACGGCACCGTCATCACGCCTGACGGCCGCACCCTCGTGGTCGCCGAGTCGATGGGGCGGTGCCTCACCGCGTTCGACCGCGACGCCGATGGTCGCCTGTCGAACCGTCGCGTGTGGGCCGATCTCGGCGGCCGAGCACCCGACGGCATCTGCCTCGACGCCGACGGGGCGATCTGGTTCGCGAACGCCGCGGCCGGTGAGTGCGTGCGCGTGGCCGATGGCGGCGCCGTGCTCGACGTGCTCACGACCGATCGCCGCGCCTTCGCGTGCATGCTCGGCGGACCGGAGGGACGGCACCTGTTCGTGCTGACGTCGCAGCACTCGCACCCCGACCAGTGCCGGGCCGAGCGCACCGGGCAGGTGCTCGTGACCGAGGTCGCGGTTCCGCACGCCGGCCGTCCCTGAGGGCCGCACCGCTCCTCATCGGACGCCGGCTGCCGGCCGTCAGGCGCGTCGACGTGACGTTCCGCCGAACACCAGCACCGGGTCGATGTCGAGGTGATGGCCGTGCGGCCCGCGCCTGAGCCGTCCGGCGGCCTGGGCGGCGAGCAGATCGAGCGCGGCCGCGGCGAGGCCGTCGAGGGCGGCGAGGGCGGCGAGGCCGTCGAGGCCGTCGAGGCCGGTGACGCGCACACCTGGTGGTGGTTCGCGGACGACCACGAGCTCCGCCTCCCCGAGCCCCGCCTGGCGGGCGGCCTCGTGTCGAGCGGCGACGGTCACCACGTGCGCACGCTCACCGGCACCACCGTGGTCCGCGACCTCGTGGTCGACCCGGCGCGGCTCGTCCCGGGCGCGAGCGTGGATCGCGCGTTCGTCACGACGCGACCCGGTCGCACCGAGCGGTTCCTGATCGAGGCACCGTGCGGCACCTGGCCGGCGCACCTCGGCGTCGACGCCCTCGTGGAGCGATCGGTCATCCGCTCGGCTGCAGCACCTCGCGCAGGCGGGTGAGCGCCCCGGCGGTGCGGACGCCCCACCAGAACAGGTCGCGCCCGTCGAGCAGCAGCACCCGCGCGTCGGGAAGGGCGGCCGACACCTCGGCGAGGTGTCGCTCGGCGAACGGGTAGGGCTCCGACGGCAGCAGCACGAACGACGGCGCCCGGCGGGCGACCTCCGCGAGGTCGATCTCGGGGTACGTGCCGTCGTCGTCGGTGAGCACGTTGCGCACACCGAGGTGGGCGAGCACCGACGACCCGTAGGTCGCGACACCGAGGCCCATCCACGGACGGCGCCAGATCGGCACGAACGCCGACGCCCAGGTCGATGTCGCCGGGCCCCACGCCGGCGTGGCCGGGTCGGGCGCCGATGACGCGCCCGCTGCGCCTGCCGCGCCCGTGACGCCCGTGGCGGTGGCGAGACCGGCGAGCATCGGTGCCACGCCGGCGAGGTCGACCACGTGGGTCACGTGCAGCGGCACTCCGGCGGCGAGCAGCGCCTCGGCATCCTCCCGGCGGTTCTCCTCACGGTCGACCACCACCAGGTCCGGCGCGAGCGCGGTGATCGCGGCGAGGTCCGGGTCCTTCGTGCCGCCCACGTGGCGGAGGGTCGGCTGCTCGCAGAACCGCGTGCAGGCGACCACGTCGACACCCCACGCGAGCAGGGTCTCGGTGACCGAGGGGACGAGGCTGACGACGCGCACCGGTCGACGACGATCGCGCAGCCGACCGGTCAGCCGAGCAGGCGGCGCTTCTGCGCCTCGAACTCCTCGGGCGACAGCGTGCCGCGCTGCAGCATCCCCTCCAGCCGCTCGAGCTCCTCGGCGACACTGGCGACCCCGCCACCACCCCGGGCGTAGCTGCCGCGGCGCTCGGCGGCGAGCTCCATCTGGGAGTGGATCATCCGCTGCACCTCGTCGGGGCGCTTGATGTCGGAGAAGCGGCTCTGGCCGTCCTCGCCACCCGACTCGATCAGCAGGTCGCCGGCGCCGAGCATCCGCTCGAAGATGCTCTGGTTGAAGTTGACGTTGTTGACGCGCTCGAGCGGGATCTCGATGCCGCTCTTCGCGATCACACCCGTGCGGAAGATCAGCCGGTGCGACGTGATCACGAAGTGGGTCGTCATCCACTTCAGGTAGCGCGCCACGACCCACAGCGCGGACACCACCAGGGCGGCGATGAACACGACGCGCATCACCTTGCCGAGGTTCGAGTCACCGTCCGTGGTGAGCGCCCAGATGCTGCCGATGATCGACACCACCAGTGCGAACACCGGGCTGGAGAAGTACCACCAGTGCGGGTGGAGGTCGAGCGCGATGGTCTCGTTCGCGTTCAGGTTCTTCTGGGAGAACGTCATGCGCGGAGCGTAGTCGTATCGTGGAACGGTGGACGCGGACGCTGGAGCCAACCGCAGCGTCGGCACGGACGCCGACGACGGCCCCGACGCGCAGCGGTGGCGGGCCGTGCTGCGAGGTCTCGATCCCCACCAGCGCGAGGCGGTCACCACCGACGCGGCGCCGCTCGCGATCGTGGCCGCCGCCGGCTCGGGCAAGACCATGGTGCTCACCCGGCGCATCGCCCGACGGGTGCTCGACGGCAGCGCCGACGCCCGCCACGTGCTCGCACTCACCTTCACCCGCGACGCCGCCGGCGAGCTGCGACGCCGGCTCCGCCGCCTCGACATCCGCGAGCACGTCGAGACGGGCACGTTCCACGCGGTGGCGCTGCGGGTGCTGCGTGACCGCGCCGCCTCCACCGGCACCGCACCGCCATCGGTCGCCGCCGACCGGGGCCGGCTGATCCGCGAGGTGCTCACCGAGACGCGGGTGCGATGCGAGCCCGGTGCCGCGCTGGCCGATCTCGACTGGGCTCGGGCGCGGCTGGTGTCGCCCGACGACTTCGTCGATCAGAACCGGCGGGTGCGTCGACGCCCGGCACTGTCGGCCGATGCCTACGCCACGGTGCTCGATCGCTACACCGCGCTGAAGCGTCGCCGCGGGGTCGTCGACTTCGACGACCTGCTCGCCGGTCTGCTCTCGGAGATGCGGCGCGACCGCACCTTCGCCGACGTGGTGCGCTGGCGCTTCCGGCACCTGTTCGTCGACGAGGCACAGGACCTCAACCCGCTCCAGCACGAGCTGCTCGAGGCGATCCGGGACGGCCGGCCGGACATCTGCCTCGTCGGCGACCACCGGCAGGCGATCTACGGCTGGAACGGTGCCGACCCCACCACGCTGCTCGAGGTGGAGCGGGTCTACCCGGGAGTCACCGTCGTCGCGCTCACCGGCAACTACCGCTGCTCGCCGCAGATCGTGCGGGCGGGTGCCGCCGCGCTGTCGGCCGCCCGCATCGCCGACGACACCGAGTCGCGCCGTGCCGATTCGGCGTCGATCCGGGTGGTCGAGGCCACCGACGAGCACGACGAGGCGCGCCGCGTGGCGGCGCTCGCCCGCGATCTGTCGCAGCGGCACGGGCTCCGGCAGGTGGCGGTGCTCGCTCGCACCAACGACCAGTTGGAGGGGCTCGGACGAGCGCTCACCGCAACCGGGCTGCCCGTCGCCCGTGCCGTCGGTGCGAGCCTGCTCGAGCGCACGATCCTGGAGGCCTCACGCTGCACGAACCGCCAGCAACTCGCCGCGTGGGCCGAGGAGGTGTGGGCCTCCGACGAGGTCGCCCCGATCCGCTCCCGCGTGGCCGAGGAGGTCGACCGGTTCCTGATGTCGAACGAGCCCGGCGGGTTCCGCGCCTGGGTGGAGCTGCGCCAGCCGTTCGACGATCTCGAACCCGACGACGACGGTGCGGTGTCGCTGCTCACGTTCCATGCGGCGAAGGGCCGGGAGTGGGAGGCGGTGATCGTCACCGGCGTCGAGGAGGGGCTGGTCCCCCACTCGTCGGCCACCACTGCGGCGCAGCGGGCGGAGGAGGCGCGGCTGCTGTACGTGGCGCTCACCCGTGCGAGCGACACCCTGGTGGTCACGTGGGCGGCGCGGCGCCGTGACGTCTCGGGCGCACCCAGCGCGTGGCTCGAGGCGGTCGCGGCCACCATCGAGGTGGAGCGGCCGCTCCCGCCCCCGGCGGTGCTGCGACGCACCGGAGCACCGCCGGATCCCATGGCGCCGCTGCGCGACTGGCGCGCCGCGGTCGCCCGCGCCGCGGGGGTGGAGGCGCGGGCGGTGTGCACCGATCAGGTGCTGCGCGGGCTGCTGGCGTCGCCTCCCCGCGACACCACCGAGGTGGCCCGACGACTCGGTCTCGGCCTCAGTGCGGCGGAGCGTCTGGCGCCGAGGCTGCTCGATCTGCTGGATCACCAGGGTCGTCCCGGCGACGTTCCCGCATGAGCCGCTGGAACACCTCGGGCTTCATCGACACGAACAGCGCCCGCGCCTCCGCGCACAGCGTGTCACCGTGGTGGAGGGTGGCGACCGTGTGGATCTTGCGTCCGTCGACGTGATCGATCCGTCCGACGAAGCGCAGCGGGCGGTGCAGCGGCGTCGGTGACCGGTAGTCGACCTGCAGGTTGGCCGTCATCCCCGGGTGTCCGCCGAGCGACTGGGCGAAGCCGAGCACCTCGTCGAAGCTGGCGGCCACGAAGCCACCGTGCACGCAGCCGGGAGGACCCTCGTAGGCCGAGCCGAACACGGCCTCTCCGACCACCGACCCGTCGTCGGCGAGGTGCATCGCGATGGGCGGCGCGAGCGGGTTGAGCGGACCCACGAGTGGGCTGAAGTCGAGGAACGACGAGTCCTGGTGGTCGGAGAGCGACGCCTCCGCACCGGAGTACGCACGGGCGTGACCGCGGGCCTCCAGGATCGCCGCGGCGCGCTCGACCAGGTCGCATGCCTGTTCGAACTCGTCGCTCGACGCGCTCGACGAGGTGAGCTCGGCGACGATCCGGCGGACGGCGTCGGTGAGCGGGAGCCGAGCGTCGTCGGGACCGAACCGGCGGTCGAAGTCGATCACCCGGCCACCTGACTCACCTGATCCACCTGATCCACCCGGCTCACCTGCTCCACCTGGTTCACGGGGATCAGTCGAGCAGGTCGACCACGACGGGCGCGTGGTCGGACGGCGACGTGCCCTTGCGGGCGTTGCGGTCGACGATGGACCACGCCGCACGTTCGGCGACGGCCTGGGTGCCGAGCACGAGGTCGATGCGCAGCCCGCGGCCCTGGTGGAAGTCGCCGGCGCGGTAGTCCCACCAGCTGTACAACCGGTCCTGGGCGTAGTGCTGCCGGAACACGTCGACGAGGCCCCAGTCGTGCAGCTCGCCGAGCAGCGCTCGTTCGGCCGGGCTGGTGTGGGTGGCGTCGACGAACTTCGAGGGGTCGTAGACGTCGCGGTCGTCGGGGGCGATGTTGAAGTCGCCCATCACCGCCAGCGGCTCCTGCGGCGATCCGACCGCGTCGAGATGGCGCCGCAGCTGCGCGAGCCACCGGAGCTTGTACTGGTAGTGGTCGTTGTCCAGCGAGCGGCCGTTGGGCACGTACACGCTCGTGCACCGCACGCCTCCGCAGCGCGCCGTGATGATGCGGGCGTCGGGGTCGGCCTCACCGGATGCGGGCGAGAAGTTCGCGACCACGTCGTCGATGCCGACGCGGGACAGGATCGCGACGCCGTTCCACTGGCCCTGGCCGTGGTGCACCGACTCGTAGCCGAGGCCCTGGAAGGTGAGCGCCGGGAACGCGTCGTCGGCGAGCTTGGTCTCCTGCATGCACAGCACGTCGGGCCGCACCTCGGCGAGCCACTCCTCCACCCGTGGCAGGCGGACCTTCAGCGAGTTGACGTTCCAGGTGGCGATGCGCACCCCGCCACGGTAGCGACCGCCGCCCCGGGGTCCCACGCCGTCGGCAGGGCCGCAAGGGGGCGTGCGTCAGCTCGAGGAGCCGCTGGGCGCGGTGCGTGAGCGACGGGCGGGGCGGGCCACACCGTCGGTCGGACCGGCCGGAACGGGCTCGGCGGTGGGCGTGGCAACACCGGCCTTCGTCGCCTTGGCGGCCTTGGTCGCCTTGGCGGCCTTGGTCGGCTCGGCGGCCTTGGTCGCCTTGGCGGCCTTGGTCGCCTTGGCGGCCTTGGTCGGCTCGGCGGCCTTGGTCGGCTCGGCGGCCTTCGCCGCCTCGGCGGCCTTGGTCGGCTTGGTCGCCGTGGCGGCCTTCGCCGCCTCGGTCGGCTTCGATCCCGTCGTCGCCGCAGCCGCTGCGCTCGCCTGCGTCACCGCGCTCGCCTGCGTCGCCGCCTTCGCCGTCTTCGCCGTCTTCGCCGTCTTCGCCGTCTTCGTCGTCGCCGCGGTCGCCGGTGCGGTCGCCGGTGCGGGCGAATCCGTCGCCGCGGCAGTCGCCTTGGACGCCTTGGACGCCTTGGTCGCCGTGGTCGGGGCCGTCGCCGACACCGCCGTCGAGGCCGTCGAGGCCGTCGAGGCCGTGGCGGCCTTCGATGCCGTGGCGGTCGGGGCCGCCTCGACCTCAGTGGCCTCCGCCACGGGCGGGACCGGTGTCGCTGTCGCCGCTGCGAGGCTGGCCTTCCGCGCCCTGCCCGGCTTGGCGGGCGTGGCCGGGGGCGCGACCGGCTCGACGGTCGCCGGCTGGTCGGCCGTCTCGGCAGTCCCGGACGTCCCGGACGTCCCGGACGTGGACGCCTTCGACGCCTTCGACGCCTTCGACGCCTTGGAGGCCTTCGACGGCTTGGACGCCTTCGACGCCGGGGCGGGTTCGGCGGGCGGCTTCGACGTCGCCATCGCGGCCACGGCGAGGTCGATGCTGCGGCGGGCCGGGGCGAAGCTCTCGACCACGAGGGTGATCGCGTCGCCGATCTTCATGAACTCGCGGGCGCTGCGCGGAGCGGGGTCGGCCATCAGCCGCAGCGGCACGTAGCCCTTCACCTCACCCACCCGCACGTAGGCGCCGTGCGACGAGTAGCTCTCCACGATGGCGTTGACGCTGCTGCCGAGCGGGTGGTGCTCGACGAACGACAGGAACGCCATGAGGTCGTTCACCGGCTGACCGGCCTTCGGGGGCGCCGCTCGTTCGGCGGACGGCGCCGTCGTGGCCG
>WLDE01000070.1 GCA_009704985.1 Actinomycetota bacterium | reverse complement strand
CGCACCGCCGGCGACGACGAGGCACCCGCTTGCTGGGCGGCGATGCTCGGCGGACCGCTCGCACTGCGACGCGGCCACCGCCCGGTGTGCTGGTGGACGCCGCTCGGGGTGCGGATCGGCTCGGCGCCGCTGTGGGAGCACGCCGCAGCGACGGCGATCGCCCGGGCGCAGGGCTGGATCGGCGACGACGACTGGGCCGTGCTGCGCCCTCGGCTGCTGGGCGCCGCAGCACGCGGCACCGCGCAGATCGACGACGAGCGCGCCATCGCGGCAGGCCGGCTCTGGCTCGCGTGCCTCGACGACGAGCAGGCCGCCCGCATCCTCACCCGCCCCACGGTGCAGCACGACCCGCTGGCCGTGGCACTCGACCGACTGGCGACCCGCGTCGCCGCCGACGGAAAGGACCTCGTCGCATGACCGTCTCGGAACTCCACCCGCCCACCGACCACGCCGATCCACCGCCGCCGCGACCACCACTGCTGCCCGAGCAGCCCCGCCGCATGGGGCCGGTCACGCGGTTCCTGGTGCTGCGCACCGTGGTGGTCGTCGCGGTCGTGCAGGTCGTGTCGGTGGTGCTCACCGTGGCGGGTGGTCGGTGGCGCACCCTCGGGCTCGGCCTCGCCCTGCCCGGCGGCGGCTTCCTGCACACCGCCGCCCCGGTCGCGTTCGTGCTCACGTGGGTGGCCGTCACGGTGGCGCTGGTGTTCTGGTGGGGCATGAGCGTGCACTGGGGTATCCCGCTCGTGTGGCTCGCGTCGGCGCTCGTGGCCGTGGCCTGGGCGGACGGGCCGCGGTTCCTCATCGACCGCGGCACCACCTGGGAGTGGGCGATCCCGGTCGTGTACGTGCTCGCTGCGGCGGCGATCGGTGCGCTGGTGTTCACCTTCGAGTCGCGGTTCCGCGGCAAGCGGGCACGCATCGGCGAGCTCAACGAGTACCTCACCACGGCCTCGCTGCCCGAGCCCGCACGGCCGCTGCGTGACCCGGACGACACCGACGCCGAGCTGCTCCGCTGGGCCTACGAGATGGCGCTGCAGCCCGTCGACGAGTTCCGGGGCTTCGAGTGGGGCGAGCAGTACCACGGCGGCACGGTGGTGCGCTACCAGCTGAACTACCTCGGCTGGGCGCTGGCGCCGTACGCGGTGAACTACGTGCCCAACGCACCCCGCCAGATCGAGCTCGCGATGCGCAACCTCGTGCACAAGCAGACCGACCTGCGGGTGTGGCGCTACTGGCGCACCCTCAACCTGATCGGCAACCTCGACGCGAACCCCGATCCGCTGGTGCGCGACAACATCATGTTCTCGGGCTTCACCGGCGACCAGATCAACCTCTACGAGGCGGCCACCGGCAGCACCGTGTTCGACGAGCCGGGATCGCTCACCTTCGTGTGGGAGGACGGCCGCACGTTCGCGTACGACCACCACTCCTGGACCGAGGCGGTGCGCGCCAACTTCGAGTCGAGTCGCCTCGTGTTCTTCCCGTGCGAGCCGGGGTGGGCGTTCGCCGCGTGCAACACGATCGGCGCACAGGCGCTGCTCGGCCACGACCGGCTGCACGGCACCACGCACTGGGCCGACATCGAGCAGCGCTGGCGCACCACGCTGGAGCAGGAGTACCTGCTGCCGGACGGCAACTACGCCAACATCCGCTCCACCCACACGGGCCTGTCGTGGGACACCGGCGAGACGCCGGGCGGCGAGTACTTCACCACCGGGTCCCACGGGTTCGCCGACGTGGCACCCGACCTCGCGCTGCGGGGGCGGATGCTGCAGCTGCGCGGCGCGCCGCAGAAGATGGCCGGCCTCGCGGCGATGGTGCGCGACGGCCAGCTGACGCTCGAGCTGCCCGAGGAGTGGGAGCGCAACCGGGCCCGTCGCAGCGCGGTGCCGGGGTGGACGAAGCTGGTCGCCGGCGCCCGGATGGTGGGCCAGGGCGAGCTGGCCGAGGCCGCCCTGCGGGCGTGCGACCGCCAGTGCGCCACCGGGCGGACCTGGCCCGAGCGACCGATGTCGGCCGGTGTGGCCAACCTGGCGCTGCACCTGCTGGTGCGCTGGTCGACGCCGGTCGACAACGCCACGCTCAACCTGCGCGGCTGGGTGCCGCCGGTCGGCCCGGTGCTCCACGAGGTGCCGTGGCCGAAGGTGCTCGTCACCCTCGCCCGCTCGCTCGACGGCACCTCGCTCGACCTGGAGCTCCGGCCCGGTCCGGCGCCGACGGAGGCACCGGTGCGACTGGGGTTCACCGCGCTGCGCGCCGGTGCCGCCTACGACGTCGTCGAGCACACCGGCGGGCAGGCCGGCTCGACGGACTCGAGGGGCGACGTGGTCGGCCGCCTGCAGGCCGACGACGCGGGCACCGCGTCGATCGACCTGCGTGTGACCCGGCGCCGGCGCCTGCTCGTCACCCCGGCGACGCACACGGGTACGGGCACGGGCACGGGCACGGGCACGGGCACGGGCGCGGGCACGGGGGCGCAGCCGTGATCACGATGTACCTCAACTGCGCGCAGGTGTGGGTGCGGCTCGTTCGACTCTGGTGCCGCATCACCCGACGCCCCCAGGTCACCTACGAGGCGCCGCCGATGCCGGCCCGCGCCCGCTCCGGAGGATCCCGATGACCGCCACCCTGTCCCCCGACCCCGCCGCCACCGCCGACGCGCCGCTGCTGCTGCCCGAGGCCCCACCGCGCGTCGGGCCCGAGAGCCGCCGCCTGCTGCTCCGGCTCGCCGTCGCGATGGCACTGTGGCAACTCGTCGGTGCGCTCCTGATCGTGTCGGGCGGCGACACGGCCACCGCGGCCGGGGTGTCGATGGTGTTCCCCGGCGCCGGCTTCCTGTACGTCGCCTGGCCGCCGCTCGTGATCGTCACGCTCGTCGCGCTCGTGGTGGCGCTCGTGCTGTGGTGGGGCGTCAGCTTCCACGCGGCGATCCCGCTCGTGTGGGTCGGGGCCGGCGTCGGTGCCGTCGCGCTCGTCGACGGCCCGCGGTGGTTCGTCGACCGCGGCACCACGTGGGGCTGGGCGATCCCGATCGCGTACGCGGCGGCACTCGGCACGGTCGGGTGGATGGTGTGGCGGGTGGAGTCGGCCTATCGCCGCAAGCTCGCGAAGGTGCCCGAGCTGAACGCCTACCTGCAGCAGGCGGTGCTGCCCGAGCGGGTCGAGGCGCACCGCGAGCTCGACGACATGGACGCCGAGCTGCTGCGGTGGTGCTACGACTTCGCGTTCCAGCCCGAGGACGGCCTCGACGGCCTCGACTGGGGCGAACAGTTCCACGGCGGCACCCAGCTGCGCTACCAACTCAACAGCCTGTCGTGGGGGATGTCGCTGTACGCGGCGAACCACCTGCCGAACGCACCGGCGCAGATCACGCGGGCGCTCGAGGCGATGGTGCGCAAGCACACCGACCTGCGGGTGTGGAAGTACTGGCACACGCTCAACCTGGTCGGGAACCTCGACCCGAACCCCGACCCGATCCGGCGCGACAACATCATGTTCTCGGCCTTCCTCGGCGACGTCATCAACTGCGTCGAGGCGGCGACGGGCACCGAGGTGTTCGACCGGCCCGACTCGCTCGAGTTCGTGTGGACCGACGGACGCACGTTCTCCTACGACCACCACACGCTCACCGAGGCGGTGCGCCGCAACTTCGAGCGCAGCCGGCTCGGGTTCTTCCCGTGCGAGCCCGGATGGTCGTTCACGGTGTGCAACGTGATGGGCGCGCAGGCGTTGTACGGCCACGACGTCGTGCACGGCACCGACACCTGGGACCAGGTGCGCGAGCGGTGGCAGCGCACGCTCGACCAGGAGTACCTCACGCCGGACGGGTCGTACGCGCACATCCGCTCCAACCACGTCGGCATCTCGTGGGACACCGGCGAGGTGCCGGGTGGGCACTACTTCGCGAACGGCACCCACCGGTTCGCCGACATCCTCCCGGCGCACGCCCGCCGGGCACGCGCGCTCGAGCTGCGCGGCGCCGCTCCGAAGATGGCGGCGCTCTCGGCCATGGTGCGCGACGGCCGGCTCGACCTCGATCTGCCGCCCGAGCTGGAGCGGCACCGCACGCGCTCGAGCAAGCTCCTGCCCTGGATCAAGGTCCTCGGCGGCGCCCGGCTCGTGGGCGACGAGCGGCTGATCGACGCGGCGATCCGGTCGTCGGCCGAGAAGTGCGCCACGGGCGAACGCTGGCCGCAGCGCCCGGTCGACGGCAGTGCCTCGGCGCTCGGGTCGTACATGATCCTGCGCTGGTCGACGCCGCTCGACCTCACGGCGCTCGCGATGCGCGGCTGGGTCGCGCCGGCGGGGCCGATGCTCACCGCCACGGCGTGGGACGAGTTGCTCGTCACCGAGGCCCGCAGCGACGACGGCGTCACGCTCCGCCTGGCGGTGCGCCCACGCGACGCGGGCGCACCGGCGGTCGCGTCGTTCGTGTTCGGCTCGCTGTCGCCGGGCGTCACCTACGCCGTGCGCGGCGACGGCACGGCCGGGGCGACGTTCACCGCGGGCGACGACGGGGTCGGGTCGGTGGAACTCACCGTCGAGCACCCGCTCGTGCTGGAGATCGGGCCGGTGGCGCGATGAGCGGCGGCCGCGGGTCCCGTCCGCTGCGGCTCGACTGCGACCGGCTGTGGACCACGCTCGTCACGTGGGTGTATCGGCTCCGCCGCACCCCCCGCGTGACCAACTTCCCGCCGCCGCTGAAGCGCCGCTGACGAGAACGCGTGCGTCAGGCGCCGAGCATGCCCCCGTCGACGGCGAGTGCGTGGCCTCCTCGAATCCGCACTCGTCGTCGACCAGAACGCGTGCGTCAGGCGCCGAGCATGCCGCCGTCGACGGCGAGTGCGTGGCCTCCTCGAATCCGCACTCGTCGTCGACCAGAACGCGTGCGTCAGGCGCCGAGCATGCCGCCGTCGACGGCGAGTGCGTGCCCGGTCGTGAACGAGGACGCGCCGCTGCACAGCCACAGGCAGGCGTCGGCGATCTCCTGCGGGGTGCCGAAGCGCGCGAACCGGCTGAGCCGCTTCGCGACCTCCTCGGGGTTGCGGCCACGGCGCTCCATCGCGTTGCGCAGCATCGGCGTGTCGATCGTGCCCGGGCAGATCGCGTTCACCCGGATGCCGCTCGCCGCGTAGTCGAGCGCGGCGCTGCGCGTGAGGCCGAGCACGGCGTGCTTGCTCGCCGTGTACGCCGGCTGGTTCGGCTGTGGCTTGAACGCGTTGGTGCTGGCGATGTTCACCACGCTGCCGCCGTTGCCGGCAGCGAGCATCGCGGCGATCTCCGCGCGCATGCACCGGAAGAGCGCCGTCACGTTCACGGCCATCATCAGCTCGAAGTCCTCGTCGGTGGTCTCGTGCAGCGGCACGCGCTCGAACTCGATCGCCGCTCCGTTCACCGCGGCGTCGAGACGCCCGAAGCGGTCGACGGCAGTGGCCACCATCAGGCGAACCGTCTCGGGATCGGTGATGTCGCCGGCCACGTCGGCCGCCGCGTCGCCGAGCGAGCCGCAGAGCTCGCGCAGCGGCTCGGCGGCGCGGTCGCACGCCACCACGCGTGCGCCGGCCTCCACCAGCGTGCGCGTGATCGCCTCGCCCATGCCGCCCGCAGCACCGGTCACCACCGCGACCTTGCCCTGCATCGAGAAGCTCTCGCTCATGTCCACCCTCCCGTGGGTCGGGACCCGCGGTGCTCCCGCGCGGTCACATCCATCTCCTGAGCCCGGCCGCGATCGCGGCCACGTGCGCCGGGGCATCGGCCCATCCGGCGCTGTTCGGCACCTCGAGCGACCAGCCCGCCGTGGTGCCGGTGCCGCGCACGGCGTCGACGAACGCGTCGAGGTCGAACTCGCCCGCACCCATTGGCCGGCGGTTCGCCAGGCAGTCGGTGTAGTAGTCGGGGTGTTCGGGTCGGCGCGTGCCGTCGTTCAGCTGGATGCCGGTGATCAGCTCGCCGGGCAGCGCGGCGATCGCGTCGAGGTCGCGGGCACCGCGCTCGTGGTGCCACACGTCGACGCAGATGCCACCGTTCGGACGCGCCGCGGTCTCGACGATGCGGCGCGCCTCGTGCACGGTGGGGATGTCGTTGAACGGCAGGAACTCGAGACCGACGGTGAGCCCGTGGTCGGCGGCGCGGTCGCACAGGTCGCCGAACGACCGTGCGGCGGCCTGGAGGTCGTCGCCGGCCGGTCCGATCACCTGCACGTACCGGCTGCCGAACGCATCGGCCATGCGCCACGCGATGTCCATCCGCGCCCGAGCCGCGTCGGTGGCGCCGAGGTCGGTGATCACCTCGATCTCGCGAAGCCGGATGCCGTGCGCGTCGAGCAGCTCGTGCAGCTGCGAGGGTGCGACGCCCTGCTGCTCGAGCTGCTCGTAGTGACCGACCCAGAGGCCGATGCCGTCGAAGCCGTGCTCGGCGGCGAGGCGGATGCGCTCGTCGACCGGATGGTGACGCGACAGGCTGAAGTGGCTGAGGACGATCTCGGGCACGTTCGCTCCGCCTCGGCTCAGTGAGCGCAGGGGTTCACGGGTGGTGGAACTCCTCGGCCGCGCGGAACAGGGCGTACGTGTCGTCGATCGTCTCGGCCGCGATGAGGTCCTCCACCCAGTCGTGGAAGCGCTGGCAGGGCCCCTCGTTGCGGCCGAACACGAACTCGCGCTTGGCGCCGGTCTGCACGGCCTGCTGGATGCGGTTGCCGGTGTAGTAGTCCTCGTCGCGCACGACGTGCAGCAGGAAGTCCATCTGCTTCTCGATCGTCACCATCCGCTCCTCGTCGGGGCGGTCGCCGACGGCGAGGAAGTACTGGGTGGTGACCGACGTTCCCGGCGTGTCGCCCGGGAACAGCTGCGACACCATGAACAGCTTGCCGCCGGCGTCGAAGCTGGCGATCGACACGTGGGGGAAGATCGTCCACACGCCGCTCACCATCTTGGTGATCGTCCACTCGTCCTCGGGCAGCTCGGCCAGTGCGAGGTAGCGCTCGTCGGGCTGCACGTTGCGCTGGTGCGGTCCCCACGCGTCGTTGATCGTCTTGTTGTTGTACGTGGGGCCGAACGTGTCCCGGTGCAGGATCGGCAGGTGGTAGAAGTCGAGGTAGCCGTCGTAGGCCAGCTTCCAGTTGGGTCCGCCCACGCTCTGCTTGCCGACGTAGGTGCAGTTCGCGAAGTCGAGGTGCTCGAGCAGTTCGCCGTAGCCGCACAGGAACTCGTCGACGTCGAAGTGCACGCCCGGCGTGATCGCACCGAAGATCATCCCGGCGCGCTCGGCCACCGGGAGCGGCGTGAGCCCGTGGCACGACATGTCGATCTCGCCGAACTGCTCCTTGTCGAGCATGCCCACCAGCGCGCCCTGGGTGTCGTACACCCAGGCGTGGTACGGGCACGAGAAGCGGCGCGTGGTGCCGAGGCCCTGCTCCACCACCTGTGCGCCGCGGTGGCTGCACATGTTGACGAACGAGCGCACCACGCCGTCGGCGCCGCGCACCAGCACGACCGGGACGCCCATCGCGTCCATCGCCTTGTAGGAGTTCGGTTCGGGCAGCTCCGCGCTGAACCCGAGCATCAGCGGCACCCGGCGGAAGATGCGGTCCATCTCCACACGCCAGCGGTCGGGGTCGTAGTAGTTCGTGGAGGGGATCCGCTTCACCCCCGCCTCGAGCGGCACCGTGCCGTTGCGGCTGTGCGCGATGTTGCGCCTCGTCATCTGGACGAGCTGTTCCCTGCTCATACCGACCCCCCCTCGTGTCCAGTGTGTCCGCCCGTCCGGCGGGACGGGCGGGCGATGCGTCTTGCTGCCCGGCGTCTTGCTGCCCGGCGTCTTGCTGCCAGGCGTGTCGCCGTCAGGCGTCCTGCCTCCGGGTCTGCTGCTGGTCGACCAGGCGGTGGTTGCCGATGACGGGTCCCCCGACCCAGCCGCACAGGTGCGGGTCGGCCTCTCGGACCTCACCTTCGATCCACTGGCCGTTCTTGCGGAAGCGGCCCCAGCGGCCGTCGGTCTCGGTGACCAGGATGTTGCCCTCGCCGTCGCGCTCGTACAGCGCGTGGGTGAACGGATGACGGGTGCCGAGCATCAGGGCTTCGCCATCCACTCGTCGAGCTTGGCGTGCAGCCAGCGCACCTTGGACTCCTGGTAGTTCGCGAGCGTGACGCCGGGCTTGCGCGTGCTCTCGAGCCCGGTCTGCACGCGGGGCATGTTGAACAGGTCCTGGTCGAACACCTTCGCGAGCATGCCCAGCTCCGGCTCGTCGCTGAAGGTCTCGAAGTCCTCCAGCCAGCGGATCGGTGCGGGCGGCGGTCGCTCGCCGCTGAACGGTGCGAGGAAGAGGACCTCCATGATCGCCGTGCGGTGGTCGTCGCCGTTGGGGCGGAAGCGGTACACGATGCGGTTGAACGCACCCCACGGGTGGAAGTTCGGGAACACCGTGTAGTCGATGGAGTCCATCATCTCGGCGTCGCTCATCCGGTCGACCCAGTCGCCGGCGGCGGCACGCCACCGGGTGCGGCTGGCGGCGGCGGCGACGGCACGCATCGACTGCTCCTCGGTGAGCGGGATCGGCGACTGCTGGTCCTCGCGCACGTCGAGCATCGCCCGCATCATCTGGTCCTGCGTGGGTGTCCAGTCGAGCAGCGGGCTCACGGTGCCGCCGGGCGTGATCACGCGGGAGAAGTTCTCCCACACGTCGACCTGGCTGTTGGTGTCGCCGAGGTACGGCATCACCTGCGGGTGCGTGGCGTTGACGTGGAACGCCTCGCAGAAGGCCTCCTGCGCGATCTTCCAGTTGCAGGGGACGACCTTGGCGACGTGGAGCTGCTTGTAGCGGTTGGCGAGGTCCCACACCTCGAACTGCTCGACGATCTCGCCGAGGAAGTCCTCGAGCGACTCCGCGTCGGGGTCGGGGTTGATGAACACGAACCCCGCCCACGTCCCGACCTTGCACTCGGGGAGGTGGAACTGCTCGGGCTCGACGTGGTCGAAGTCCCACTGCGCGGGGATGTCCTGCAGGCTGCCGTCGAGCTTCCACGCGAACCCGTGGAACGGGCAGCGGATCTCGCTGCACCGACCGTCGTAGTCCTTCAGCTGCCGACCACGGTGGAGGCAGGCGTTGGGGTACGCCTTGATGGTGTGCTCGTCGCTGCGGACGATCAGGTACGAGGCGCCGGCGATCGAGTACACGTGGTGGTCGCCGACGGCGGGGATCTCCTCCTCGCGGCAGACGTACTGCCACACGCGGCTCCAGAGCTTCTGCTTCTCGAGCTCGTGCCAGTCGCGGCTGATGTAGCGGTCGATCGACACGTCCGCGCTGCCGAGGAACTTCGGCGACTCCAGGCGCAGGACGACCGGCACGTCGTGGGTGTCGGTGTCGAGGAGCTGCTGGTAGCTGATGCCGGGTGAACGGGGTCGACCCGTCGCGTCCGTGGTCATGTGGTGCCCTTCCGGCCACCTCCCCACGGGTGGCCATCGTCACGATGCAGTGGTGGCGACGCGAAATTGATCGTCGGATCAATAAGTGTAGTCCCGTGGCAGGTGGGTGCGACGAGACGGAGCCCGCGGCGTGGTCGGGGCGTGGCCGGGCGGTCAGAGCGTGCCGCCGGCCCACCACTGCTCGAAGCGGGGCAGCGCCCCGGACCACACCAGCTCGACGAGCATCGCCGATCCCGGTGGCTGGACGTAGGTGTACGTGCCGAACCCGTCGTCGGGGCTCTTCGCGGCCAGCGCGAGCCGCCAGCCGAGGTCGAGGCAGCGCTGCGTCTCGGCCGCGACGTCGTCGCACCAGAGCCCGACGTGGTGCACGCCGGGGTGCACGCTGCCGTCCCACACCGACCCGGCCGGGCCCTGCAGCAGCTCGATGTGCTGCGGCCCCTCGCACGAGTAGGTGAAGTGCAGCTCCAGGTGCTGCAGGCCGTGCTCGGGTGTCCAGGCCGCCTGCCCCTCGACGTGCTTGGGCGTGGCCCAGGTGACCCCGAGCGCCGGGCCGAGCTCGTCCATCGCCGCCCGCAGGTCCGGCACGCGGATGCCCGTGTGGTAGATGCGCTGGTAGTCGATCATCGCGAGTCCCCCTGGTCTCGTCGCCGTGCCCGACGATGTTGCCAGCGGGCGATTCCCTCCGTGAACGTGGAGCGGCCGGGGCCGGGCGCGGCGCGGGCGCGGCTCACGCGCCGAGGACGGCGAACCCGAGCGAGCGAGCCGCCTGGGCCTGACGCAGATCGAACGTCAGGAACGACAGCGTCGGGATCTGGAGCGCCTGTGCCGAGGCGAGATGGATCGCGTCGAGGGACCGGACGCCGAGCACCTCCCCGATCCGTCCGGCGGCTCGGCACACCTCCTCGCCGGCGACGACGAGCGCGAACGCGTCGATGTCGCTCTCGAACGACGACAGCGCCGCTCGTCTCGCCGGACCGGTGAGGAGCCGCGACAGGTTGCGGCGCACCTCCACGACGGTCACCCAGCTGCTCACGAGGACGTCGTCGGACTGCAGGTGCGCGACGGCGACGTCGGAGTCGGGCTCGTCGACATAGGCCTTGAGCAGCGCGCTCGAGTCGGCGTAGAGCGTCATGCCGACCGGGAGTCGTCGCCGGGACCGGTGCCGAGCACCTCCGCCGGATCCGCACCTCGGTCGTCGTCGAGGACGTCGAGGATCCGCCGGTCGGAGCGATGGCGCGCCGCACGACCGACCGACCCGGTACGGGTGGGAGGTGTGATCCAGCCGTCGCGCACACCGTCGTCGAGGCGGCCCGTCGTGGCGATCGAGACGATGCGCACCTTCGGCCTGCCGCGCTCGGTGACGACGATCTCCTCACCGGCCGCAGCACGATCGAGGACGCTCGACAGCTGCTGCTTCAGCTCGCGGATCCCGACCTCCATGCACGCAGCGTACCGGATGTGTCCACCATGCCCGACGATGTGGACACATCGAGCCCCGCCCGAGGGCACGGTGCTGCAGGCACCGCCGTGGGTCAGATGCCGATGCCCCGCTTGTCGCCCTCCCAGCGGTTGCGATGCACGAAGTCCTCGACGGGCCGCCGGCTCACGGGGCCGAACTGCACGCCGTCGTCGGGCCACCCGATGGGGATGGTGGCCGCGATGCGGACGTGGTCGGGGATGCCGAGGGTGTCGCGGATCGTTCGGTCGGCGACGTGGTGCAGCGTGGTGAACACCGAGCCCAGGCCGAGCGCCCGCGCGGCGAGCACGATGTTCTGCGCGGCCGGGTAGAGCGCCGACCACGTGAACGCCTCGCGCGGCGCCTGCGGCGGATAGATCACGCCGCCGGTGACGAACACGATCACCGGCGCCTGGTCGAACGTCGCCACCAGCCGGGCCGTGCCGTCGAGCATGAGGCGCGTGGTGCGGTCGGGCCGCGGCATCGCGGCCACGCGATCGACCATCGCCTCGCGGACGGCGGCGCCGATCGTGCGGCGCGCGTCGGGATCGTCGACGACCACGAAGTCCCAACCCTGGCTGTTGCCCGGACTCGGCGCACGCGTGGCCGCCCACAGCACCCGGTCGATCAGCTCGGGCGGCACGGGGTCGGGCTTCAGCTGGCGGATCGCACGACAGGTCCCCATCACTTCGAACACGTCCATGCGCGCCGAACCTACCCAGTGGCGTGGCGAGCCCCGTGGTCGGCGCTCGGCCCGGAGGTCGACCGGCACCGTTCGGCACCGGGCCCGGTGCGGCACCTCCGACAGCGGGGCGGCGCGACGTGATTCCGTACAGTGCCGCCCATGAGCGCGACGCAGCCGACCCTCACCGATCTCATCGACCTGCGCGGGAAGCGCGCCCTGGTGACCGGGGCCACCAAGGGCATCGGTGCCGCGACCGCGAGGCGGCTGGCCGAGGCGGGCGCGCACGTCACCGTGGCCGACCTCGACCCGAACGGGCGCAGCACCTCCGACGCGCTCGTGGCCGACGGCCTGTCCGCGTCGTACGTCACGTGCGACATCACCGACGCCGAGCAGCTCCGCGACGCGGTCGCGGCGGCAGCGGACGGCGAGCGGCTCGACGTGCTCGTGAACAACGCCGGCATCTTCCCGACCACCGGCCCGATCGACGATGTCACGGATGCGTTCGTGTCGCGGATGCTCGACGTCAACCTGCGGGCCCAGTACAGCGCGTCGCGCGACGCCGCCCGGCTCATGACCCACGGCGGCGCGATCGTGAACATCGCCTCGATCGCCGGCATCCGGGGCGGGGCGAACATCACCGCGTACTCGGCCTCGAAGGCCGGTGTCATGGGCCTCACCCGGGCCTTCGCGAACGAGCTCGGCCCGCGCGGCATCCGCGTGAACGCGATCGCCCCCGGCGTCATCGACACGCCCGGTGTGCAGGACCAGATGGCGCCGCTCAAGGCCGGCGGCATGGACATCGAGAAGGTGATCGCCGGCAACCCGCTGCGCGTCGCCGGGCAGCCCGACCACATCGCCCGCGTGGCGCTGTTCCTGGCGAGCGACCTGGCTGCGTTCGTGACCGGGCACGTGCTCGTGGTGGACGGCGGCTACACCGCCTGACCCGCCTGACCCGCCTGACCCGCCGACCGCCCGACCGCCCGACCGCCCGGGCGTTCAGCCCTGGCGCGTCACCTTCGTGGTGCTCGCGCCGGCGGGCGAGTTGGCGAACATCGCCTCGCTGTCGAAGCCGATGCGCGCGTCCGGCACGATCTCGATGACCACGCGACCCGGGCTCTCCAGGTGGTGCACGAACGCGTCCTGCTTGGCGCGGTCGCCCGGTCGCACCCGCTCGGCGAGCGCCCGGTAGAACCACGCGGCGGTGTCGGCGTCGTCGTGCACGATCGCCGTGCCCTTGTACGTGACGGCCTGGCTGATCCCGATGTCGGTGCCGCGGCTCGACACCGCGATCGCCACGCGTGGCCGGGCCTCCACCGCGGCCACCCGCTTGCGGCGCCGCGTGCAGGTGACCCAGAAGCGACCGTCGCGGTGCACGAAGTTCATGATCACGCCGACCGGGTCGCCGTCGCGGGTGCTCCACATGAACGTGCACTCGGTCTGGGTGTCGAGCAGGGTCTGCTCGCGCTCGTCCGCCAACGAGAACATCGAGACGTCCTCGTAGCTGTCGACGTACTGCTTCCCCGTCGTGCCCGACTCGCTCACGTGGCCCCCTTCGTCCCGGCCCCCTCCGGCCCGAACGCCACCGTACTGCGGGGCTAGCTTCGCCGCCCATGGCAGCGGTGGAGGCAGCGGTGGATGCAGCGGTGGAGGCAGCGGTGGATGCAGCGGTGGATGCAGCGGTGGAAGCAGTGGTGTTCGACTTCGGTGGCGTGTTGATCAGCCCCATCGTCGAGAAGGTGGCCGTGCTCGCCGAGCGCCGGAACACCACGATGCACGAGTTGCTCCACGTGCTCCTGGGTCCGCGCGACTCGGGCCCCGACCATCCGTGGCACCGTTGCGAGCGCGGCGAGATCGCAGTCGCCGACATCCAGGGTCTGCTCGACCCATGGGCGGCGGAGGCCGGCATCACGTTGCACGGCGACGAGATCGACGTGCTGCTCGAGGGTGGCTATCGGGTGCTCACCGACGTGATCGACCGCGTCGACGCCCTGCGGGCCGCGGGGTATCGCACCGGGCTGCTCACCAACACCTTCCTCGAGTTCCGCGAGACCATGGACGCCGACATCGGCTTCCACCGCTTCGACGTCGTGGTGGAGAGCTTCGCCGTCGGTGCCCGCAAGCCCGAGCCGGCGATCTACGAGGCGACAGCGGCGATGCTCGGCGTGGCGCACGAGCGGATCGTGTACCTCGACGACTTCGACCAGAACCTCGAACCGGCGACGGCGCTCGGCTGGCGCACCATCCACGTCACCGGCCCCGAGCAGTCGCTCGCCGCGCTCGACGAGCTGGCCCCGATCCCCCGTCGCTGAACCCGCGTCGCCGGCTCCGGCGGACGCGGACGCGGTCGCTCAGCTCCAGCGGTTCCAGCGGATGACGTGCTCGGCGGGCGGGCGCTTGGCGAGCTTGAAGTCGGTGCCGATCGTGTACGCCACCGGGAACAGGCCGGCCTGCGTGTACTGGTCGTACGGGATGTCGAGCAGCTCGGCCATCTCGCGCTCGCTCTGCAGGGTCATGGTGGTCCACGCCGTGCCGAGGCCGCGCTCGCGCGCTGCGAGCATGAAGCTCCAGACGGCCGGCAGGATCGACCCCCAGCGCGACGCCTGGCGGGCGACCGGCGTGCCCTCGGTCATCCGGTCGGCCAGCAGCGGCACCATCATCACCGGTACCTTCTCGAAGTGCTCGGCGAGGTACGTGGCGGACTGCTGGATCGCGTCGCCGGCGTGCTCGCTCGACGGCTTGCCGCTGGTCTCGGCGTAGACGAAGAAGTGCTTGCGGTAGATCTCGGCGATCGCCAGCTTCGTCGCGGGATCGTCCACGAACACCCACCGCCACCGCTGGGTGTTCGAGCCGCTCGGCGACTGGTGGGCGATCTCCACGCACTCGGTGATCAGCTCACGCGGCACCGGCCGGTCGAAGTCGAGCCGCTTGCGCACCGCCCGTGTGGTGGTGAGCACCTCGTCGGCCGACAGGCCGAGCCGAGGGAAGCCGCTGGGCGTGAGCTGATCACCCATGAGTTGGTGTCCTCCTGAGACGTGGATACCCGAGTCGCGTGACGGGGCTGCCTGCTGATCCGAGGATCAGTAGGGCATCGTGCCGCCGTCGACCGGGAACATGCACCCGGTGATGTTGCGTGCTGCGTCGCTGGCGAGCATCACGGCGACCGCCGCGACCTCCTCCACCTTGTTCGGCCGCTTGATCGAGCTCTCCTGGCAGAACATGTCGATCAGCTCGTCGTAGCCGGCGACCCCCATCGCGATCGCGGAGTCGGGACCGGTCTCGCGCACGATGTCGGTCTCGATGATGCCGGGCAGGATCGAGTTCACCGTGATGCCGAGCGTGCCGACCTCGTGGGCGGCGGCCTTCACGAGGCCGTTCACCGCGTGCTTCGTGGTGGCGTAGCCGGGGATGCCCGGCTTGCCGAGCTTGCCCTCCACCGAGGAGGTCACGATGATCCGGCCGCTCTGGCGCTCCATCATGTGCTGCAGGGCGCGGCGCATGCCCCAGAACACGTGGTTGAGGTTCCAGTTGATCTCGAGGTTCCACTCCTCGTCGGTCATGGCGAACACCGGTGCGGTGTTCTTCACGCCGCCCGAGTTGAGGCAGCAGATGTCGAGCTTGCCGTAGCGCTCGATCGTGAAGTCGATCAGCCCCTCCACGCAGCTCTGCTCGCTCGCGTCGCCGGCGAAGAACGCGGCGCGGTCGCCGACGTTCATCTCCTCGAGGCAGCGCTGCCCCTTGGCGGCGTCGCGGCCGTTCACCACCACGCTGGCGCCCTCGGCCAGGAAGGCATCGGCCATGGCGCGCCCGATGCTGCGCGTGCCGCCCGTGATGCAGGCGACCTTTCCGTCCAACTTGCCCATCGTCAGTCCCCCTGCATCAGTACGGCGACGTGCCGCCGTCGATCGAGATCATCGAACCCGTGATGCCGGCACCGGCATCCGAAGCGAGCAGCACCGCGACCAGCGCGACGTCCTCGCACTCGTTGAGGCGCTTCACGGCGCTCTCCTGCGCGAACACGTTCAGCAGGCCCTCGTAGGTCATCCCCATCGCCTCCGCGGCGCCGGGGCCCTCGGCCATCATCACGTCGGTCTCGATCGCGCCGGGGCACAGCGCGTTGACGGTGATGCCGAGCGTGCCGACCTCCTTCGCGCACGACTTCGTGAGGCCGTTGATCGCATGCTTCGACGCGACGTACGTCGCGATCGCCGGCTTGCCGACCTTGCCCTCCACCGAGCTGATGTTGATGATGCGGCCCCACTGCTGCGGGATCATGTAGTTGAGCGCGGTGCGCATGGTCCAGAACGTGTGCCAGAAGTTCCAGAGCAGCGCGTCCTCCATCGCCTCGTCCGTGAGCTGCGCGACGGGGGCGTGGTTGCTGCCGCCGCCGGCGTTCGGCACGAGGATGTCGATCTTGCCGAAGTGCTCGACCGTGCCGTGCACGATCGCTTCGCAGTCCTCGCGCTGCTTCACGTTGCCGGCGATGAAGTGCACGTTGTCGCCGGCGTTCAGTTCGGCGATCGACGCCGCTGCCTTGTCGGGGTTGCGGCCGTTGATCACCACCTTCGCGCCTTCGTCGAGGAAGGCCTTGGCGATCGCCAGGCCGATCCCTCTCGTTCCACCCGTGACGCACGCGACACGGCCGTCGAGCACCCCCATTTGATCCCCCCTCGGAATCCGAGTCCCCTGTTGGACGGCCGTAACTTACTCGCTGATCACTAAGGCCGTGGCACCGGGCAGCCCGGCGCGCACCGGCCCACATGTCGGTCGCGTGTCGGGTCGCGTGTCGGGCCGCGTGTCGGGCCGCGTGTCGGGTCGCGTGTCGGGTCGCGTGTCGGGTCGCGTGTCGGGCCGCGTGTCGAGGTCAGGGTGTCAGGCGGCGGTCGCCGCGAGCGAACGGTGGCGCGACGACTCCGCCACGGCCACCGCGGCGATCACGACGGCGAGCAGCCCGAGCGGCACCACCGGGTCGGCCGACGGTCCGACGGCGAGCGCCACCACGGCCACGCCGGCGACGCCTGCGATCCGCGGCCAGAGCCAGGTGCCCGCGGCGCGGCGGTTCCCGGCGACGAAGCCGGCCAGGAAGAGCACGGGCCCGACCGCGAGTGCTGTGACACCCAGACCGTGGAGCGGCTCGGCGGGGTGCAGCAACGCCTCCTCGACGGCGACGACGAACACCACGATGCCGGCGACGATCGGGAGGTGCCCGAGCGTGTAGAGATCGCGGGCGAGGTTGCCGCGACGGCGGTGGTCGGCCTCGCCGGCGAGGCGGGCCTCGGCGGCGGCGGCCACCCAATCGAAGTACGTCCACCAGAACCCGGCCACCACGGCGAACGCGGCGACGAGCACCCACGTCACGCGAGCCGTGAGACCGGCCTCCTCCGCCGTGAGCCCCATCGCGACCACCGACTCGCCGAGGGCGATGATCATCACGAGGCCGTGGCGCTCGGCGAAGTGCCCCGCGTCGACGCGGAACTCGCCGCGCCCGGCGGTGGCCACCGACGCGAGGTCGACCGCGACGGCGGCGAGCCACCACCAGGGCCGCGCCCCCTCGCCGGCGAGTCCGCCGACCAGCACGAGCGCCGGACCCACCAGGGCCACGGGCAGGTAGGTGCGCAGGGCCGCACGGTGCGCGGCGTCGTGCGCGAGGCCGATCCAGTAGAGGGCGAGCCCCGCCAGGCGCACCGCGGCGTACGGCACCGCGAACGCCGCGGCGTCGTCGCCGAACGCCTGGGGCAGGGCCACGGCCGCGGCGAGCATCGCGAGGCTGGCGGCGAGCACCACGAGCCGCACGGGTCGCCGGTCGAGGTCGATCGCGTTGCCGGTCCACGCGAACTGCGACCAGGCCCACCACACCAGCCACAGCAGCAGCGCCGATCGCCCCCACCCCGCCGCGCCCTGGTCGGCGTGGAGCACGCCGACGAGCTGGGTGACGGCGAACACGAACACGAGGTCGAAGAAGAGCTCGAGGAACCCCACCCGCTTCCCGTGCGACGCGGTCATGCAGGCGACACCCCGTGTCGCGCCTCGAGACGCCGCGCCTCGAAGTGGAACGACCGGCCCCAGCCGCGTGCGAACGCCAGGTGGATCCACAGTCGGGCGTGGTCCTCCACGATGCGGAACGCCGTGCGGTCGCCGAGGACGGCCACGTCGAACCCGAGCTCGGTCGCCAGCCGCTCCACCACGACGAGCCCGGCCTCGTCGCCCGCGATCGGCAGGAACGGCGAGCCGGCACCGGGCTGAGGGGGAGCCGAGCGGTGTCCGTCGAGGTACTCGGCGCCGATCGTGTCGAACGCCTTCACCACGTGGACCCCGCCGGGCACCAGCGCCGCCACGAACGCGCCCATCGTGTCGTGACCGTCGGGCACCGGGGTGCGCACCGCGTTGGTGGCGTCGACCAGCACGCTGCCGGCCCGCAGCGACATCGAGGCGATCGCCGCGGCGACGGCGTCGGCCGGCACCGCGAGCACCACCACGTCCGCGGGCGCGGTGGCGTCGGCGACCGAGGCCACCCCGGCACCGCCGTCGCGCAGCGCCGCGTGGCGCGGGTCACCAGGGTCGCGGACGCCGTAGGTGACGCGGTGTCCCGCCCCGGCGAACCCGCGGCCGAGTGCTCGACCCACCGAGCCCGCTCCCACGATCGCGATGCCGAGTCCTGCCTCCTTCGACGTGTCCTCGTTCGACGTGTCCTCGTTCGACGTGTCCTCGTTCGACGTGTTCATGTCGCCTCCCATTTCGTTACAGATCTGTACCGTAATGTAGAGGTACGATCGACCCGTGGCAACACACGAGCGCTCCGACCCGGACCGGCGGGTCGCCACACGACCGGCCCCCGGCCGACCCCGCGACCCCGACCTCGACGCCGCGATCCTCGATGCGGCGAGGCACCACCTCGCCGCCCACGGATACGACGCCATGTCCGTGGTGGCCGTCGCCGAGTCGGCCGGCACCACCCGTCAGGCGCTGTACCGACGGTTCCCCTCGAAGGCCGACCTCGCCACCGCGGCGATCGCCGGCATGTCGCGGGCGGCCGAGCGTCCCGACACCGACGACGTGTTCGGCGACCTCGTCACCGAGCTGCGGGCGTTCCGTGACGGTGTCACCCGCCCCAACGGCCTCGGCATGGTGGGCGCGATGCTGCAGGAGGCGACCGACCCCGAGCTGCGGGCGCTGTTCCGCGAGCGGGTCGTGTCGCCACGGCGCACCCGCATCGAGCACCTCCTGCGCCGCGGGGTGGGCGCCGGCCTGCTCGACCGCGACGCCGACCTCGTGGTGGCCGTGGCCGCCTGCACCGGCACCTTCTACGCCCTGGCGCTCGCCGACCGCAGGCTGCCCGACTGGCCGGAGCGCACCGCGGCGATGGTG
>WLDE01000069.1 GCA_009704985.1 Actinomycetota bacterium | reverse complement strand
TCTCCGCCGCTGCGGCCGTCGCGGTGCTGCTCAGCGGCGCCGGCCTGTGGGCGATCCAGGCAACCCGGGAACCCGGCATCCTCGTCGTCGCCGACGGCGAGGTGCGGTTGAACGACTGGGTCACCCTCACCTGGCTCCCCGACGACGTCGACGACGTGACGTCGGTCGAGTGGTACGACTCGGCGTTCGAGACACAGCGCGTGTTCGGGTACGCCGTCGAGAACTACCGCTTCCTGAGCACCGCCGGAGCGGAGATCGGAGGCATCGAGATCCTGGTCGGCTTCCGGTTCTCCGCGGAAGCCGAGCTGCAGGTCCACCCCGAGGGACTCGACGCCGAGATCACACGTGTGGGAGACACGATCGTCCGCGACCTCCGCCTTCCCAGCACCGTCGGAGGAACCGCCGTGCGCTTCGGTGTCGGCGACGACGTGATCGTGCACATCTGGGGAGACGACACGGGCGAACTCCTGCGGATCGCGAACGGCCTCCGGACCGGACGACCGCCGAGCGACCTCCCTGGCGCTCCGCTCGAACTCGCCGGTGGCACCGACCCCCGTGGCGTTCCTTGGCAGGTGGTGGTCACGAGGCCCGACGAGACCGACACGACGAACCTCGATCCGGCCGGTGTCTGCATGGTGCTCAGGACCTACAACCAGTCGACCGGCTGCGCCCGGTTCTCGCCGGACGCCGTGACGGTCTCGTGGTTCCCGGCGCCGAGCATCGCCACGGATCGACACACCAGACTGCTCCTGCGCGGACCGGACGCGACCGTCGGGTTCCGCTACGAGACGGTCGCCGGCGAGACGGGCTCCGTCGCGGCGTCCTCCGCGTTCCCGGGTTCGGGCACCTTCGCCGTGCTCGACGCCACGGGCGAGGCCAGCGAGGTGGTGCTCGCCCGCGTGGAGGCGGTCGACGCTGCGGGACGGGTGATCGCCGAGCGCTGATCGACCCGGACGAGTCCACCGGGGCATACCCGGGTCCGGACTCGGGAGCGTCGCGGCTCGTTCGGTACGGTCGACCCACGATGCACGCCACCGCTCCCCGTCCCGCGCGTGAGCGCGTGGACCGGCGGGCCTGGTGGGCGCTCATCGTCACGAGCGGCACCTCGATGGTGGTCGGCATCGCCGTCACCGCGGTCAACGTCGTCTTCCCGGCGATCGAGGCGGAGTTCGCGGAGGCGAGCCGCACCGCGCTGTCGTGGAGCATCACCGGCTACTCGATCGCCCTCGCGTCGCTGATGCTCGTCGCCGGCCGCCTCGCCGACCGGGCGGGTCGACGGCGGGTGTTCGTGGCCGGCGTGGCGATCTTCTGCGTCGCATCGCTCGTCCTCGCCGTCGCACCGACCGCCTGGCTGTTCATCGCCGCCCGGATCGGCCAAGCCGTGGGTGCGGCGATGGCGAGCCCGTCGTCGCTGAGCCTCGTGCTCGAGCAGTTCCCCCTGTCGCGCCGTCCGACGGCGATCGCCGCGTGGAGCGCGATGGGCACGATGGGCGCCGCGATCGGGCCCTCGTTCTCGGCGATCGTCAGCGAGCAGTTCGGCTGGCGGTGGGTGTTCGTGGTGCCGTTGGTCGCGACGGTGACGGCGCTCGTGCTCGCCACGCGGGTGCTGCCGGCCGGCCGCACGACCACTCCACCGGTCGGACGGCTCGACCTGCTCGGCACCGTGCTCGGCACGCTCGGCGTGGCGATGGTGGCCGCGGTGATCACCGAGGGCCCGCACCTCGGCTGGACCTCGGCGTTCGTCGTGGCCTCCGCGGTCGGCGCGGCGATCGTGCTCCCCTGGTTCGTCCGCCGATCCGTCGTCCACCCCGAACCGATGCTCGACCTGCGGCTCCTCCGTGTGCCGAACATGACCGCTGTGAACCTCGTCAACATCGGGTTCACCGCGGCCGGCACGGCGAGCTGGCTGCTGTACCCGCTGTTCATGGTGCAGCACTGGGACTACTCGCTGCTGCGGGCCGGCGTCGCGCTCACGCCCTTCCCGATCGCGGCGTCCATCGTCGGGCTCGTCGCCGGTCGTCTCGCCGAGCGGTACGGCACGCGCCGGATCCTCGTCTACGGCGCGCTGTTCCCCGCGGCGGGCATGATGTGGCAGTCGGTGTTCCTGGACGACACACCGAACTACGTCTCCGGCATCCTTCCCGGCGCGCTGCTCTTCAACCTCGGCTGGGGCATCGTGTTCGCCCCGACGATGGCACTCGCGATGCGCGGCGTGCCCGAGCACCAGATGGCGCAGGCGAGCGCCGTGATGAGCTCGCTGCGCTACCTCGGTGGCGGGCTCGGGGTGGCGACGGCGATCGCGATCGTCGGCAACGCGGACGTCATCCCGCTCGACGACTTCCACGGTGCGTTCCGGGCGAGCGCCGTGATGGCGCTGCTGTCCGGGCTGGTCGTGCTCGTGCGGCTGCGGGTGCCCGCCGAGTTCCGCCGGTCGTCACGCTGACCCGAGTGGGAGCCGGCCACCCGGGGGCGCCCCACACCCTCGGACGGCCCGCTGGCACTCGGGCGGGCCGTCCACTCGGGCGGGGTCAGCCGAGCGGCAACCGGCGCCACACGGGGCCGGGCAGGTGGCGCAGCACGCTGAACACCACGCGCAGGATGCCGGGCGCCCACACGGTGCGGCGTCCGGCGCGCAGCCCCTTCACGGTGAGCTGGGCGACGACGTCGGGCGTCGTGGCGAACGGGGCCGCCGGCATGCCCTTCGTCATCTGCGAGTGCACGAACCCGGGGCGCACCACGAGCACCCGCGCGCCGGTGCCGACCAGCGAGTCGCCGAGGCCCTGCGCGAAGCCGTCGAGGCCCGCCTTGGTGGAGCCGTAGACGAAGTTCGCCTTGCGCACCCGCTCGCCGGCGACGCTGCTCAGCACGACGAGCGTGCCGTGGCCCTGCGCGCGCAGGCGGTTCGCGACGGCGACGCTCGCCGACACCGCACCGGTGAAGTTCACGTGGGCCAGCGCCGCCGCCTCGGCCACGTCCTGCCCGGTCGCCTCGCCGTGGCCGAGCTGACCGAAGGCGAGCACCACGACGTCGAGGTCGCCCACCCGCTCCGCGATCTCACCGATCACACGCTCGTGCGACGCGGTGTCCGCGCCGTCGAAGTGCGCGACCGACACCTCGAAACCGTCGCCGCGCAGCGACGCAGCGGCCTGCTCGCCCTTTACGAGGTCGCGGCACGCGAGCACCACGTGGCGCGTGACCGGGCTGAGCAGCTGGTGCGCGATCGCGAGCCCGATCTCGCTGGTACCGCCGAGCACGACGATGGTCTGGGGCTGTCCGAATGCGTTGTCCATGGGTTCGTTCCGTGAGGTGTGTGAAGAGGAGGTCGGGAGATCAGCCGAGCGGATCAGTCCTCGGCTGCGAGCCGGAGGCGGCGCCCGAGGTCGCTCTGCCACACGCCGTGCGGGTCGGCGCGACGTCGTACCGCCTGCCACTCGGCGAGCCGCGGATAGCCCCGCCGGATCGTCTCGGGCGAGGTGTGGGCGTCCTTCGCGAAGTAGTTGCGGCCGCCCACCTCGAGCACCATCTCGTCGAGGGCGTGCAGCAGCGAGCCGAGGCCCGGCGCACCACCCGGCATGTCGAGCGCGAGCGTCCACCCGGGCTGCGGGAAGCTGAGCGGCGCCTCGTTGCCGGCCCCGAATCGCTTGAGCACCGCGAGGAAGCTCGCCGTGCCGCTCGCCGCCACCCGCTCGACGATGCGGCGCATCGCCTCCTCCTGCCCGAAGGGCACCATCAGCTGGTACTGCACCAACCCCGAGCGGCCGTAGAACCGGGTCCACTGGCCCACCATGTCGAGCGGGTGGAAGAACGAGCTGATGCTCTCGATGCCGCCGAGCTTGCGCTTCGGTGCCTTGCGGAACCACAGCTCGTTGAACGCCGCGACCGTGGCGTGGTTGAGCAGCCCGGGCCGCGGGATCACGGGCGGCACGCTCACGAGCTGGCTGGGGCCGTACGCGAGCGGGTCGGTCTGCAGCTTCGCGGGGAGCTCGTCGAAGCGGGCGTGATCACCGCGCGTGAGCACGCTGCGGCCGAGCTGGGCGCCCTTCGCGGCGAGGTCGATCCAGGCGACGCTGTACCGGTGCGCCTCGTCCTCGCCGTCGTCCATCACGGCCATCAGCCGGTCGAGGTCGGCGATGCGGTACGTGTCGACCGCCATCCGGCTGGTCTCGACGGGCAGCAGCTGCACCGTCGCGTCGAGCACCACGCCGGTGAGACCCATCCCGCCGATGGTGGCCCAGAACAGCTCGGGGTCCTGGGTGCGGCTCAGCTCGGCCACCGACCCGTCGGCCAGCTGGAGCGACATCCGCACGACGTGGTTCCCGAACGACCCGTCGACGTGGTGGTTCTTGCCGTGGATGTCACTCGCGATGGCCCCGCCGATCGTGACGAAGCGCGTGCCCGGGGTGACCGGCACGAAGAACCCACGGGGCACCAGGTAGCGCAGCAGCTCGTCGAGGCTCGCGCCGGCGGAGACGGTGACCTGAGCACGCTCACGGTCGAGGACGGCGTCGGTGGCGCTGCCCATCAGCCGCAGCACGAGCCCGCCCGCGTTCTGCGCCGCGTCGCCGTAGCTGCGGCCCAGGCCGCGCACGAGCGCGCCACGCGGACCGGCCTCCTTCAACACGTCCGGCAGCTCGGCGCGGAAGACGTCGACGAGCTCGGCGACGGATGGGTTGGTGCGCCCCCACCCGGTGAGCGTCGTTCGTGTCACGGGTCGCGAGGCTAGTGCCGGGTCCGGCGCCTCACCGGGCACCCGACCACCGGGCACCCGACCACCGGGCACCCGACCACGGACCCTCTGCGCGGCACCTGAGGTTCAGTACGGCCATTCGGGCTCGCGACCCGTGACCTTCTGCAGCACGAACCCGAGCTTCGCGCTGATCAGCACCTTGATCGCCAGGTTCTTCGTGAACCACGGCAGCTGCGCGAGCTGCCGGGCGGCGTTCGTGAGGCGCGAGCGACCGCCGGGGGGCAGGTCGCGGCGGTACTCGGTCATCGACCGGGCCCGGCCCACGTACCGCCACTGGTCGCTCCACACCAGCTCGCGCAGGATCGCGAGCGTGACCCCGACCGAGGAGAACGAGTCGTGGATCAGCATCGTCCCGCCCGGCTCCACCCGGGCACCCCAGTCGCGGATGTCCGCCCGCGCGGGTGCGTAGCGGTGGGCACCGTCGACGTAGAGCACCTGCACCGCGCCAGGCACGTCGATCAGCGCGGCGTCGCTGAACGCCCGCACGTGCCGCACTCGGTCGGCCACACCGGCGGCGGCGAGGTTGCGGTTGAACACGGCGTGGTCGTCCTCGGCCTCGGCCGCGTAGCCCTCGATCTCCTGCGGTCCGCGGTCGTTGCCCGCGTGCGGATCGATCGCCACCAGCTCCACACCGGGAGCTGCGGCCGATGCCAGCACGATCATGCTGCGACCGCGGAAGCTGCCGATCTCGACGATCCGCTGACCGGGCGCCGCGGTGCGCGCCGCGTCGTACAGACGGCGCGCCTGGTCGGGCGACATCCAGCCCTCCACGTCGGCCACGGACGCCAACACCTGGTCGAACCCGGTCACCACGACTGCCTCCACCCCGATCTCACGCCGCGCTCACGATCCGCGCTCACGACACGTACACACCCAGGCCGAACACCACCAACCACACCCCGCCCAGCACCTGCATCGTGCGGTCGGCCAGGAAGATCTCCTCCGGTGCCGCGCCGTGGCCCTGTTCGAGGATCAGCAGGTAGCGCAGCAGCGCGGTGGCCATCGGCACGATCGAGAGCTCGTAGAACGGCCACGACGTTCCGGCGATCTCCTTCGTGTCGAACGCCCAGATGCAGTACGACACCATCGCCGCCGCGAGGCTGATCGACACCACGTCGCGCAGGTAGCGCAGCGTGTACTGGTCGAGCGTGGCGCGGGTCTGGGCGTCGTCGCCCACCTCGCGCAACTCGGCGAACCGCTTGCCGCTCACGATGAACAGCGATGCGAACGAGGTGGTGAGCAGGAACCACGTGCTCATCGGCACGTCGGTCGCGACCGCCCCGCCGATCGCGCGCAGCACGAAGAACGCGGCGATCACCACGAGGTCCACCACGGCGACGTGCTTCAGCAGCGCGCTGTACGCGGCGGTGAGGGCCACGTACGCAGCAGCGGCGACGCTCGCCTCCCAGCTCGAGATCGCCGCCACCGCGACCCCGCCGATCAGCAGCGACGTGCCGACCGCCCAGGCGATCGGCAGCGGGATCGCACCGCTCGCGATCGGGCGGTTCCGCTTGGTCGGGTGGTTGCGGTCGTTCTCGACGTCGAGCAGGTCGTTCCAGTAGTAGCCGCCGCTGGCCACCATGCAGAACGACACGAACATCACCACGGCGGGCACCAGGAAGTCGGCGTTGTCGAGCACACCCGCCGCACCGGGAGCGGCGAACACCAGCACGTTCTTCAGCCACTGCTTGGGACGGGCCTCCTCGACGAGTGCACGCAGCAGCGACGGACGCGCGGGCGCGACCGCGGTCACGGCGTGGTCTCCGGGGGCACGGCCCGCACAGTACTGCCCCGCACCAGCTCCCCCCGGTGCGCCATCGCGAGCATCTCGGCGTCGCCACGGCTGTCGCCGTAGGCCCAGACCTCGGCGTCGGCCAGTCCGTTGGCCCGCAGCCAGGCCGTGAGTCGCACCGCCTTCTGCGCCGCACGGCAGTTGCCGCCGTCGAGGTGGGCGCCGTAGGTGTCGCCGATGCGCAGCACGTCGGTGCAGATCGCCGCATCCATGCCGAGCGACGCGGCCAGCGGCTCGAGGTACGGCCGCAGCGACGCCGACACCATCACCGTGCGATGGCCCTGCTGCTGGTGCCACCGCAGCCGGGCCACCACGTCGTCGCGCAGCAGCGTGGTGCGCACGTACGACGCGAACGACCGTCCCTCGGCCTCCACGTCGCTCACCCGGCGCCCGCGCAGCACCCCACCGACGATCACGTCCTTCAGCGCGTCGCGGTCGCGGCGCACCAGCGCCCGTCCGGAAGCGAGCGGTCGCCGCCCGACGGCGAGGATGATCGAGCGCACCCCGCCGACGCGCTGCAGGAACGGGCGCACACAGTCGCGACGGGTGATCGTGCCGTCCACGTCGAAGGCCGCCACCACCGGGCGTCCGCCGCTCACGCGAGCTCCTCGAGCATCTGCCAGAAGCCCGGCCAGCTCTTGGACACGACGGCCGGGTCGACGACCTCGATGCCGTCGGTGACGAGCCCGAGCAGCGCGAACGACATCGCCAGCCGGTGGTCGTGGTGGGTGCCGAGCCGAGCGCCGTGCGGCATCCCCGGCTCGATCCGCAACCCGTCCTCGGTCTCGGTGGCTCGGACGCCGGCGGACCGCAGCTCGCGGCACAGGTCGCCCAGGCGGTCGCTCTCCTTGCCGCGGATGAACCCGACGCCGCGGATCGTGGTGGCGGTGTGGGCGAACGGCGCCACGACGGCGAGCGTCGGCACCAGGTCGGACATGTCGACCATGTCGATGTCGATCCCGCGCAGCGGACCGTCGCGGGTCACGGTGGTGCCCTGGTCGTTCACGACGACCTCGCACCCCATGTCGGCCAGCACGTGCACGAACACCGCATCACCCTGCAGCGACGCCGATGTGAGGCCCGGCACGTGCACCGTGCCACCGGCGACGGCCGCCGCGGCGAGCGGGTAGCTGGCCGAGCTCGCGTCGGGCTCCACCGTGTAGGCGGTGGGCCGGTACCGCCCGGCGGGCACGGCCACCACGTCGTCACCCACCTCCACGCCGTCGACCCCGAAGCTCGCCATCACCGCGGCCGTGATGCCGAGGTACGAGCGCGACACGAGCGGCGTGGTGAGCTCGATGCGGAGCCCGCGGGGCAGGTACGGACCGATCAGCATCAGCCCGGTGATGTACTGGCTGCTCACGTCGCCGCGGATGGCCACGCGTCCCGTCGACCCGTCGAGGGGTCCGGCGACCTGCACCGGGAGGTGCCCCCACCTCTCCCCTGCCGTCACCTGCGCGCCCAGCGCCTGCAGCGCGTCGTGCAGCGGCGTCATCGGGCGGGTGCGCAGCGGCGGCAACCCGTCCACCGTGTACGGGCCGGGGCCGAGTGCTGCGAGGGCCGTCACGAAGCGCGACGTGGTGCCCGCCAGCCGGGTGGGCAGCACCAGCGGGCCCGGCGCCAGGCGGCCGCCGGTGCCGTCGACGCGAACCGAGTCGGACCGCTCGCCCGGCCCGACACCGATGCCGAGCAGCTCCAGGCAGTCGAGCATCGCCGCCGTGTCGTCCCCGGGCGCCACGCCGTCGAGCACGCTCGTGCCGTCGGCCAGCGCGGCACACACCAGTGCGCGGTTGGCGACGCTCTTGGACCCCGGCACCCGCACGTCCGTCGACAGCGGCGCCTCGAGCGGCACCACGCGGTACACGTCGGCGTCGCGGGCCTGCGCCGCGGCGTCGCTCATGCGAGACGCTGCACCGCGGGACGGAAGCCGCGTGCGATGAGCCCACCCCGGTACAGGTCGGCCCGGCCTGCGTCGACGAGCACCACCGCGATGCCGCGGTCGCCCTCCACGCTGTGCACCACCTCGAAGCTGGCGATGTTCACCCCGAGCTCGGCGGCGAGGGTGAAGATCTCCGCCGCGGCACCCGCGCGGTCGAGGATCGGGATGCGCACCTCGGCCAGTTCGTTCGGCTGGTTGACGCGGCTCGGCAGGTTGGCCCGGGCGTCACGCGCTCGCTGCAGCAACGACTGCAACTCGCCGCGGTCCTCGGTGGACACCACGTCGCGCATGTGCTGCAGCCCGCCGATCAGACCGTCGAGCGCGGAGAGGATCGCCACCCGGTTCTCGGCGCAGATGTCGAGCCAGATCGCCGGATGGCCCGACGCGATGCGGGTCATGTCGCGGAAGCCGCCGGCGGCGAGACGCAGCAGCGCGGCGTGCTCCTCGGCACGACCGCTCGCGAGGTCCATGAGCGTGGCGGCCGTGAGGTGCGGCACGTGGCTGATGACCGCGACCACCTGGTCGTGCCGGTCGGGCGGCAGGGCGATCACCTCGGCACCGAGGTCGGCGACCACGGAGGCCACCGTCGAGAACGTGCTGTCCGCCGTGGTCGGGGTGGGCGTGAGCACCCACACCGCACCGGTGAACATCGATCCGTCGGCGCCGTCGAGGCCGTCGAGTTCGCTGCCGGCCATCGGGTGGCCGCCGACGAAGCGCGGATCGTCGACCGCCAGCGCGATCGGGCGCTTCACGCTGCCGACGTCGGTCACCACACCGCGCGTCTCCGCGAGCGCACGCTTCACCTGGTCGGCCACCGCCATCACCGGCACGGCGACGACGGTGATCTCCGCTGCAGGGTCGAGGCCGGCGGCGTGGATGCAGCCCATCGCGGTGGCCCGCTCGACGCGCGCCGGGTCGAGGTCGTCGCCCGTGACGTGCCACCCTCGCTCCGCGAGGGCGAGGCCGACGGAACCGCCGATCAGGCCGAGGCCGGCGATGTTGGCGCGGCGCTGCGGGGTGCCGGTGGCACCGGTCGGATCGGGCGTGTTCACGGCCGTCGAATCTACCGGGGTGCCCGCGCGCCGACAGCTTCGATCAGCGCGTTGAGCTCGGCCCGGCCCAGCTCGCGCCACTGGCCGGGCTTGAGCGTGCGGTCGGTGAGCGTGCCGATCCGCACCCGCACGAGCCGCTCGACCGGGTGTCCGATGGCCTCGCACATCCGGCGCACCTGCCGGTTGCGGCCCTCGTGGATGGTGATGCGGAGCACACCGCTGTCGGGCTGGGACACCTGTGCGGGGGCGGTCATCCCGTCGTCGAGCTCGATGCCCTCGCGCAGCGAGCGGATCCTGCCCTGGGCCACCCGGCCGCCCGACACCGTGGCGAGGTACTCCTTCTCGACGCCGTGGCTCGGGTGGGTGAGCCGCTGCGCGAGGTCGCCGTCGTTGGTGAGCAGCAGCAGGCCCTCGGTGTCGACGTCGAGGCGTCCGACCGGGTACACCCGCGGCTCGTCCGGCACGAGCTCCACCACCGTCGGCCGCCCCTGCGGGTCGCTCGCCGTGGTGACCACGCCCCTCGGCTTGTTGAGCAGGTAGTACACGAGCCCGGGCCGGGCGCCGATCGGCACGCCGTCCACCTCGATCCGGTCGACCTCGGGGTCGACCCGACGCCCCAGCACCGCGACCTCACCGTCGACGGTGACCCGCCCCGCGGCGATCAGCTCCTCGCAGACACGACGGCTGCCCCACCCGCGGGTCGCGAGCACCTTCTGCAGCCGCTCGCCCTGCGGCATAGCCGCGGACGCCGCGGCCCACTGCTCCCACAGCGGCGGCTCGGGGACCCGGTCGCCGCGCCGGCCGCTCACGAGGCCGGGTCGGCGGGACCCGGGTTCGGCGCTGGGGTACCACCGGCCGGTTCGACGCGCAGGCCGTGCTCGAGCGCTTCGACGACCTCGGGGCCGGGCACGAACTCGGCGATCGGGGGCAGGTCGGCGATCGAGGCGAGCCCGAGCTTCTCGAGGAACGCCGGCGTGGTGCCGAACAGGATCGCGTTGCCGGGCCCGCTGTCGCGGGCGACCTCGGTGATGTAGCCGCGCGCCTGCAGGGTGCGCAGCACGCCGTCGGGGTCGACCCCGCGGATGCTCGCCACCTGGGCACGCGAGATCGGCTGCTTGTAGGCGACGATCGCCAGGGTCTCCAGCGCGGCGGCGCTCATGCGGGCGCGCTGGCCGTCGAGCAGGAACCGTTCGACGTACGGCGACAGGTCGGGGTGCGACTGGAAGCGGTAGCCGCCCGCCACCTTCACGAGCTGGAAGCCGTGACCGGCCTCGTCGTAGGTGCGGGCGAGCTCGGCGCAGAGCGACTCGATCACGGTGATCGGCATCTCGAGCAGCTGCGCCAGCAGATCCGTCGGCACCGGCTCGACGGCGACCATCACGATCGCCTCGATCGCACGCACGGTGTCCGCGTCGGGCACGCCGGGCAGCAACCGCTGCGGTGTCGGCGCCGCCTCCGGGGCCGTCTCCGGTGCCGCGGCGTCGTGCGCGTCCTGCGTGTCGTGCGTGTCGTGCGTGTCGTCGCTCATGGATCAGCCCTCGTACTCGTCGATGGCCAGCACCGACTCCTCGTCGTCGCGGTCGAGCCCCTGCCACACGATCTCGATGTCTCCGAAGCGCTCGGACTGGTCGAGGTCGACCGCACCCTGCTTGAACAGCTCGAGCAGGGCGAGGAAGCGCACGATCACCTCGAGCCGCTCGACGAGCCCGCTCGTGAGCCGCCGGAACGAGATCCGGCCCGCGCGGGGCAGCTCGTCGATCAGCTCCACGAGGGCGTCGGCCACGCTGGCCCGGATCGGGTTGACGTGGAACAGGTCGATGCGCGGCGGCCCCGGCTTTGGCGTGGTCGCCTTCACGAACGCCGCGTGCACCCGCTTGGGGGTCACGCCGTCCATGAGGTCGGGCACCAGCTCGGCGAAGCGCTCGTCGGGGCCGGCGGTGCGCGGGAAGCTGCGGTCGGCGTCGTCGGCGAAGCGCCCGAACACCGCAGCCACGTCCTTGAACGTCTTGCACTCGAGCAGGCGGGCGAGCAGCAGGTCGCGCTCTTCCCACAGCGCCAGTTCGTCGTCGAGGTCCACGTCCTCACGGCCGGGAAGGAGGCGGCGCGCCTTCAACTCCACCAGGGTCGACGCGATCATCAGGAACTCCGTGGCGACCTCCAGGTCGAGCGACTGCATCCGCTCGATCTCCTGCAGGTACGCGTCGACGATCAGGCTCAGCCGCACCTCGTGGATGTCCACCTGCTCTTTCAGGATGAGGTGGAGGAGGAGGTCGAACGGTCCCTCGTAGACGGGGGTGGCCACGTCGAAACCCATGAGGGCCAAATCTATCCCGGCCCGCCCGGCACCGTCGGTAGCCTCGTGCCCCGTGACCCGCGTGCTGTCCTGCATCCAACCGACCGGCGACGTCCACCTGGGCAACTACCTGGGCGCGCTGCGGAACTGGGTGGCCGGCCAGCACGAGAAGGACGTCTTCCACGGCATCGTCGACCTCCACGCGCTCACCATCACGGACGCCCCGGGTGTCGTGGGCGAGACCACGGTCGACCTCGCCGCCTGGCTGTTCGCGATCGGGCTCGACCCCCAGGTCGCCACCGTGTTCGTGCAGAGCCACGTCGCCGAGCACAGCCAGCTGGCCTGGATCATGGAGTGCACGGTCAGCTACGGCGAGCTCAGCCGGATGACCCAGTTCAAGGACAAGTCCGCCAAGCGAGAGGGCGACTTCATCTCGGCGGGGCTGTTCACGTACCCGGCGCTGATGGCGGCCGACATCCTGCTGTACGACGCGCAGGAGGTGCCGGTCGGCGACGACCAGCGCCAGCACGTGGAGATCACCCGCGACGTCGCGATCCGGTTCAACAGCCGCTTCGGTGACACGTTCGTGATCCCGAAGGCGGTCATGCCCGCCGCGGGCGCCCGGGTGATGGACCTCCAGGACCCGACCTCCAAGATGAGCAAGAGCGCCGAGAGCGACGCGGGCCTCGTCCGGATGAGCGACGACCCGAAGGTCGTCGCCAAGAAGTTCAAGCGCGCCGTCACCGACAGCGAGAGCGAGGTGCGCTACGACCGCGCCGCCAAGCCCGGCGTGTCGAACCTGCTCGACATCCTCTCGGCCTGCACCGGCGAGTCACCGGAGACGCTGGCCACCCGGTACACCCAGTACGGGCCGCTGAAGACCGACACCGGCGACGCCGTGGTGGCGTTGCTCGAGCCGATCCAGCGCCGCCACCGTGAGCTGCTCGACGACCGCGGCGAACTCACCCGTCTGCTGCGCGTCGGCGCCGAGCGCGCCGGCACCGTCGCCGCCGCCACCCTGCAGCGCGCCTACGACGCCATCGGCCTCCTCCCCCGCTGACCCCGGACGATCCCGCGTCACCCCGTGAGGACGGGGACCGGCATCGGCTCGATCGACGATCGACCCGGGAACCACTCGGCGACGTCGACGACGAGATGCGTTGCGATGTTGGTGTAGAGGCAGACCTGGCCCGCCTGGCCGATCCCGACGGTGGCGGCGTTCGCTCGGGTCTCCCCCGCACCGACGTTCAGGTTCGACGCCACGGGAACGCCACCGCCACACGGGAAGACGGTCACGAACCCACCGAGCTCGGGCTCCGTCGCCGTCACGTTCAGCGTCACGGCGCGCGCCGACGCGGCGATGCCGGCTCGGCCACCGACCTGCAAGAAGACCGTCTCGCCGGCCAGGGTCCTGCGCGCGAACTGCCCCTCACGGGTGTCGAGCAGGCGCGTCGGCACGAGCGGGCGGTGACCGCCACCCAACGGCACGAGGCCCTGGGCGTCCACCACGAGATGGGTGGTCGAACTGGCGAAGAAGCACACCCCGCCGTCGGAACGCACCGTCACGAGGTTCGCCACCGTCTGTCCGGCGACGTAGTTGAGGTTCGACGCGAGTGGTCGAGGCTCGTCGCACGGGTAGACCGTCACGAAGCCGGGTGCGTCGGGTTCGGTCACCGTCACGTTCAGGACCGCGGCGCGGGTGCGTCCGGCGGGCACGGACAGCGGCAACAGCGACAGCTGCGCCAACCGGGCACCGCCGACCTTGCCCGCGTTGGCGTCCGTCGGTGACCGCGTGTCGATGATCCGCTCCGGCGCAGGGAGCGGCTCGTAGTCGGTGTCGGCTCCGAAGTAGGCCGTGACGTCGGCGATCAGGTGGGTCGCGACGTTGGAGAACAGGCACACCCGACCTCCCGTGCCGAGGCGGGCGTAGACGAGGTTCGGCACGGTTGCGCCGGCCGTCCAGTTCAGGTTCGATGCGGTCGGTCGTCGCGTTCCACACGGCCACACCGTCACGTAGCCCGCGAGGTCGGACTCGGTCGACGTGACGTTCAACGCGACGGCGAGGGCATCTGCCGGCACCCCCGACGGCCCCGTCACGGACAGCTCGAGCACCTGCCCACCCGCGAGGCGCCCGGCGGGCGCGCCGACGCCGGACCGCGTGTCGAGGACGCGCTGTGCCGTCTGCAGCGGTTGGGCCGAGGTCGTCGCCGGCGCTGAGGAGAGCACCCGGCGCGTCAGGCTGACGCTCGGTGACGACGGACCGCCGGTCACCAGTGCTGCGACGGACACCCCGTTCGGCCCGGCGGCCCGCGCCAGATCGACCACGTCCGCGTTCCCCGTCGCCCGGATCCGCTCGACGCCACGCTCCCCCACGCCGAGGTCGAGTTGTCCGTTGCGGGTGAACGCCCACATGGCGGCGTCCCAGTCCGGTCCGCCGAAGATGTCGGTCGCGTCGGTCGTGGCGCCGCCGACCACGATGCGGCCGTCCACGTTGCCGATGGTCTGGCCACGGGAGTTCGCCGACGTCGAGGCGGGGACCAACGCCCAGCCGCCGTCACCGAAGGAACGGTCGAGGGCGCCATCGATCGTGAACCGGCGGACGCCGACGACCTGCGCCGCGAAGATGGGGTACTGGCAGAGGACGTACAGCTCGTTGCCATTGGCACCGGTGATTCCACGCCCGCATCCGGCGAAGGAGTCGACGACGACGCCCTGCGTCCCGAAGGTGGCGACGGGAACGCCGTCGATGCCCATCGCGGTCACGAACCCCAGACCCTCGGCGTTCGTGCCGGTCACGTGGAGCGGGTACGAGCCGAACGCTCCGCCGACCGACCCGGTCGTGTTGTCCACCTCGCGCCCGATCGCCTGCAGCACGACGCCGGTCCCTGCTGCGCCGAACGAGGTGTCGGCGGTTCCGTCCGGGTGGAGCCTCACGTACGCGAGCCGCCCGGCTCCCCCGCCGAGGGGGACGACCCAGCCGACCACGACGAGCCGACCGTCGGGGTCGACCCGCAGGACCGGTGGCCAGCTGGGCGACACCGTGTGGCCGGGTGGCGTGACCCTCACCCACCCGTCGGTGCCGAAACCGGTGTCCTGCTGTCCGGACAGCGTCCACGCGGACACGAACCAGTCCCCGCCGCGTCGACCCGCGACGTAGAGCCGGTTCAGCCGTTGCGCGACACCGTCGCCGACGTCGTCGATGCGCTGGGAGAGATCGGCCGACTGCACGGTCATCGAACCGCCGACCCCGAAGCCGGCCGAGATGGCTCCGGTCCAGTCGACGTACACCACACGAGCCGGTGGCAGCGGGTTCGCCTGTTCCATGACCGTCACGTACGCCGCCCCACCCCCGGCCACGTCGAGACGCATCCTCGCCGTCGCCCCCACCGTCGTTCCCGGGATCGGCAGCTCGGCCCCGCCGTTCCAGGACGGGTCGGCCGCAGCGTGGGCCACCGTCGGCACGCCCGTCGAGGGGGCCGCGGATGGGACGAGCGCGACGAGGACGGAGCAACTGACAACCGATGAGATCAGGAACGACCATCGACGCACCACCGGATCCTGTCATCCGCGCCGGTGTCGGTGCAGCACTTCCTGCCGACGCTCGGAGGGCGCGTCAGGGTTGGGTGTTGCCGGTCATCTGACGGAAGTACTCCCACTCCTCGATCCGGGTGCCGTCGGGCAGGTTGCAGTAGCCGACCTCGCCACCCGCTTCGGTGACGATCTCGACCGTGCCGCCCTGGTCGACGCAGAACGTCGATGCCGGGTTGGCCAGTCCGGTCGTGCCGTCCGTCGGGGCGGGTTCGAGATCGTCGCTGCACCCGAGCAGCCCGAACCCACCGAGCGCCACCAGAACCATCCATGCGCGCCTCATGTGCGACCTCCTCGGCTCGTCTCCACGACCAGCCAACCACCCGGCCGGGCCCGCACCACGGCCCTTCGACCCATCTCGGGCCGTCGATCCCGTGGGAGTCATCCCTCCAGGGCGTGCCGCCGCTGCGCGTCGCGGATCTGGTCGACGGCGGCCTCGATCGCCGAGGCGAGGTCGGCCCGGTCGTCGCTGACCACCACCGGCTCGCCGGTCCGCTCGTCGATCGTCAGCGCCACGAAGCGGTCGCCTCGCGGTCGCACGATCACGACGTACGGCCCGACCACCGCTCGCCGCACCGTCCGGATCGACTCGAACGGATCGTGGTCGAACGGATCGGGCCGCCACACCTCGAACCGGGCGCGAGGATCGCTCGGTGGGTTCACCGGAACGCCGATGCCGTGGAGCGCGACGAACGTCTCGAAACGTGTCGCCGATTCCTTCACGAGCACCGGGACCGGGACCGCCCCCGCCACCGGGCGTTCACGCGCGTCCAGGAACCGCACGACATCACCCGCCGTCCCGCGGTAGTCGACCAGATACTCGGTCCGGATGCTCGCGATGCCTGCCCAGCCGACTCGGCGCCGGCGGAGCACTCCTCGAATCGCCACGCCGTCCGGATCGAGGCGCACGCCGGCACGGGACACATGGGCGACGACGAGCGACACGCAGACCACGACCAGGCTCGCACCTGGCAGCACCAACGACGTCTCCCCCGACGCGAGCAACAGCGTCCCGACGACGATCGACCACGCGCACATCCCGGTGAGCGGCGTCATCCGGCTCGCTCGGATCCACACGGACCCATCGTGCCCGGTCGACCTGGATCGGGGCCGGCCGGCTCGCCGCCCCAGCATCCCCTGCGTTTCCGGCATCTCCAGCGGGGTCAGAGGTCGTCGGACCATTCGAGGTCGGCGGCGGCGGGGCCCTGGCGGCGCACGAGCGCGACCGTGACCGGCGACGAGGCTCGTTCCTCCAACCAGCGGGCGCCGATCTCCTCGTGGTCGTGGTAGGTGCGGAGCCTCGCCGTGCGGGGACCGACGATCGTCGCCACCACGCGACCGAACGTGCCGAGCCCCGCCTCGAGCTTGCCGACGTCGTGCAGGCAGGCGGCGGCCATCTCCTCACGGCTCGCCGCCGGGCGACGCTCGGCGAAGCGGCGGGCCACGGCGACGGCGTGCCGGCGATCGGCGTTCGACAACCGGTGCCACAGCTCCGCCTCCGCCTCGGTCATGAACGACGTCGCCCAGGTGTCGTCGGCGGCGGGTGGTGGTGCGCTCGACAGCGAACCGGCGAAGCGACGCGCCAGGTGGGCGACGTGGGTGAGCGCGCTCATCGGGCTCGACCCTTCGTCGCCCTCGGGTGCGCGGTTCGGTACACCTGCAACAGTCGCTCGGGGCTCACCTTCGTGTACACCTGCGTGGTCGACACCGATGCGTGACCGAGCAACTCCTGCACCACACGGAGGTCGGCGCCGTGCTCGAGCAGGTGCGTGGCGCACGAGTGACGCAGCACGTGCGGCGACAGGTGCCCCTCGTCGATGCCGGCACGGCGCCCGTACGACTTCACCACCGACCACGCGAGCTGTCGCGACATCCGACCACCACGCTGGTTGAGGAAGATCGCCTCCGCGTCGCCGCGCCGCGCCCACCGTGCGGGTTCGAGGTGACGGCGGCCCCCCTCCCCCAGCCAGTCCGCCATCGCCGCGACGGCGATCCTTCCGACCGGCACGAGCCGTTCCTTCGCACCCTTGCCGTACAGACGGGCCGTGCGGTGCTCGAGGTCGACGTCACCGATCGACAGACCGCACACCTCGCTGATGCGGGCGCCGGTCGCGTAGAGGAACTCGAGCATCGCCCGGTCGCGCAGCGCCACCGGGTCGGAACCGGTGACGGCGTCGAGCAGGCTCGCCACCTCCGCCTCGCTCAGCGGCTTCGGCAGACCCGCGGGCACGCGCACACCGTCGAGATCACCGGTCGGGTCGTCGGAGCGATGCCCCTCCTCGGCGAGGAAGCGGTGCAGCATCCGGATCGCGGCGAGCTGCCGAGCGACCGACGCAGGAGCCGCCGACGTCCGCCGGCGCGCGACGAACGCCTCGATGTCGGTGCCCGCGACGCTCGTCAGGTCGAGACCCCGCTCGTGCATCCATCGCCAGTACCCGTCGAGGTCGCGCCGGTAGGCGGCGAGCGTGTTGGCCGAGCGGCCGCGCTCGGCCGCCATCCACGACAGGAACTCCTCCGCCTCCAGCGGCAGCAGCCCCTCGTCCCACGCGCCCTCGGAGCGGGCGGACGCGACCGGGCCGCGGCGCGACACGGTCAGCCCATCGAGCCGGACTGGCGCAGCTCGCGCTCCACGAGCAGCAGCCCGATCACCGTCTTCGCGTCGACGATCTCACCACGCAGCACCATGTCGACCGCGTCGCGCAGCGGCAGGTGGACGACCTCGGAGTGCGCCTCCTCCGGGCCGTGCGTGGCCCGCTCGACCGGACGCAGATCCGTGGCGAGGTACAGGTACAGGATCGAGTTCGTCATCCCCGCCGACGGGTAGAAGTCGATCAGGTGGCGGAGCTGCCCCGCCTCGAGCCCGACCTCCTCCACCAGCTCACGTGCAGCCGTCACGTCCGTGGGCTCGTCGGGGACGTCGCGCATCCCGGCGGGCACCTCGAGCACGTGGTCGTCGAACGGTGCGCGGTACTGGCGGACCAGCACCACCGTCGGCGTGCCCTCCGCGTCGAACAGCAGCGGCACCGCCGCCACCGCACCGGGTGAGCGAACGACGTCGCGGTGGAACACCTCGCCGTCGGGCGACTCGAAGCGGCCCACGGCCACGTGCCACACGTGCCCCTGGTGCACGAGGCGGTCGTCGAGGTGCCGGAAACCGGTCGACGGCACCGAACCGTCGGCGGCGGCGTCGTTCATGCGACCGACGGCTCGCCCACCTGCTCGACCACCACCAGGTGCGGCGCTCGCGCCTCGTGCCGGGCGAGGGCGGCGTGCACCAGGTCGCGGAACAGCGGGTGCGGCCGGTCGGGGCGGCTCTTGAACTCAGGGTGCGCCTGGGTGGCCACCCAGAACGGGTGGTCGTCGAGCTCGATGAACTCCACGAGGCGACGATCGGGCGACAGGCCGCTGCAGCGCAGACCGGCGGCCTCCAGCCGCGGCTTCAGCTGGGCGTTCAACTCGTAGCGGTGGCGGTGGCGCTCGCTCACGACCGGCTCGCCGTAGGCCTGGTACACACGGGTGCCGGGTTCCAGGATCGCGTAGAACGCACCGAGTCGCTGCGTGCCGCCCTTGTCGGTCACGTCCCGCTG